>CAYRLQ010000242.1:0-6288 GCA_964425145.1 uncultured Nitrospiraceae bacterium
CCAAAAACCGGCTAAATCCACGCCCAATTTCGAATAGATTTTTACGTGAGGCAACAGGGGCATTCGTGGAGCGGCCGGAATTGATTCTTGCCGCGTGCTGCACGCACAAGCGCTTGGCCCGAAACTGAAAACGGAAGACCGAAATGCGTGGTGTCCCTGAATTCCTCTGAATTCCCTCCTGAATTCCCTCGGAGACGTCCACGAAGTGGTCCGCTTGGCCGACAATCTCATGTACGAAGTGAAGCGCTCGGGGAAGGATGGATTGGCGCACCGTGTTTGGCCAGAGGGGGAAGGCCCGAATACGGCCTAAAGGGATCTTAGAGGGGACAATCGTCACTTAATATCTGTCGTCGAAAACGCCGGCCTCCCCTTTCCTTGCGCTGTGACTCGCCCTATTCAAGTCTCCTCTGCCGAACCCTTCTTCTCCGGAGGGTTATCCATTAAGGGAAGGGTGTCGGCAGTGGAATAAAGGTGAACATCCTGCTGCGGGAAGGCAATGACAATGCCGGCTTCGCGGAAGGCGCGATCAATCTCCATGTGCAACTCGTGCCGCGCTTGTAGGTACACGTCGGAGCTCTTCACATAGACGCGCAACTCGAAGTTGAGCGAGCTGTCGCCAAAAGCCCAGAAAAGGACATGGGGCTCCGGATTATCGAGAACGTTTGCGTTGTCCAGCGCGACGCGTTTCAGGATTTGCACCGCTAACTCGGTATCGGAGCCGTATGCGATTCCCACAGGAATGATGACGCGCAACACCATATCGGAAAGGGTCCAATTGACCAGTTGTCCTGTCACGAATTCCTTGTTCGGGACAATGAGTTCCTTCCGGTCGAAGTCGGTTATGGTCGTGGCGCGAATCCGAATGCGCGACACGGTGCCACTTACACCGCCGATGGTGACGGTGTCGCCAACCCGAACGGGCTGCTCGAAAAGGATGATTAGTCCAGAGACAAAGTTGGCAAAGATCTCCTGGAGTCCAAAGCCCAACCCGAGACCGAGAGCTGCCACGAGCCATTGCACCTTCGCCCAACCGATTCCGATGATGTGAAATACTAAGATGACGGCCGCGACTACGAGGGAGTACCCAATGAGACTTGTAATAGCGTAGCGCTCCCCGGGCGCCAGCGGAAGACGTTGGAGAAGCGTCATCTCGAGTAGTCCGGGCAGGTTCCGGACGAGTACCAACGACATTCCCGCAACGAGAATCGCCAGTCCGAGGTGAGCCAGCGTGACCGGCACCAGCTCTTCTCGCGTTACCACCAGAGGCTCACCTTCGGCGTCTCGAACGGTTTCGCCCACCTGTTGAGTTGTGTGCCAAAGCTCGACGCGGTTCAGAATGCGCAGGGCCGGCAGGACATCGGCCCAGATCAGCCACACACCGAGAATCAGGATGAGAAGTACCATACTCCGGATTAAGCCTTGGGTACGGAGATCCACCTCGGCCAAATCCAATGGCGCCTCTTCCTCGCTTGATTCAGGTTGTTCGCCATCCAAGCCTTTTGCCTTTTGCGTTTCCCGGCGTTTGCGTGCCTGGTCTCTAGCCAGGCGGCGGTGCGTGAGCAGTACCCATCGCAGCACAAGTCCGCGCAGTACCAGCAAACCGACGCCGAATAACACGGTGCCGTGAAAGTGCCAGCTCAGACGGAGTGCCGTGAAGTGATAACCCGCACAGGCCAGAACGCCCAAGGCTACGGGTATCCCGACAACAACCAGGTAACACGCTGTGCCGAAATGCCGCACCCGACGTTTCCTGGCGAGGTCCAATCCTGCGGCAACGGGGCCGGTACCCGGACGCATCACGAGGTGGGCGAAGAACGCGAAGGCAGCCATGGCCGCGACGGTCACGAACCGGCCCAGCGTTTCCATCTGGCGCTCATCGCCCGCCCACTCCAGGACCGAAATCACGAATGCTGCGCTTACGGCAATTGGCATAAACCAGCCGAGGTGCCGTCGAATGGTCTGGAGAGAGCGGGCCGGCCACCCAAAGTGCGCATCGGCAAGGCCCTGCCGGCGCAAGACCTGCCTGGGTAACTCAAGCGCGAAAGCCACGATAGCTGCCCGGGTGAGCCCCGAGGCCACGGCCCTTTCAAAGGCACCCCCTTCTGCCGCAAAACCAAGCCGCCAACCGAGAAACCACAGCACGGCAGGCGGGACCACGGCGGCCACGACCGTAGCAACAAACACCTCCGCCGTCAGACCCACCGATTGACAGGTTGGCTTTCTTGCCGATTCAGAGACCTGGTCAATGTGCTTCGTCGCCCGCCGGCGGGCAATCAAACCCAGTCCGAATATCAAGAGGGCAAATCCGTATTCAATCATATGGGCGCGCACATCGGAGCCCAGCGTGACGAGCGTGGCTCGCCATTTGCGTCCATCTGCCAGCCACAGCACGGTGTGCCCCGCGCCAATGAAGTCGGACAACTGAATGGGCCTGCCGCTTCGGATCCACAGCACGCGTTCGCCGATGTATGCGGCGAATTTTTCCGTTTCGTCAATAAGCTGCTGCTCTTTGAGTTGGACCCGGAGCAGCATGTCGATATATGCGTCGACGTCTTCAAGAAGGGCATCCAAAGAGGCCCTTTTCGTCATGTACAACTCCCGCAGCGTCCCCGCCAAGGCCTCCTGGTGATCTTCCGGAATCGACAACGGCAAGCCTGCAAGCGTCGTGTTGACCAAGCCATCGATGTCTGCAAGGCCCCGACGCTGTTCTTGAAACTCCATTTGCTCAAACTGCATGTGGGCTACAATGTCATTGCGTTTCCGCACACGGGCACGATGAAAGCGCGGATCCGGCAATTCACGGCCGTGCTTCCGGAGCAGGAGACCGACTGCATGAGTGAGAGGAACAGCCTCGGCTTTGGCCTTGACGTCCTTGAAGCTGGTTGAGACTTGGATAAGCTTGCCTTCAAGCTCCCCCTCGGAGCGGGATGCCTCTTCGATCTTCCTAACAAGGCCGTCTGGGCCAGTACGTCTGTCCACGAGCGCCGCGTTTTGCGCGGCCAACTCCTGGGCTATCTCCCGGACCAACGGGCTGACTTTGTCGGCCTGGACAAGCGCTTCGCTCGCTTCCTTGGCAGCCTGCTGCGCCCCTTCTTGCCGGGACGAGGAGACAATCCGCCGCCACGCCGCCACCAGTTTCTCGTGCTCCGAGACGCGGCGGGCGGCAAGATCCTGGCGCAGCGTGAGCAGCCGTCCCCGTGCCTCATAGCTTCGCAGCTCGGTCTCGTAAGCCCCCTTCTCCGCTTCGATGGCCTGGACCCGGGCCGCGGCAAGGAGCCGTCGGGCTTCGGCGATTTCGGGGGCCTGGGCGGCATCGGCTGGGCCAGCCGTCTGGGTGCGAGCCTCTTCCAAGCGTCGGGACGCATCCACTATCAAGTCGGGCACCCGTTTACGGCGCTCAGCCCGCCGGCTCGACTCGGCCTCCAGCTCCGCTCGCTCGGCCACCAAGGCAGCCAGCTGCGCTTCGGCTTGGGACAGAAGCTGACCCAGTTCCGCCAAGGTGGCGTCCTCGGGAGCCTGGGCCTGGGGTTCCTGTGGCGGCGCCGCCAATGCCGCTTCGATTTCCTTCACGCGGTCAGGAGCGCGCTCGCGATCCTGTTCAAACTGGAGGGCTTTCTGCTGCCATTGCTGCGCCAGACGAAGCTGCTCCAGGACGCTCGTGTAGGTTTCGACAAGCTTGGTCTGGACGGCCTCTTCGAGGGCCGAGGATTCTTGAATCCCAGTGAGACGAGCCTCCACCGCCGGGAGGGTCAACTCGGCCGGTTCAGAGGCTTCGCCTTGCGGCTGCTCAGCAGCGCCGCCGTTGGAGGTCAGGGCGAGCATCAACAGCGCCGGCGCGAGCCATTTCATG
This sequence comes from uncultured Nitrospiraceae bacterium, assembly GCA_964425145.1. GTDB lineage: Bacteria > Hydrogenedentota > Hydrogenedentia > Hydrogenedentales > SLHB01 > CAYRLQ01. The sequence goes on from CAYRLQ010000242.1 coordinate 3,851, forward strand.
AGATTGGCCGTACGGGCCCTGAGGACGTGCCCGGGGATGCTGCCGGATGAACCCTGCGGACGTGCCTTCCTTAGAGATTCCATGGCTCTTCCCGGTTGCCGGAACTGGGGTTGCTGGCGAGGCGGGTTAAGTGGCCGCTTCGTCAGGCGCAAGGTATAATACCCTAACCGGACCCCGCCATGGAACAACCGAGGAGGATGTCGAAATGAGTTCTGTCAAACGCCGCAATCCCAAGAAACGCAGAAGACAAGCGCCGGGAGCGCCACCCGGCACATTGACGGCAGATCCCGAAGCTCGGCAGCCCAGGATCGACGTCATCACGTATGGCCCGAAGGACGTCGAGGAAGAGCAAGTACAGGACATCGGCTCCATCCGGCGCTTTCTTCAGCAGCGACCGGTCGTATGGGTGAACGTGGACGGTTTCGGCGACGTGGACACGGTCGCCGAACTGGGCCGAGCCTTCGGTCTCCATCGCCTTGCCCTTGAAGACGTGGTCCACTCTTGTCAGCGGGCCAAGGTGGAGGAGTATGAGGACAATCTCTTTATCGTGGCCCGAATGATGGAGCCCGGACTGCCCGTTCGAACCGAACAGCTCAGCATCTTTCTGGGCGACGGCTTCGTACTGACCTTCCAAGAGCATGCCGGCGATTGCCTCGGTGCAGTCCGGGAGCGTATCCGCGATGGTCGCGGCCGCATCCGGCAGATGGGGGCTGATTATCTGGCCTATTGTCTGCTGGATGCCGTCGTCGATTTCTACTTCCCGAGCATGGACGCGTTCAGCGACGAGGTGGAACGCCTGGAAGCGCAAGTTCTATCCGAACCGACGCCTGAGACCGTTGCAAGCATTCACGCCGCAAAGCGCGACCTGTTAACGATTCGACGTGCGGTCGCCCCCTTGCGGGAGACCGTCAATTCGTTGATTCGAGATGGTCATGACGTGATCTCGGAGACCACGCGCGTGTACCTGCGGGATTGCAGCGATCACTTGTTCCAAATTGTGGAAATGGTTGAAACCTACCGGGAATTGCTTGGGGGGCTCCTGGACGTATACCTCTCGAGCGTCAGCAACCGCATGAACGATGTCATGAAGGTTCTGACGGTCATCGCCACCATGTTCATCCCGCTGACCTTTCTGGCTGGAATCTATGGTATGAACTTCAATTCCGACGTCTCTCCATGGAACATGCCCGAACTCCGGTGGTATTGGGGGTATCCCGCGTTTCTCCTGGTGATGATTGCCATCGCCGGCATAGAGGTGTTCTTCTTCTGGCGCAAAGGCTGGATTGGTAAGGGGCAAAGTACCTCCACGAAGGATTCAGACTCAAAATGACCAGAACGGATTGCGCGTCCGCGCGGGGTCCAAAGGAGAACGATTTATGGCTAACAGGTTGGCAAGGCTCTGTGCTTCACGTGACGGTGGTCAATTGGTGTATGCGTGCCGTGTTATCGTGATTCTTGCGCTGGCGTCTCTCATCCTGGCGCCCGTTGTCGAGGCGCAGATGCCCGGCGTGGAAGAGCCCCCCAAACCCGTGGTGACACAGGAGAAGCCCGGAACCAACGAACACCAGCCGGGTTTCGCCTATGGCGTCTTCGGCAAATACTATAATAAGTTCCTGGGCCAGGAATCCCCCTACCGACCCATCATCCTGACCGTTTCGACGTTAGTTGTGCTGCTCCAGCTCAAACGATTCTGGGTAAACGACTTGGCAGAGTAGTGAAATCTAAGGCGTTCCAGCCCGAAAATGCCGATGCCTTCATGAAAGTGTGGAACGGTATCTGGAAATTCGTGATAGCCATCCTTGTCATCATTGCGATGTCCGGCTCATTTCGATTGCTCGGACTCACAGCGGGTTTTATCGGCATCATGTCGGGCTGGTCGCTGCAGCAGCCCGTGACGGGGATGGCGGCGTGGCCGTATTGCTTTCCTTGGCGCAGCGCTTGGGTCTGGTGGAACTGATCGATGCACACGTGGAGCGCAAGGGCAAGTCGGGGCGGCCTCGGCGCATGTTGTCAGTGGGTCAAACACCGGTGTTGGCTGCCATCGGCAGGGCGCTGCATCCCACGAGCAAACGCGGGTGGGTTCCCCTGACGGCCAAGCTGTTCCGAGGCAACCATAATGATATGACGACGTTTCCCGGGGCGTTGGACGCCATCACGCACCAGTGCGCACAACTAGAAATCGTCCCCGACCAAGTTACCGTGGTATGCGATAAAGGCAACCTCTCAAAGAAGAATTGGGCGTTGCTGGACGCCTCCAAACTAGGTCATGTCGTTTCCTTGGTTCCTTCGCACTACAAGGAATGGACCGAACGCCCCCTGGAAGCCTCCGATACGTTGAACAATGCCCAACTCGGTGAAGTGCGTTTCTTGCGCGGCGAGGCCCAAGTGGCCGGCACAACCCGCACCCTCGTCGTTCTGGACAGTCCCACGTTGCGTGA
>CAYRLQ010000242.1:6298-6715 GCA_964425145.1 uncultured Nitrospiraceae bacterium
CGGCCAATTACGCGGCCTCCAGCAACAACTCCGAAAGCCCCTGTTCGCCTTGGCGCATCTCGAGCACGCCTTGCGCACCGCCGGCCGACGCCGACGCAAACAAGTCATCGAGCGTCAACTCAAAAGGACCCTGCGACCCGCCACTATTGCGCGGCTTATCACCTACAAACTCACCGAACGCAACAAGAAGCCAGGCTATTGGCGGCTCGAAGAGGCAGACTCAGACGCCCTAGATCTCTACAACCAATTGACCGCCCCGGCCTACACTTTAGGCACTACATCTCCCGCCCGTTGAACTGCTTCCCACGAAACAACTTACGCCACACTCCGCCCCGATCTGTGGTAAACTCACGCTAGCTCAATGTGAAAGATCACCTATGCATAAGTCGTGTGTTTTGAACAAAACTGATTGCCCAG
>CAYRLQ010000243.1:0-6713 GCA_964425145.1 uncultured Nitrospiraceae bacterium
AGCCGTAATCGACTATTTACTCTGTGTTCTCCGTGCTCTCCGTGGTTCAAGTGCTTTTTCCAGGTTCAAACGAACAAGTGGGGAAAACTCATGATGCGAGCGGATTCTGCCAACACTAAATATGCTGAACCTATTGCGCACCGGTGTGGCCGAAACCGCTTTCGCCGCGGGCGGTTTCTTCGAGGGTCTCGACGGGGTTCCACTGGACCTTGAGGACGGGTGCGATGACGAGTTGGGCGATGCGGTCGCCGCGGTGGATGGTGTAGGGCTCCCGACCGAGGTTGATCAGGATAACGCGGATTTCGCCCCGATAGTCCGCGTCGATGGTGCCGAGAGCATTGACCAACGATATGCCGTGCTTGACGGCCATGCCGCTGCGGGGGCGCACTTGGGCTTCGGCACCGGGGGGTAGCGCGATGCGGATGCCGGTGGGCGTCAGGGCGCGTTCACCGGGACCCAGCGTAATGGGTTTCGAGACGGCGGCGCGCAGGTCCATGCCGGCGGCGTGGACGGTTTCATAGGCAGGTAGCGGGATGTCTTCGCAACCGGGTTCGCGAGCGATTGCGACGGTTATAGCGTTGCTCATAGCGGCACCGGCCCGATTACCTGCCCATCACAGGGTCCCAGCGCCACCATGGCGCACGTGTCCGGTGTGAAGACGTCCTGTGCAAGGGCTTGGACACCCTCCGCGGTAACCGCGTCCACCTCGTTGACGACCTCCTCGACGGTGATGAGGCGCCCGAAGTACATCATCGACCTCGCCATGCGGGCCATGCGGACAGACGTGTGCTCGAGTGCCATGAGCATGCCGCCTTTGAGTTGCTCGCGGTTTATGTCCAGTTCGTCATCGCTCATGGGCGCATCGCGGAGGTTGCGCAACTCGCGAAAGGTCAGTTCGATGGTTTTGGCGAGGTTCTCAGGCGCTACGGCTGCATATACGCCCAACATGCCTGAGGCGAGGTGGGCCGCATTGAAGGAATAGATAGCATAGGCCAGGCCTTCGTTTTCCCGGATGCGCTCGAACAGACGTGACGTGGACCCACCGCCCAGGGTGCTGCTGAGCACGTCGTAGACATAGCGTCGCGGATCGGTGATTGCAGGCCCCGGGAAACCTATGCAGAGATGATTCTGGGCGATGTTGCGTTCGATTAACTCGACGCCTCGCCCGAACTCCGGCTTGCCACTTCGGTCGACCGTGGCGCCTGGAGGTAGTGCGCTGAATTCGGCACGGACCTGGTCCAGCACGGTATCCTGGTCGAAATTGCCTGCGATGGAGAAGTACAAGTTTTGGGGCCGGTACCAGGCATCATAATACGCGCGTACGTCATCGAGGCCCAACGCGGCAACTGTCTCGACTGTTCCCGAGACCGCCCGGCCCAGAGGATGGTTGGGCCAAAGGCGGCGGGCAAGCCGTTCGTGTACGTAATCTTCGGGCACATCTTCAATGGAGGCGATCTCCTCGAGCACGACATTGCGTTCCTTTTCGAGGTCGCAGAACAGGGAGTTCTTGATAATATCGGCCAGAATCTCGATACCGGCGCCAATGTGCGTATCGAGCGTCTTGACGTAGACGCAGGTGTAATCGCGCGAGGTAAACGCGTTTAACTGCCCGCCTTGGCGCTCGATAACCTCGACGAGTTCTCGTGCAGTCCGAGTGGCAGTGCCCTTGAAGAAGAGGTGTTCGAGGAGATGTGAAATACCGGCTTGGGAGTCGGGTTCATTTGCCGAACCGGTCTTGACCCATACCCCCGCGGCCGCAGAATGCAGGTGGGGGAGCCGCTCGATGGTGACCGTGACGCCGTTGGCTAGTTTCCGGACCACGACGGTGTCATCGGTTATAGTCTGCTGCACAATCAACCCCTCTGGAAACCTGCCGGCGCGATCCACGGCGGACGCGCGCTGTAACTCGCCGGCGTTTCCGCGAAGATTTCTCGTGCCCATCGCGGGGCGACACAGGGCATCACACCGACAGGTTCGGGCTCCGCTACCGCGCCATCAATAGCGCCTGCGACCGCCGCTGGAACCGCCGCTGCGATTTCGGCTGCCACGATCCCGACCGGCGCGACTTTGGCTGCTGCGATCCCGGCTACTGCGTTGGGGGCGCGCATTGCGCTGAAGCCTCTTGTGCTCCGCCAGGTCTTTTTCGCTCAAACGCCCCAACTCGCAGTCGGCCTCGATCTTGGACAGATTCACGCGGCCCATGCGGTCGATCTCGATCACCTTCACATCGATTTCGTCGCCGATACCGATGACGTCTTCCACCCGTTTTACATGGCCAAGCGCCAGGTCGGGAATCCGGACAAGTCCCTCCTTCTTGCCAAGCACGCTGACAAAGGCGCCGAAGGACGTGGTCCGTGTCACCGCGCCTCGATACACCTTGCCCAACTCGACATCGGCGGTGATCGCCTCGATCATTTCAATGGCCATCCTCGCATTGTCGGCGTCGGCCGATGCCACGCTTACGGTACCGTCATCCTCGATGTTAATATCGGCGCCGGTCCTGTTCTGGATGTCGCGGACCACCTTGCCTCCCGGTCCGATGATGTCGCGAATTTTCTCGATATCGATCTTAATGGTGAAGATACGCGGCGCGTAGGTTGAAATATCGGGACGCGGCTCAGCCAGGCACTCGTTCATCTTGTCAAGGATGTACATTCTGCCGACGCGGGCCTGCTCGAGCGCCTTGCGCATGATCTCACTGGACAGCCCGGATATCTTCACGTCCATCTGAAACGCGGTGATGCCTTCACTGGTGCCGCACACCTTGAAGTCCATGTCGCCCAGATGGTCCTCGACGCCGAGGATATCGCTGAGAATGCGTGCCTCGTCGCCCTCCTTGATAAGGCCCATGGCAATGCCCGCCACGGCCGTCTTCATCGGCACGCCGCCGTCCATCAGACTCAGGCTGCCCCCGCACACCGTGGCCATCGAGCTCGACCCGTTGCTTTCGGTGATATCGGATACAATCCGGATGGTGTAGGGAAAAGCATCTTCGTCCTCATCATCGATGAGCAGCATGTTCGCGAGGGCCCGCTCAGCCAGTTGGCCATGACCGATCTCGCGCCGGCCCGGACCCATGATACGCCGCGTTTCACCCACCGACCACGGGGGGAAATTGTAGTGCAGAAAGAAGCGCTTAAAGGTGTCCCCCGTGAGCTCGTCGATGCGTTGCTCGTCGCGGCTGGTACCCAGCGTTGTGGCGACGAGGGCCTGGGTCTCCCCACGGGTGAACAAGCAGGACCCGTGCGCCCGAGGCAAGATCCCCACCTCGATGGCGATCGGGCGTATCTCGTCCAGTGCGCGTCCGTCGACGCGCTGGTTAGTCGCGATGAGCTGCTCGCGCATGATCCGCCGCTCAAGTTCCTTGAACTGGTCCTTGATGTCTGCCACGCGCTGTTCGTAGAGCTCTTCGCCGTATTTTTCGGCAAGTTTCTCTTGCACCTCGGCCTTGAGCGCATCGACGGCTTCCTGGCGCGGCAGTTTCTCCGCAATGCGTTGCACCTCGACCAAGCGCTCGGTCGCCGATGTCTCGACGTCGTTCACGACTTCGGGCTCCGGCTCGTGGGTCTCGAAGGGCATTTTCTCGACGCCCACGCGGGCCCGGAATTGGTCAATGCACTCACATATCGCCACGATGTGCCCGTGGCCGAACTCGAGCGCATCGGCCATTTGCGACTCCGATAGTTCACCTGCGCTGCCTTCGACCATACAGATCGCATCTTTCGTCCCGGCGATGACGAGATTGAGGCGGCTTTCTGCCATCCTGTCCATGTGCGGGTTTACCACGAATGTGTCGTCGAGCAACCCGACCCGAACGGCCCCTATAGGGCCCGCAAACGGGAGCTTCGAGATATGCAGCGCGGCGGAGGCTGCGTTGATCGACAGGACTGCTGGGTCGTGAATGTTATCGGCCGAGTAGACCGTTTGACACACTTGTATCTCGTTGAAGAATCTCTTGGGAAAGAGCGGCCGGATCGGGCGGTCGGTCAAGCGGCACACGAGCACCTCGCGTTCGCTTGGCCGCGCTTCGCGCCGGAAATAGTTTCCGGGAATGTTGCCTGCGGCAAAGCTCTTCTCACGGTACTCCACCGTCAACGGCAAGAAATCCTGAGACGGACGGGGCTCGGGAGAGACGCATACTGCTGAAAGAACCATGGTTTCGCCTATGGTGCCTACAACGGCGCCGTGGGCTTGCTTGGCGATGCGCCCCGTCTCGAAGTGAATCTCATCCGAGCCGACAGTTAACGAAACTCGTTTTACCATGTTACCCTGATTACTCCCTGTGCTGAGGGCACGTCGCCTGGTACGCACCAGGCAGTTCCTGTGCTCTCTGCTGTTGTATGTTCAGGCGCTCCTCGCGCCTTCTCACTTTCTCAGACCCAATACATTGATGATGCCACGGTACCGCTCGATATCGTTCCTGCGGACGTAGTTCAGCAGGTGGCGGCGCTGGCCTACGAGCTTCAGCAGGCCCAGGCGGCCCGCGAAGTCCTTCTTATGAACCTTGAAGTGCTCGGTAAGGTGGTTGATCCGCTCGGTCAAAAGCGCAATCTGCACTTCCGGCGACCCCGTATCGCCCTCATGTGTGGCGTATTGCTCAATAATGGCCTGTTTGCGTTCCTGCGATAACGCCATCGCGCACTGTTCCTTTCCCATTGCGCCCGAGCGTAACGTACTCGCGCGGGCCAATCCCATGCCGCCCCCGCGCATGCCAGATTCTACTTGTCCGCCTCAGTCGGGCGAGTCCGTCAAGGCGGCCAGTCCCGGCAAAACCTTCCCTTCCAGCATCTCGAGTGAAGCCCCGCCGCCCGTCGACACATGCGACATCTTGGCCGAGAGGCCGTATTGCTTGACGGCCGCGGCTGTATCGCCCCCGCCGATGATGCTCTTCACGTCGTTCGAGGCCAGCAACTCGGCAATGGCCCTCGTTCCTTTAGCAAATGGCTCCATCTCGAACACCCCCATCGGGCCGTTCCAGACGACCGTCTTGGCCTGCTGGATGGCATCGCAGAACTGCTCGAGCGTCTTCGGGCCGATGTCCAGTCCCATCCAGCCCGCTTCGATCTGATCCACGTCCACGACCTTGGAGGTGGCGTCAGCCGCGAAGGCATCCGCCACCACGGTGTCCACAGGCAGCAGAAGCGCAACGCCCCTTTCCTCGGCCTTCGTCATGACGGTTTTGGCCGTGTCCAATCCCGCTTCGTCGAGCAGCGAATCGCCGATCTCACGACCCTGCGCCTTGATGAAGGTGTAGGCCATGCCGCCACCGATGATCAGGGTGTCGACAAGGTTCAGAAGGTTCTCGACAACGCCGATCTTATCGGACACCTTCGCGCCGCCAAGAATGGCCACAAACGGGCGCTCGGGATCACTCAAGACCGCCCCGAAATACCCCATTTCCTTCGCCACAAGAAAGCCCGCCGCGCTCTGAGCCACGTACTTCGTGACGCCTTCCGTCGACGCATGGGCCCGGTGAACCGTGCCAAACGCGTCGCTGACGTATACATCGGCCAGCTTGGCCAGTTGCCGGCTCAGTTCCGGGTCGTTTTTGGTTTCCCCCGGGTGGAACCGCGTGTTCTCGAGCAGGATGATGTCGCCCGGCTCCATCGCGGCCACCGCCGCTTCCACCTCGGGCCCAACCAGCGCGTCAAGCTTTCTGACATTGCCGCCGACCAGCTCGCGCAGCCTGTCCGCCACCGGGTCCATCCTGAGTTTGGCATTCTTCGCGATGATTTGGCCCTTTTCGTCCTCGGACGCCGCCTTTTCCGGGTCCGTGGGCCGGCCCAGGTGCGACATTAGAATGAGCTTGCCGCCACCATCACGGACATAGTTGATGCTCTTGAGTGCGGCGCGGATGCGTGTATCGTCGCGTACGGTGCCGTCCCCATGCTGCGGGACGTTGAAATCCACCCGCATCAGGACCCGCTTGCCCTTGATGTCCAGGTCTTCAATACTCAGCTTGTTCAGCGCACGTAACCTCCTGGAAAACAGGGACTGGACTGTCCCTCTTTTCCACACGCGAGCCCCAGGCCGCTACTTAGGCCATCTTCTTGAACAGGTCGACGCACCGGTTCGAGTAACCCCACTCGTTGTCGTACCACGAGATAACCTTCACAAGATTGCCATCCATTACTGTCGTGCACAACGAGTCAAAGATGCTCGAGGCCGGATTGCCAATCACGTCGCACGAGACAATCGGGTCTTCGCAATACTCGAGTATGCCCTTCAGGGCGCCTTCCGCGGCAGCTTTGGCCGCTGCATTCACCCCCTCCGCCGTCGTGTTCTTCTCGAGTTCCGCCACCACGTCCATCACCGACCCGTCAATTACCGGAACACGCATGGCCATACCGTCCAGCTTGCCGTCCAGCGCGGGGATCACCTTGCCGATCGCCCGGGCGGCGCCGGTCGTCGTCGGTATGATCGAGTGGGCTGCGGAGCGCGCACGGCGTAGGTCGCTGTGGGGCATGTCATGCAGGCTCTGGTCGCTCGTGTAGGCGTGTGTAGTGGTTATCAGGCCGCGCTTGATGCCGAACGACTCGTGCAGCACCTTGACGACCGGCGCCAGGCAGTTCGTCGTGCAACTTGCATTCGATACCACCATATCGCTGGGCTTGAGGCTGTCGTCGTTGACGCCCATCACAATGACCGCATCGACCTCATCCTTCGGCGGCACGCTGAGCAGCACCTTCTTCGCGCCGGCTTCCACGTGCATC
>CAYRLQ010000244.1:0-6697 GCA_964425145.1 uncultured Nitrospiraceae bacterium
GAGAGTATTAGAGCATATCACTGATTTTCCTGTAGAAATACAGCAGCTCTTGGTTTATGAGATGGTATTCGTCGAAAGTGGGCTTGGACGTGAAGAGACCGATTTGCGTGAGGCTATTCACCGCAGGATTAAAGAGATAGTGGAACAAGAGGCCACCGATGTACAGGGCAGGCCGGTCTCGTCGCTTCGTCCCCGGATCTTAGAGATGGCAGCAGTTCAGGATTACCTTGCCAGTTTCGAAAGTCGAAAGAAATATAAGCAGGAGATCGCACGACTGGAAAACAGGCGTCGTGGCGTGACCTCCCGAATCAAGGTTGCCTCGTTCCATTCGATCAAAGGAGGCGTTGGCAAGACGCTGCTTGCCCATGCGGTCGCGCACCGGTTGGCGTCTGGCGGCGGGCCAGAGTCCGACGCGGGCCGGCCGGCAAGGGTCGCACTCTTGGACATCGACTACTCCGGCCCCAGTGCGCAGTACATTGTATCACTCGGACGACTGACCAGGTTTTGCCAAGAGTTTGCTGGCACTGCCGCCGGCGAAATGTACGGGTTGAACTATCCGAACTTCTGGAGCGTCTTCGAGCAGGAATTCGGCGATAATCACGAGAGTACCTGGCGACGGCACGTCGAGGACGTGGAGAAGGGAAAGAAGCGGATACTGGACGATGCAACCCTGGCAAAGCTCTGCTATGAATCAGAGGCTCAGCCGAACCTGGAGGTGATCCTCACGACGCATGACACGGTCCAACTGCCTGAGTTCCAGACGTACTTCGCTGTTACAAGCCGCCAGGCGCGCCTTGTTATATTCCTCGATGAACTGATTACGTATCTTGATCAGGTTAGGGGCATCACACACCTCATCATAGATAGTGGACCGGGATTATACGGCGTGCAAGGCTTGGTTATGCAATATCTCTCGTCAAGCGGCATGAAGCCAGTAGTGATGAGCAGCAACAGGGTATATGACATATTCTCAACAGCGTACGAAATGGCTTGGTTCCTTTCTCGTGAGGAGTTCCCGACGACCCCATTGTGGATCGTAAACATGTTCGAACGTACCGAGAGAGAAGACAGTGTGGGAGAGCATCATCCTTTTCATCCTTTGAAGGTCATGAGTGCACGCGGATTGGAGGCTGATCGGGGCAACGGAGTGACTTCCGCCATTGATCTCCTTCGCGACGCCTGGACATATGGACGTTATCTCATTCCAGATGAACACTCGGCCACCATTTCGCGAAACTTGTACACGTATGCGAATCGCCGATTGACAGTCGCGACGGTGCGCTGGAATCAGCACATCGCCGATCTCGTCAACATCTACCGGACCGAAGCCATGCCTGACTGGCAAGGAGTTTTCCGGAAGCTAGGGGAAGAGAACAGTGGACGAAATGACTGCTGGTTGACCGACCTTGACAGTCTTATTACAGCACTCTTCAGCAGTTCAGGAGGTCATTGAGAAAGGTAAGGAGATGTCGAAGATGGAATCCTATGTAACGACTGCGCCCCAAAGGATCACACACGGGCGGCTAGCTCGGAGTAATATGCGAGTCTTCAAAGATCTCGTGAATGCGGCTTGTGAGCCCGCACAGACCACCACGGCTGCCGTGGATATCGATGAGGCCGTTGAATTCGCAGTTACGCCTTTTCGAAAATTCGTAATTGTCGTGACGGCTGGCTATGTACTGCTTGTGATCGAGATACTGGCTGCTGCCTTCCTGCTGTCGGTGAGGTGAGAAATGAGTGCCCCTATTGACGAGAAAGTAATCGATGCGTCGGGAAAGGCCCTTGTCCGTATAGTGGAAAGCGGCATCGTGGCCATTGACGTGATGGTTGTTCTCCTTTTCTTCATCGCTACCATCGTCTTTCACATCTGGGGGGAGAAAAGGGTTAAGGACTTTTCCGGCCACCTCTCGCAGCTTAACGTCATCGGGCGAATCAGGGATCGGGATCTGATTTCGTGGGCGTGTTTCATTCTCTTTGCCCTGTCTGTGCCCTTTACCTTTGTCGTCATATACTACTTCCGGTAGCAGAACAGCGCGCCACGGCTGGGGTTCCAGGGCAATCGCATTTAAATCGCCCGTGAACCCCTCGTCATTCGTGAGATTTGTGGGAAAGGTGCTGAAAACAAAGGCTAAACGCGGTTCTTCAGCGCTTCCGTACACACGATATCGGTGGCACAGAACGCTCGATAATTGACTCGAAGTAGGCCCATCCTTTTACACTCAAAGAGGTTAGGTTAGGGCCGAGCATGATTCAATGCGATTGCCCTGGCTTGGGTTCTCGTTTGCCCGTCGCGCTTGGGAGCCGGTCGTTCGGCGTGCGGTTCGCCCCGAGAGTTCCCTGACGACGCCGTTACTCTCCTTCCTTGATGTGAGTCCACAGCCCGACTATAATCACCCTCACCCACAAAATGAACGGCACAGCTCCGGGGCAATGCCGCCTCAACGCGGCCGGGCACCGACCTTGATGAGAAAGCGCTGTTGTATGCTTAGTTGGCGCTCGCTTTCGGGGCGGGTGTTGTGCCAAGCGCGGTGTCGCGTTTGCTGGCTGGCACGGTCACGAAGGGATCGGGAAATGACAAGTGATTGCCCCGAGAAGCGCGTGGCTTCGCGTCCGTCCCCCTAAAAAAGGTCACGCGCCTGCATGAAGATCATCCCCCATTATTGTCAGCACCCGGGCTATTACGGAATGCCCGGTGTTCATCTGCTCTATGTCGGCGATTTCAGACGGGTCGAAGCCTTCGCGCGGGCAATCAAGGCTGTCGTGCAGCCGGGTATGGTCGTTGCTGACATCGGCACGGGCTCCGGGGTCTTGGCCCGAGAGGCAATCCGGGCAGGAGCCGCACAGGTCTACGCAATCGAGAAGGCGGGCGGCATCATCCCTTTCGCGCAACGCATCAACGAGACTCTGGGTATGGATACCCAGATCGATATCCTCCGTGGCGACTCGAGGGAGATCACGCTGCCAGAGGAAGCGGACGTGGTCTTGTGCGAGCTGATTGGCGGTGTTGGTAATGACGAGGCGATCTCAAGCATTATGGAGGACGCTCGAACACGTCATCTGAAGCCTGGCGGTGTCGTCATACCCTCTCGTATCGAAGTCTTTATGTGTCCAGTAGAATGCCCGTGTGCGCACGGGCAAATCCCCGTTGCCTACGATGCCGATCCAATCGCGCTTCAAGAGGACGCACCACCACCGTTCAGGGCGTACTACGGGGTCTTGGGCCTCACAACGGAACATCTCATATCGTCGCCGGAAACGCTCGATCGGATTGACTTGACGGCCCATACCGAAGCCCAGTACGAGCGGCAATTCTGTTTCAACATGAAACGCGCCGCGGTCCTGAGCGGATTTGCCGTATGGTTTGTCGCCCGCCTGACGAACGATATCTCCTTGGACACATCCCCGTGGGCTCCCTCAACTTGTTGGGGCCAGGCCTTTTTCCCCATTCAGGATCAACCGCGCGTCCAAGCCGAGGATTCGTTGTCTCTGCGCTTCCAGTCCTCCGTGTCGCAACCGGGCGGATTTCCTGTGTACTCGTGGAAAGGCGCGATTGTCAGAGGGACTTCAGAGGTCACGTCCTTCAGCGAGACAAACGCACCCGCTGCCCCGGCGCCGAGCTGAACACCTCAACGCCGTTACTGTCCTTCCTTGAAGTGAGTCGCCAGCCCTGCTATAGTCAGCCACAAGATGAACGGCAAAGCCCCGACCAATGCCGGCCCGACGCGGCCGGGTAGCAGCCCGGTTACGTCAGTGCCGGCCCCGTGTATCGCAGAAGCTCGCCCAGGGATTGCTTTCCCAATCGTGCGGATGAGCTGGCTGTGAGGAATTCACAGCGAATGCAGGTTGCGGGGATATATCTGGGAGACCCACTCGCAGACCGGTTGGATCCAGATCCCGAAGAACCGATTGGCTTGGAGTACGTCCTGTCGGCGCTTGCGAAGGACGGACACGATGTCTCGCTTCTTTCCCAGTGGCACCTCTCCGAGTCTCTGTCTGACCATCTTTGCAGGATGCGGCCCGATGCGATTCTGATCCAGGTCTACACGCGTGACGTACCGAATGCAATCTCGCTTGCAAAGGATCTTAAGACGAAACTGCCCGACGTTCTCATTGTGGCTGGGGGGTATCATCCGACGGCGCTTCCATTGGATTTCCTTCTCGACGCCGAGGGCGCAATCGACATTTGCATTGTGGGGGAGGGCGAAGAGACTACCCGTCTTCTCTTGCGCGATGCGCCAGGTGGGCGCTCGGAACTCTTCCGGCGCTGCGACGGCATGGCTGGGCTTGCGTACCTTGACGGCGATACACCATGTGCCACAGAGGGACGACCGTTGATTAGGAATCTCAATAGTCTTCCCTGGCCCCTGCGCGAGCCAAAATATTACGACTTGCCGACAGGCGGCTTCTACTATCCCGAGGCGACGCGTCTCCGATACGCTCCCGTTGTCTATTCGAGAGGCTGTTTCGGCAAGTGTGAATTCTGTTCTTCTGCTCAGACTTGGGGAAGACGGACGGATGTGGAGTGGGAACGGGTCGTGAGATTTCGTGATCCGGTGGACGTTGTACGCGAGATGAATGATGTCCATCGAGAGCACGGGGTCAACTTCTTCTTCATGGAAGACCTTAGCATCAACGTGGACGATCTTCGGAATGCTACCAATGAAGGCCCGCGTGATCACCTTTTCAGCCTCTGCGAGGCTATGCGCGAGTTCCTGAGCCCCGAAATCCACTGGGGGTGCTGCGCGAACGTCGGCATAACCCAGGAGCAACTCAAGGAGTTGAAGACGACCCGTTGCGTGTGTCTGAGCTACGGCATCGAGACGCTGAACGCACATACACTTAGGCGAATAGGTAAGAGGCAGCGGACCGTCGCCGAAATCGCGGACACCCTTACTCGGGCGGCAGAACTGGGGATAATCAATTACGGCTTCTACATGATTGGCTTTGACGAAGACACGGAGGAGTCAATACAAGGAGCCGCTTACGACCTTGCAGAGCTTCCGATTCATCGGCTGCGTGTCACTTTCGCAACCCCGTTACCCGGGAGCGCATGGTTTGAGCGCATTCAGGAGAACGGGAAATCAACATTATTGAGTGATAACTGGGGTCATTTCGACACCCAACATCCGGTTATCCTGAATCACAGGGTCCCGCCGGGGCGGCTTGCGGGCTGTCACCAGGAAATGTTGCGAACGTTCTACTCGAGCCGCTCATACCAACGCAACATCAAAGCTCTCCTGAAGGTGTCTCCTCATCTGAAAAGGAGTTACGAGGAATTCCGCGCATGGCTCCGAAGAAAGGGTACGTATGACTAAGCGGCGATTCCGGCCCGCCCTCTTCATCGGAGTAAGCAGGAGCAGGTCTCGATGGCATCCAACTATCCATTCGCTTCGTAGAGCTGGTCGATTTCCTCTTTCGCGTGCCGGACTTTCGCTGCATGTTGTTGCTGCGAGAGGCTGAATTTATCTCTGACATCTTCAAATCTGTCTTCGTAGACCCCAACCAATCTTTCAAGTACATCTCGAATCGTTTCGGAGAGGTCCAGACCAGGGAAATCATGCACCGTCTTGTCAGCCACAATTTCAATATATTCTAAATCCGGACGTAGTGCGTCGAGCCATGTATAGTATCTATTGGTTCGATTGGCGTAATAATCTGCGTGTTTGAGATATAGCCTTGCTCGGTCCCGTAAAACGGATGGTTCATGGACTGTGAGACCAGCATAAGTTGCACCCTCCGCCAAGTAACCGAGTCGTTCCGCGAGGATCTGTTTTCGGAATGTCCTCAATTGCTCGGAAGAAATCATTCCTTTACTATGGAGAACCTCCATGGCCTCCTCTCGGCACACATCTCTCAGTATATCCCCGCGCAGGAATCGGTCCCCATCTACCTCTTGCCCACGCGAAGGCGCCTTGTCTAACATCAAGGACTCAAAGACTTTTGACTCAAGATATTGACTCTCTTCAATTATCTCAAGGAGTGCTTTTACCCGGCTATCTCCATCCATGGAATCCTCCCCGTCCCGTTGATTTCAGTGTAGATGAATTGGCAGCGGGACGGAATCGGCAGAGCGAGTCCATTCGCTCGGCGTTTCAGGCTGCAATATATAGATACTGATGCATGGACTTTTAAGGCTTTCCCTTGGGCCTCGCTTCACATTAGTTCAGTTCGCACTCAATGGTTTTTGCCCTACGGGCGCCGCTTTCTCTACTGCGGGCCACGGCGGAGCCTGAGGGCGTCCTCGGCCAGTCCCCGATGTCGGGCGCGGCCAGCTCGTTTCCTTGGGCCTGTAACCATCTTGTGTGCCTGCAAATGGGGGGACACACGGTGAGCAGAACCGCAGACACCAAGAAGCTTACGCCTGTCGGCGTGGGTAACAGAGCAACGGGCCGCGAGAGTAAATCGAAAAAGAAGGCGACTTCGAAGGTGATTCATGCTGGCCGGATATCGAAGATTAGGCCCAAACCGGGGAGTGGCGGCAGGAAGGGCCCAGGGTGGGGTCTCTCCGAGCAAGGACAGGGTTTCCAAACCCATATCTCGCTTGGCCGACGGCGTAGAGAGGCCACTTAGACACCGTGTTTTCTCGCATGGGAAAACCTGTCAGAAGGCGACTTGATCAAGGATCGGTGTTGCTGGATGTACCGCGCGGGTACACGCCAAGTTTCTCCAGGATCATCATCTTGATCTCCTCTTGTTT
>CAYRLQ010000245.1:0-6689 GCA_964425145.1 uncultured Nitrospiraceae bacterium
AAGCAGTTATGAGCCGCCCTGGACACTTTGGTTGCACAGATTCTTGTGAGCAACCGAAGAAGTAAGCAAGAAGAAACCATCTTACTACCGCATCACGAGCGCATGGCGCGTAGGATTTCGGGTGTGAGTTCCAGCGGGTGGCCGTCCGGGACGCAGTTGTAGCGGTCGAAATCGGTGTGGCCGATGGACCGCAGGAAATCTTCGTCGATGAGGGCCTTGCCGCGCGTTTCGTCAGGCCGTTGGAGTATCTCGTAGACGGCGTCGGCCATGATATCGGCCTTGCGCCAGATGCTGGGGTCGCCCAGCTTGGCGTTGATGGTGGCGAACGATTCGATCAGCGTTTTGGGCCACAGTGCGGTGGCGCTGATGGGCGTGCCCTCGAGTTCCTTACCCAGTCCCATGGCCGTCATCGTCATGCCGAACTTGCTGATCATGTAGGCGATATGGCCCGGCACCACCGATAAATCGATGGGAGGCGACATGAAGATGATGTGGCCGCTGTTTTGCGCGCGCATCGTGGGCAGGAATCCCGCAGTCACCGCAAACGCGCCGCGGGCATTGACG
The DNA here is from genome assembly GCA_964425145.1 of uncultured Nitrospiraceae bacterium. GTDB lineage: Bacteria > Hydrogenedentota > Hydrogenedentia > Hydrogenedentales > SLHB01 > CAYRLQ01. The sequence continues at coordinate 565 of CAYRLQ010000245.1, forward strand.
TTCATCACGAGGTCAAACCGCTTCATCGGTGTTTCTTCCATGGTCCGCCACCAGAGCGCGCCCGCGTTGTTGATGACGGCGTCGATCCGTCCAAACTCCTCGATAGTCGCGGCGACGGCTTCGTCAATGCTCGAATGTTCAGTGAGGTTACAGCGGACCGGCAGCGCCTTGGCGCCGAGTTGGGCAATCTCGGCGGCCGCGGAGCGAATCGTGCCTGGAAGCCGCTTGGTTTCGGTGACGGTTCGTGCCGCCACCACGATGTCCCAGCCCTCTCTTGCCAGTTTCATGGCGCAGGCCTTGCCAATGCCCCGTGTAGCCCCTGTAATAAACGCAACTTTCCTCATGACCCGTCCACTTCTTCTACTCCTTGCCCGTCATACTTCCTCTCGCAGGCTCGGCCCTCGTGGAGGTAAACCCAGCGGTGGGCTTTGTGTGCGAGTTGTTCGTCGTGCGTGACGATGACGAGCGTCATGCCTTCGGATTCGTTGAGGTTCCAGAGCAGTTCGATGATTCCATCGCCGGTGCGTTCGTCGAGATTGCCGGTGGGTTCGTCGGTGAAGACGACGCTCGGGTTGTTGAACAGTGCGCGGGCGATGGCGACGCGCTGTTGTTCGCCGCCGCTGAGCTTGCCGGGCTTGTGGGTCATGCGCTCCCCGAGTCCGACCTTGGCCAGCAGTTCGGCGGCGCGGCGTTTGCAGACGGCCCGTTTGGCGCCTTGGCACAGGGCGGGCATCATAACGTTCTCCAGGGCGTTGAACTCGGGTAGGAGATGGTAGAACTGGAACACGAACCCGATTTCCTTGTTTCGGATACGGTTGACGGCCCGGCGGCCCAGCTTGGCCAATGAGGCGCCGCGGAAGAAGATGTCACCCGCGGTGGGGCGGTCCAGGCCGCCCATCAGGTGCAGCAAGGTGCTCTTCCCGACGCCCGAAGGACCTGAGATCGCCAGGATCTCGCCCTCGCTGACCTCGATGTTCACGCCGCGCAGAATCCGCAGTTCCCGGCCCCCGTCGTAGAAGGTTTTCACCACGTCTTTGCACTCGAGGACCTTACTCATAGCGCAAGGCCTCCACAGGCTCCACCCGCGCCGCGCTCCACGCGGGATAGAGCGTCGACAGCAGCGTGAGAATGACTGCGCAAACCGTGATCCATAAGATGTCCCAAGGCACCACGGCCACAGGAATCCGGTCGAAATAGTAAATCTGGCTGTTGAACAGGTCGATGCCGAACAGGCCTGCGAGAAACTCGGCCACGGGGTTGATATTGTAAGCCAGCAAGGTGCCGGCAACGACCCCGATGATCGTGCCGGCCAAGCCGATTAGCAGTCCCTCGAGCACGAAGAGCAGCAGGACCGATCTACCACTGGTCCCGAGCGTCCGGAGGATGCCGATGTCGCGCCGTTTCTCCATCACTATCATGATCAATGTACTGGTGATGTTAAAGGCCGCAACCAGAATGATAAACACCAGGATGATGAACATGGCCAGTTTCTCTTGCTTGAGCGCCTCGAAAAAGGGCGCCTGGCTTTCGTACCACGTCGTGGCGCCGAGGCCGAGTTTTGCGAGTATTCGATCCGCAATCTGGTCGGCGAGGAAGGGATTGGTAAGCTTGCAGTGAACGGCGTCGACGCCCTTCGAGCCTGTAAGCATCTGGGCCGTGGGGATGTCCACGAAGCCGTAGAGCGAGTCGTACTCGGACATCTTTGCCTGGGCGATGCCGCTGACTATGAGCATCACCCGCTGCACACGGACCTTGCCCCAGGGGGAAATGGACGGTTTGTCGGTGATGACCTGAATCTCGCTGCCGACGAACGCACCGATGCGGCGGGCCAGCCGATAGCCCAGGACGATCTCCTTCTCGTCGGGCAATCGCCCCGAACCGCACTGGCGCCCGCCTTTGCGCGTGAGGTTCTCGGCGAGCATCGTGACCGCCGTCTCGCGCTCCGGGTCCACGCCGACGACAAAAGCGCCCGTGGTGCGTTCGCCACTGCGTGTCTTGTTCTTCAGAAGGGCCTCGACCTGGATAAGGGGCCCCGAGGCGACGATCTCGGGGCAGAGCGCCTCGAGCTGCGCGATCACCTGGTCCGGCTCACCTATCTTGACGCCGCCGCCCAGTTCCTCGACGGTCAGGTGGGCGCGGTTTCCGATGATGGTTTCGCGCAAGGCGTTGTCAAACCCGGTCATGATGCTCATCACCACAATCAGCGCGATCACGCCCACGCTCACGCCCGCAACCGAGATCACCGTGATCAAGCTGACAAACCGGTTCTTCCGCTTGCCGCGCACGTACCGAAACGCTACATAGGTCTCAAATCGCATTCAGAATTGCGAACCTCTCCGCTGTCCATATCCACTATGGTTTTTGGAGTGTAGATGTTCTTATTAGTGCCCATTTTTACAGGACCATTTTCTTAAGGCGGCACAGCCGCAGCCAAAAATTAAGTAGTGGGAGATAGGGGGATACGGGAAGGAGATGAGGAGATGTTTCGATCGAAGAAAAGCAGCTTGCCCGCCACAGGCGGGCTTGTCGCCACATCTCCTTGTATCCCCCTATCCCTCATATCTCCACATCCCCTAATATCTCCACATCCCCTTTTCTTACACTTGTTTATGAGAAACGTTCCCAAAACATCATCGTAAATTTCGAACATGTTACGGAATAAAACTCTAAATGGTCCTGTAAAGAGTAATAAGTTTCAGGGCTGAATGTGTGGCCGACACGCCCGCGCGAGGGCCGGCGCTGCATCAGGCCCCGAGTCATCCTGTACAGTTTATCCTTCCTCCACCGTTCGCAGTTGCGGGAAGAAGATCACCTCGCGAATGGACGCGGAGTTAGTCAGGAGCATGGCCAGCCGGTCGATACCCACACCCAATCCTGCCGTGGGCGGCATGCCTGTTTCGAGCGCGCGGATGAAATCCTCGTCGAGGTGCTGGGCCTCGTCATCGCCCTGCTCACGCAGTTTCACCTGGGCCATGAACCGCTCGCGCTGGTCGATAGGGTCGTTCAGTTCTGAGAAGGCGTTGGCGATCTCGAGCCGGCCGATGAATGCCTGGAACCGTTCGGTCAGCGCGGGGTTGCCGCGCCTCCTTTTGGCGAGCGGCGAGGTCTCGACGGGATAATCGTAGAGGAACGTCGGTTGGACCAGATTCGGCTGGACTCGTTCCCTCATGACCTCATCGACGATCTTGCCGTAGCCCATGGCCGGGTCCGCATCCATGCCAATGCCCTGCGCCAACTCGGCCGCTTCCTCGCGGTCGCGGGTCCTTTCGAGGTCGATGCCGGCGTGTTCGCGGATTGCCTCGAACAGCGTCATGCGTTTCCACGGGCGGGATGTGGCGATGCTGTCGCCCTGGTACTCAAATACAGCGCCGCCGGTGACTTCCTTGATAACGGCGATGAGCAATTCCTCGGTTTCGTCCATCAATCCCAGGTAATCTTGATAGGCCTCGTAAAGTTCCATCATGGTGAACTCGGGATTGTGTTTGGTGTCAACGCCTTCGTTGCGGAAACAGCGGTTGATCTCGAACACCTTCTCGAACCCGCCGACGATCAAGCGCTTGAGATACAGCTCCGGCGCGACGCGCAGATAGAGGTCCACGTTATAGGTGTTGTGATGGGTGACGAACGGTCGGGCTGTCGCGCCGCCGGGGATCGGCTGGAGCATGGGCGTCTCGACCTCGAGGAAGCCCCGGCTACTGAGCCACTGACGCATGACTGTGATGATCTGGACCCGCTGGCGGAACGTGTCGAGGACGTCCGGGTTGGCCACCATATCGAGGTAGCGCTGGCGGTAGCGCGTTTCGACATCTGTCAGGCCATGATATTTCTCGGGCAATACCCGCAGCGACTTCGTCAGGAGCTGATATGAATCGGTAAACACCGTGATTTCGCCCGTGCGCGTCCGTTTCACCTTGCCCGACACGCCGATGAAGTCGCCGATGTCCAGGTTGCCCAACGCATCGTAGGGCTCCTCGCCCACGACATTCTTGTTGAGGTAAATCTGAATGCGCGCGCGCTCGTCGCGGATGTCCGCGAACGTGGCCTTACCGTGTTTGCGAAACGCCGTCAGCCGACCCGCTACCGTCACATGGACATCGGTTTCCCCCCCGTCCGCCGTTTCGGCCTCCGCCTTTTCAAAGGCGGCCCGGGCCTCACCGACGGTGCACGACCGCTCGAAGGTGTACTTGAATGGCTCGTCACCCCGCGCGCGAATACGCGCGAGCTTCTCGATGCGGTGCTGATACAGGTCTTGTTCGGTGGGGTGACGTGTTTCCTCGCGCATGCCAGTTGCTTAAACCTCCTTTTTTGACCGATCAGTCCTTCAACGCGTTATCGAGAATGACCAACGGCGGCATTCTGGGGACAGTATACTTAATTCAGTAGGAAGCGAAAACCAGGACCAAAGACCAAGAACGACTGAATTAAGTATACTGTCCCCAGAATGCCAGAATACAGATAGGAGAAACTCGGGGGCCTCGAACAACTGATCATAGGCCACTCGCCGGAAGAGTCAGCGATCCCATGCGTCACGTTCTTCCCTGATATGCCTGTCCACTTCCGCAGAGGTCTTGAAGAGACGATGCCCTTTCAGTGACTTGATGATGTCCAACGCGGAACGGTGTGGTCGGGTCGACGTTTCGGGCAGCATAACGATCACTTCTACGTTCTCACCTTCGACCAATTCTGGCGCGGTGATCTCGACTTTATTTCCGGGTTGAACTTTTGTTATGACACACAAAGCATTCTGCATCGCAAAGGCCTCCATTGGCATTATAACATAGCCTGTATTCTGGGGACAGTATACTTAATTCAGTAGGAAGCGAAAACCAGGACCAAAGACCAAGAACGACTGAATTAAGTATACTGTCCCCAGAATACAGGTGACGGGTAGGTTGGATTTGGTCGCGCGCATAGAAATCGACTTGCACAGCAGACAAGCAGTTCGTATAATGTCACGTGAGGGTAAAAGCTTCTTCAGCCAGAGGGGAAACTGATTCTTGGCAGGTTGAGTGAGCATGGAGGGCGCGTTTCAGTGACGATGACAAAGCGGGAACTCGTGATCCGGGTGGCGAGCAAGCTGGGGATGACGCAAAGCGATGTGGCGAAGATTGTGGATGAGACCTTTGAAAGCATCGCGCGGAACCTCGGTGAGGGCAAGCGATGGGAGTTGCGCGATTTCGGCGTGTTCGAGGTAAAAACACGCGCGTCGCGTATCGGGCGCAATCCCCGAACCGGCGACCAGGTGCCGGTGGCCGCGCGCCGCGTGGTCACGTTCCGCCCGGGCAAGCAAATGCGTGAAGGCGTCTCCGGCAGGGCCGTCTCGACCCCGGCAGTGCCGACTCCAGAACCGGTGGCTATGAAGGCCCCGCCGATTGAGGCGGCGGAACCCCCGGCGTCGGTTCAGTTGCCTCAGGCGGTGAATCCCGGAGACCAGAGCTAGAAGGATTGCACCAGCCAGCGTGCTCGGTGGCACAGGCTGGCAGCCTGTGCTACAGTCTGACGGCTTAACACTTACCGCAGCCCTCTCTGGCACGCTTCCCGTGTGGGGTTTCATTTCAGTTGTCAGTCGATAGCTAAATGCTGATAACTGACGGCTGACAACTGACGACGAACCAGTACTATACCGCGATTCCTATCGACATGCGCGTTTTCTAAACCTAATTGTGGGATTTTGGTGATATGCATCCCTATAGAACTCATATCTGTGGCCAACTGCGCAAACAAGACGCAGGGAAAGAGGTCCGCCTGGCCGGTTGGGTCCACCGCAAGCGCGATCACGGCGGCGTAATCTTCATCGACCTGCGCGATCACGACGGGCTGACTCAGATAGTCGTTAACCCGGACCGAGAATTCTTCGGCATCGCGGAACACGTGCGCAGTGAAAGTGTCATCATCGTTACCGGCAAAGTGGTTCCCCGCACGGAAGACACCATCAACCCGAACCTGGCCACGGGCGAGATAGAAGTCGTGGCCGACGCATTCGTAGTTGACTCTCCGTGCGAGCCGTTGCCGTTCCCGGTCAACCAGGACCTCGAATGCTCCGAGGAGATGCGTCTGACCTACCGGTTCCTGGACCTGCGCCGCGAGCGCATGCACAACAACATCCTTATGCGCGCGAAGGCCAT
>CAYRLQ010000246.1:0-6677 GCA_964425145.1 uncultured Nitrospiraceae bacterium
CCATCAACACCTTGGCGATTCAGGAGGAGAACTCCGCCGCGTCCGAGAGCGCCATTCGCGATGCCAATATCGCGACGGAAACGATTGAGTTCACGCGCAACCAGATTCTGGTGGCAGCGGGGACATCGGTGTTGGCTCAGGCCAACCTCGTGCCGCAGACGGCCCTGGTATTGCTGGGCTAAGCCAGCATTAAAGGTGGGTAGGGATGCCCACATAACTCAGACAAGGAGGCTAAGACAATGGGACTTCGCATCAACACCAATATACCGGCCCTAAACGCAGGCCGGGTTTTAAGCCGTTCCACACAAAGGTTGAATAGATCGCTGGAACGGCTCTCGAGCGGCTTGCGGATCAATCGCGCGGCCGACGACGCAGCGGGTCTGGCCATTGCGGAGGGATTCCGGTCGGTGGTCATTGGCTCGCAGGTGGCGCAGCGCAATGCGCAGGATGGGGTCAGCCTCGTGCAGACGGCCGAAGGTGCGCTCAGCGAGACGACCAACATCTTGCAGCGCATCCGTGAGTTGGCCGTGCAAGCGTCGAACGGCACGCAAAGCACGAACAACCGCCTGGCGCTGGACAACGAAGTCAAACAGTTGCTCCAGCAGATCGACGACGTCGCGCTTGACACAGAGTTCAACGGAATCCGCGTCTTGAGCACGGCGCAGACGGTGACGTTGCAGACCGGCGCCTTGACGAGTCAGACCCTGACCATCGCCGTGAGCGGGGCCAAGACCAATGACCTGAAGGTAAGCGCGGTGCACGTATCGACCATGGCTTTGGCCGTCGCAGCCATCAGCACTGTCGATACGGCCATTCAGAGCGTCAACACGCTCCGTAGCACGCTAGGCGCATACCAGAATCGCCTCGAATTCACCATCAACACCTTGGCGATTCAGGAGGAGAACTCCGCCGCGTCCGAGAGCGCCATCCGCGATGCCAATATCGCAACGGAAACGATCGGGTTCACACGGAATCAGATCCTTGTGAGCGCGGGCACGTCGGTGCTGGCGCAAGCGAACGTGGTTCCGCAAACGGCGCTGCAATTGCTGCGTTAGCCGTGATCCGTGGCCGGCAAACGCCTGGTAAGGGAGAAGCATCATGGGAGTACGTGGTGTAAGTGGACAAGAGTTTCGCGCCCTTGTCCCCTCCGCGATGACGCATGATCCGCATCATACGCCGCCGGCGCCCGACGGCTGGCCGGATGCGGCGGCGCCGGCCCGCGCAGGGCCTGAGACCCGTGAAGCTCGGGACCGGCAGGACCAGCAGGCAACCGCACCCGAGAACAGAACTCGCGAACCCCCGCAGGTGCGACGTGGCGGTACGCGAGTACGTATCGATCCGGCAAGCAAGCGCATCGTGGCGCAAGTCGTGGATGAAAACAACGAGGTGGTCAAGCAGATTCCGCCCGAGGAACAACTGAAGATCGCCTCCAAGTTTCGCGACCTTTACGGCGTCCTGTTTGACAGGAACGCCTGAGGCGAAACCGCTTGACCAACACCTTACGCCCCGGAGGTTCCCGCAACCTCCGGGGCTTTCGCATAACGAGCAGTTGCTATGGACGTCCGCAATACGTTGACCCAGCTTTGTCGGCGCTTTACCATGTCCCACATACGGCAACGGCATACGCGCGGGGATATTGGTTTGATTACCATTAGTGCGGCGCTTATTGTGCGCGATGAGGCGGCCTGCCTGCGGGACTGTCTTGCATCTCTGGCGGGAGTCGTGGACGAAATCGTCATTGTGGATACCGGCTCGGAGGACGAAACCGTTGCCATTGCTCGCGAATACACGGACCAGGTGTTCGCCTTCGACTGGATAGACGATTTCGCAGCGGCTCGCAATTATTCCCTCGACCACGCCACCAGGGACTACATACTTGCCATTGACGCGGACAGCCAAATCGAGAATCGCAGTGAGGCCCGCGGCCTGCTCCAGGCCTTCGCCCGGCAACACGACAGCGCTGTTGTGGGCACGGTCGAGATTGCCAGTCCGATGGGAACCGATCCCGACGCCCGTGTTGCTGTGGTGTCGGTGCCGCGATTCTTCAAGCGCAGCTCGTTTCGCTACAGCGGCGCCATCCACGAACAACTCGTGCCCGTTTCAGGCGATGAACACCGAGCCGCCACGACGGGTGTCCGCTATTTGCATTCGGGCTATATCATCGCGTCGCGGCGCAAGGCACACCGTAACATACGCATGCTCGAGAAGGAGCTGGCCAAGTGTCCCGACGATGACTATTACCTCTATCAACTGGGCAAGGCACACTTCAGCCTGAAGGAATACGATGCGGCGGCGGCGGCGTTCGAGCGCGCCGTGGCCGCGATTCACTTCAAGACCGGCCGGCCGCCGCTGGGCCGGACTGGGTGCGGTGTTGCGGAGGACGTACTCACGGACCTGATCGTGTCGTTGGCCTATGCATACGTAAACACCGACCGTGTTGAGCTGGCGCGGCGCCTCCTGGAAACGCACCAGGCCCTCGGCCACGCCGGCACGCAAAACGCCGATTTCCCCCATGCGCTCGGCTATGTGTACCTGATGCTGGGCGATGTCCCGCGCGCGAAGGAGGCCTTCGCGGAATCGCTGGAGCGGGGAGTTGAGCGCGAGCAAGTGCGCGGCACGGCCAGCTACAGCAGCTTTTACCACCTGGGACTGCTGAGCGAGGCGGAACGCGACATCCAGCGAGCGTTGCAGTACTATGCGCGCGCAATCGGCCAGAAACCGGATTACCATGCGGCACTTTCCCGTTGCGTCGATCTCATTGCCGAATACCAAGTCGGCCTGCCGCCAGAACTCTGGAACCTGGCCGATGAAGACGCGTTCACGGCCGTTTACATGAGTAAGTTCCGAGCGTTTCTCGAACAGGGCGCCACCGATCAGGCCGGACTGCTCATGAATGCCGCACGCGCGTTATCTCCGCAGCTATTCGAGGCGTGTGTGCGATTATCCGAGCAGGCGGGGTAATTGTTCACAGGCCAGAAGCACTGTTTACAAAGAGGCCGTCCTAACGAGATAATGCGCCCATGCGCTACGAAGGAACAGTCTACCGCCCGCCGAGCGAGGCCGGCTCACTCGTCATTCAGGCCACCATCGGCTGTCCACATAACGCCTGCGCCTTCTGCGCCATGTACAAGGACAAACGGTTTCGCGCCCGGCCCACTTCTGAAGTCATCGAGGACCTCGACATGGCCCTCACGGCCTGCGGCCCCGGCGTTCGCTCCATCTTCCTCGCCGATGGCAACAGCGCTGTCCTCGCCACCAAACGCCTCGTGGCCATCGGGGAGGCGGCCAAGGCGCGTTTCCCCCATCTCGAGCGCATTACCCTGTATGGGTCCGCGCGATTCCTTGTCCGGAAGACACAAGACGAGTGGCGCCGGATCGCCCAGGCCGGCATCACACGCATCCATTCCGGCCTCGAGTCCGGCGACGCCGACACCCTCGCGGCGATCAACAAGGGCGTCACACCTGAGCAGGCCGTCGAAGCCTTCAACCACGTGCTCGCCGCCGGCATCGAGCTGTCCGTCTACCTCATGGTCGGCCTCGCGGGCGTCGAGCGCTGGTTCGAGCACGCCCTCGGCAGCTCTCAGGTGCTGAATCAAGCCAGCCCCCATTTCGTCCGGCTGCGCACATATGTGCCCATGCCCGGCACGCCCTGGCACGATCGCTGGAAACACGGCCAACTCCATCTCCTCTCCGCCCATCAGGCTCTCGAGGAAACCCGCCTGCTCATCGAACGTCTCGAGGGGCCCACCGTGCTCGTCTCGGACCATATCAGCAATTTCCTCGATGTCCACGGCCGTATCCCCGAGGACAAGCCCCACATGATCGCCACCATCGACCACGCCCTCCTCTTGCCCATCGAGGCCTTCCGTCCCCCTACCGACCACCTCGTCGGCATCAGTCTCTAACGATTGCGGCCGGCGAGATACGGTAGGGTCGAGCTCTGCTCGACCACGCTCTACTTGCCGTGGAGTTTCTTGACAAGCAACGCCACTCGTTTACCCAGGCTGGCCGCGTCGAGGTCGCCAAAGCTGTCCGGCGCCCCTACGCACGACACGCCATAATGTCCCGTGGCGTCCAGCGGGTCGCCCACGACGATCATGCCGTAGATGAGCATGGCCTGGAGAATCGAGATGATCGTCGTTTCCTTGCCACCGGAGGCGCCGCCGCCCGTGGCAAACGCGGCGCCAACTTTATCACCCATCTGGCCGCGAATGCCGACATACCGGTCGAAAACATCCTTCAATTGCGCCGCCATCGTACCGAAATACACTGGTGAACCGGCGATAATCCCGTCCGACCCGAGAAAATCATCCTGCGTGACTTCATGCGCGGGTTTCACTACGCAGTTGACGCCGTCGACCTCCAAGACGCCATCGGCAATCATCTTCGCCAGCTTCTCTGTGTTGCCCGTGCGCGAGTAGTACATGACCATGACTTTCATAGCCCGCTCCTTTCATCGGCCCAAGTGCCTTTACCGCGAGCCCCGATTGTAACCCGCCGATTCCCGCCGCACAAGCCCTCAGAAAACGACCACTTCGATGCGTTTTTGCAGCTCGCCAGCACGATGGAAGAGGACAATATCGTCGCAGCCACTTCCGTCGAGGTCGCAGGTGCGGGCATCGCCGGAGGTGGGCAGCGCCAAGGTCACCCACGGGCGTGAGGCCAGGAACCGTTTTTCACCGCCGCTGAAGATGACCAACTTGCTCGTTCCGGCGCCATAGGCGACATCGAGGTGCCCGTCGCCGTTGAAGTCGCCCAGTGCATATACGACCTGATCCTGATCCTCAGGCGCGTCGACGGTCAGCTTGGTTCGGGCCGAGGGCTTGTCGGGGAAACCCCCGTCTTCGAACAGATGGACGTCGACGTGAACCGACACCCTTTTCCGGACGAAGTAGTTGATGAAGGACTTGATCCCTAGGGGGGCGCTAAAGGTCAGCACGTCGAGATCGCCATCGGCATCAGCGTCTGTAAGCAGGTGGATGGCGACGGAGCCATTGGCCTCGAAGGCTGCTGTGGGTGTGTCGGGGTAGGCGAACGGTGCCGCGGCGAGATAGACCTGGGTCAGTACCTTGAGACCCACCATGCCTTTAGCCTGCGTGACTAGGAAGTCGGGCAGGCCGTTGCCGTCGATGTCTTCCATGCTCCAACTTGCCTTGCCATTCTCCTCCTCCAGGATGACCGGGAGTCGGACATCCCGGTGCTCCGACCAGTTCAATCCGTAGGCAAAATCGACCACGTCGTCGCTGAGGAACGCGAGGCCCTTCTGGGACTGGCCCGGGAGATCGACCAGGCGGTAGATGGGCAGGCGGTGCGAGATGTACACGGCGTCACCAGCACGAATCCCGCTTACCACATCGCAGGGGATCGCGCAGATGCGCCCATGCACGTTGCGGAGCTCGAAACCAGACGCGACCGGCACCAACCATTCATCCACACCGTCGCCGTCGAGGTCCACCGCGGCCCGATTCATGAACAACGGCTTTCTCGCTCCACTCGGAAGCAGCGAGGTAAACGCCGCCGAAGCGGTTTTTTCAAAGCGTCCCGATCGAAAACTGTAGACCGTGGCGCCTTCGGCGTTTGTCGCCACCAACTCGACGGGCGGCGCCCCATCAACTTGTGCGAAAAACAACGCCCCGATGCTCGGGTCCAGGGAAAGCATAACGGTCGGGGTTGGAGGATAGGCGCCGGTCTCATCCGCGAGGTACGCCGCTACAAACTTGTTCAAGGGCCGGCTTTCTTCGTCGCAACACAGCGCGAATATCTCTGCTTTATCGTCGCCGTTAATGTCCTGCACGGCGATGTCCGAGACGCCCGCCTCGGCGTTGAGCACGTAGTGCGTTGGGTCTGCTGTGATCGTTATTGCCAGGCTCAGTGCGATGGTAGCAACCATAGACAATCGGTGCGGTAGCGGGGTCAGTCTCCTGCACCCTCTCCAAGAATGTCTCGCGCCATTCTCTTCAGCTTCTCGGTGCGAGCAAGCGCGTCGAGCACCTGATCCTCGGCCTCGGTGTCGCCCATTTCCCTGGCCTCAGCCATGGCGCCGGTCAAAGCGTCCGTCATGTCCCCAAGTTCTTGCTGTATCATGGCGGCGATTTCACTCTTCGTAGGCACGCGCGTGGACAAGATGACCCGTGGACCCACCGGGATGCCAAACTCGGCAAGTGCCTGGATCACCTCCGGGTCCTCCTGGCCGCGCGGCGGCTCGATCACCTTGAACAACTCGTGTACGCGCAGAAACTCGATCAGTTCCCGTTCTGTGAAGCCCGCGCAGTCTTCGTCCTCGCGCAAGTGCCGCATCAGGTTCTCGACAGGCACGAGGGGTTTACTGACCTGTTTTAGATAGGCCACGCACTTTTGTTCAATAGCTTCGAGATTCATTTTGGTGCTAGACAGTCGCCATACACAATGAGCAATTACTCTCAACGCTGCTTATTGTGACACTGTCAACTTGCCCACGGCAGTGATTCTAATTGATTCTCAAGTGTCAGATCGACTTTGCCTATTCTTCGAGGAGGTTTACCTCCTGTAGTCGCCATGATTTGGGGTCAATCCGGACGGTTTTGATCTCATGGGGCTTAAACGTTACCTCAAAGGACTTGTTCATAACAGGAAACTGTATGCTCCCCAAATCCGCACGTAGGGGTCGGGAAAACGTTTTTGGGGGCGTGTAGGCGGCT
>CAYRLQ010000247.1:0-6621 GCA_964425145.1 uncultured Nitrospiraceae bacterium
GAAGAAGCTGGTGAAGATCGGCGCCAAGGTCGTGACCCGTTCGCGGTACGTTACGTTTCAGATGGCCGAGGTGGCTATTCCCAGGCGACTGTTCGAGACTGTCCTTCGTCGCATCCAGTGATTTGGGACGCTGATGCCCGCGCCGACATGACCAAGGCGGTGATTGCAGGAATGGAAACCGCTCAAGTTTCCAGGGAGTGGTGTGTCCGAATTCGCACGAACAGCCCTCACAGCCGCCCTCAATGGCTGATACTTAGCAGGAAACGACCTCAACGAGCGGCTATGATGGCAAAACTGGCCTTGAAATCGTCCGTGGGTGTCTTTACCATAATCGATAACTTGCTCGCGATGGGCGCGAGCAGACCCATATGGGAAATGTCGGATTATACCAGGGCGCGTTTCCAGAGGACCTATTGACGGCACGTGGGGCTGCCGCTATCGTAGGGAGAAGCCACACGCGATCGGTGCGGGTGGGCGATTTCGGTGCATTGGGAAAACGCTTTCACGAAAGGAGTGGGGTTGTGTCGCAAGAAACAAATCGTCGGACATTCATTAAAGGATCGCTGGTCGCTCCGGTAGCCGCAGCGTGGTCGCTGAAGGGCGCGGCAGCGGAAGCCGCGACCGACGAAGCCAAGGCTTCGGCGGTCGAGGGAAAAGTGCCCGCGGGCAAAATCGGGGATCTTTCAATAAGCCGCTTGCTCCTAGGTGGAAACCTGCTCACGCACTACACGCACAGCCGCGATTTGAAGTACGTGTATAACCTGACGGAGCACTACAACACCGAGGAGAAGATCCTCGAGACGTTGGCTCTTGCGGAAGAGCACGGGGTGAACGCGCTTGTCATCCATACCGTGCCGAGCGCGCTGGATACCCTGAAACGGCACCGGTTCAAGGAGGGCGGCGCGATGCAGTGGATCATCTGCCCGACGGCGCCGGTCGAGGGGGAAATGAAGGAGTACACGGAGTCGGTGCAGGAGTTGGTCGACAATGGGACGGAGGCCATCTACTTGTGGGGCGTCCATTCCGATCGGCTTGTGGCGGAAGGCAAGATAGACCTGATTGCACGGGCGGTCGAGATCGCGAAGGAAAGCGGCGTGCCCTCTGGAGTGGGCGCCCATGACCTGCGCGTGGTCGAGGCCTGCGAAGAAAGCGGGATTGATCACGACTTCTACATCAAGACCTTTCACCACCACCGATACCCGACCGGACCCAAAGAGGGGGAATTGGATAAGCCGTACAACGAGTTCCCGGGCTATTGGTGCCAGGATCCGGAAAAGACGGTTGAGGTGATGAGCCGTGTCGAGAAACCGTGGATCGCGTTCAAGGTTATGGCGGCGGGCGCGATACCGCCGGCCGACGCGTTCAAGTATGTCTTCGACAATGGCGCAGACCACGTTCTGGCGGGGATGTTTGACTTCGAGATCGCCGAAGATGTGGGCATCGTGAAAGACGCTCTCGGAAAGGTCAAGCGCACGCGTCCGTGGCGAAGCTAGCCATGGGCCGGGGAGTCTTTTCACTGCTGTTGTGTTTGGCTGTGGCCGGAGCGGCGTATCCCGATGAGCCGGCCAATGCGTTCTTCGCGTTTTGCATGGACACGCACGATAGCCGGGAACGGACCCTCGAAGAACAAGCCGCGCTGCTCAAGGAGTTGGGATACGACGGCGCGGGCCATCTGTGGCTGGACAAGGTTGACGAACGGCTCGAGACGTTGGACGCCGCGGGACTCGAACTGTTCCAAATCTACCTTCGAGTGAACATAGCGCCTGGCGCCGAGGCCTATGATCCGCGTCTGAGCGAGGTAATCCCGCGTCTGAAGGGGCGTAACGTTATGCTCGCGCTGCTGGTCGGCGGGGGGGCGCCTTCTGATCCGGAGGGTGATGCACGGGCGGTGGCGGTGGTGGGCGACATTGCCGAGAAGGCGTCGGCGGCCGGTCTCCGAGTGGCCCTCTATCCCCATGCGGGCGACTGGCTCGAGCGGGTCGAGGACGGGTTGCGCGTGGTTCGCAAGGTGGGGCGGGAGAACGTGGGGGTCATGTTCAATCTGTGCCACTGGCTAAAGGTGACAAAGAAGGAAGAGGACCTTCGGCCGCTGCTCGAGTCGGCCATGCCGCACCTGTTTGCAGTGAGCGTCCACGGAGCGGACAAGGCGGCTGCGATCCAGGCCGGGAAGGGCGCATGGATTCGGCCGTTGGGACATGGATCGTTCGACGTGGGGGCGCTTCTCGCCATGCTCGGGGAATTGGGGTATACAGGTCCGGTGGGACTGCAATGCTACGGGATACCGGGGGACGCCCGGGAGCATTTGACGGAATCCATGAGCGCGTGGCGGGCCATGCGGGGTGCGCGCTAGGGAAAAATAGGGACAGTCACCTATCTTTCAGGGGGGTCAGGTCTCACATTGTTACATTCGCCGGGATTTTGTGACATACTTCATGTGTGGCAAGAGCGTTGCGTGAAAACCTGGGGACAGACTGTGGGTTTTCTTCTATTCTTGGCCTAAGGAACGCTCGCGCTGAGTCAGATGATGAGAAAAAGCAGTTACAACTTCAGGCGTCAAACGAGTTATAGGCTATATTCCAGTCGACGGCAATAGAAGAATCAAAAACCCGTAGTCTATCCCCAGGTTTTCACAGGTTTTCACGTACACCTGGCCGGCGGCCTGAGCTGCACCACAGCCGAGGGCGGCTGTGCCGCGCGGTTCTTTCCGTTTTGGTTACGGCTGTGTAATCTGCGATTGGGAAAACGCCGCTTTAATGTGGAGGTATGGAGGTGAGTATGAGAAAGAATCCCGGGATTTTCCACCGGCACCGCGCGATAAGTGCGCTGTTCCTGTCTTCTCTTTGCCTTTGCTCCCTACTAACACTGGCCGAGGCACAGAAAGGACCTGTTATGCAAACCCAGGCTTCGTACGACGTGGTGGTATATGGCGGGACGGCCGGCGGGACGGTCGCGGCCATTGCAGCGGCGAACGAGGGCCTGCGCGTGGCGCTGCTGGAACCCAGGCGGCACATCGGCGGGATGGTCTCGGGCGGGCTGGGCCGTACGGATTACGGCAACAAGGCCGTCATCGGCGGCATGTCGCGCGAGTTCTTCGAGCGGGTCGGCGCGGAGTATGGCGATGAGGTCGCGTGGTTCTTCGAGCCGCACGTCGCGGAGCAGGTGTTCCGCGATTGGCTGGCCGAGGCCGGCGTGGACGTCTTCTTCGAGCATCGGGTCGACACCGTGGCGAAGTCTGGCACACGGATTGCGCATATCCAAATGGAAAACGGCGCGGCATTTGCCGCCAAGGTCTTCATTGACGCCTCATACGAGGGTGACCTCCTGCCCAGGGCCGGCATCTCCTACACTTGGGGCCGCGAGGGCCGGGACGCGTATGGCGAATCACTCGCGGGACGCCGCGAACACAGCAAGTACCACCAGTTCCCACATCCCGTGTCGCCCTACGATGAGGACGGCAATCTGCTCCCGCTGGTCTATGGCGGCGATCCAGGCAAACCGGGCGAAGGCGACAAAAAGGTCCAATCCTATAACTTCCGCCTATGCCTGACCGACGATAAAGGGAACCAGGCACCGTTCCCGCGACCGCCGGGATATGACCCCAAGCGCTTCGAAATCCTCAAGCGGTATCTCGCCACGGTGCCCGACCTCGAACTGGGCAAGATTCTCAGCATCGGGCGCATGCCGAAGCACAAGACCGATATCAACAACAACGGGCCGGTCTCGACGGACTACATCGGCGGCAGTTGGGACTATCCTGAGGCCGATTACAAACGTCGAGCCGAGATTTGGGAGGCACACAAGCTATATACGCAAGGGTTTCTCTACTTCCTGGCGCACGACCCCAGCGTGCCGGCATCGCTCCAGGCGGCGATGAACGAATGGGGCCTGGCGAAGGACGAGTTCGTCGACACGGATCATTGGCCCCACCAGCTTTACATCCGCGAGGCACGCCGCATGATCGGCCAATACGTGCAGGTCCAGGCCGACCTCCAGACCCGGCGGACTAAGCCTGATTCCATCGGCATGGGGTCGTACAACTCCGATTCGCACCACGTGCAGCGTATCCCGACGCCGGATGGCGCCGTGGTGAACGAAGGCGACATGCAAGTGCCCGTGTCACCTTACGAGATTCCCTACCGCGTGCTCGTTCCCAAAGCCGACGAATGCGCCAATCTGCTCGTGGCCGCCTGCGTGTCGGCATCACACGTGGCATACTCGTCGATGCGGATGGAGCCGCAGTACATGATCATGGGCCATGCGGCCGGCGTGGCCGCGGCCATGGCGACACGGGGCGAAGTGCCGGTGGGCGAGATTGATGTGGCCCAGCTTCAGGCCCGTCTGCGCGAGCAGAAACAGACCCTTTCCCTTCACCTCGCTCAGGATGACACGTAGGCACAGCTCATATCGTTCTGGCGCAGCGGAGCCGGGTATTCTGGGGACAGTATACTTAATTCAGTAGGAAGCGAAAACCAGGACCAAAGACCAAGAACGACTGAATTAAGTATACTGTCCCCAGAATACACAAGACAAGAAAGGAGTACGAGGAAATGAGACTGCAAGGCAAGGTCGCAATTATCACCGGTGCGGGTATGGGAATGGGCCGCGAGGCTGCTGTCTTGTTCGCTTCGGAGGGAGCACAAGTCATCGTGTTCGACATCAACGCGGAGGCCGGTCAAGAGACCGTCCAGCAGGTTCAAGAGGCAGGGGGCAAAGCACTGTTGGTCGCGGGCGACGTAAGCAAGGAGGCCGATGTTAAAAGCGCCGTCGGCCAGGGCGCAGCACAGTTCGGCAAACTCGACATCCTCTACGCCAATGCGGGCGTGCTGTGGAAAGATCGGGACAAATCCGTCATCGACACGGCCGAGGAGGATTGGGATATGGTCCAGGCGATCAATCTCAAGGGGCCATTCTTCCTGACCAAGCACGGCATCCCCGAATTGCAGAAGGCCGGGGGCGGCTCGATTATCCTCGTCGGGTCGATCTCGGCCCTGGCGGGCTTCACGCTGGCGCAGGATTCTTACACCGCGGCCAAGTCCGCGCTCATAGGGCTTGCCAAGTCCCTGGCAGTCCAGTTCGGGCCGGACAACATCCGCTGCAACGTCATTCATCCCGGCATGATCGACACCCCTCTACAGGCCCCATATCTCCCCGAGGAGAGCAAGCGCTCGATTGCCCAAAGCCTGCCGCTACGGCGCATAGGCGTCGCCCGCGACATCGCCAACGCGGCGCTTTTCCTGGCCTCCGACGAGTCCAGCTTCATGACCGGCGCGGAAATGATCGTGGACGGCGGATTCATCGCGACGTAGGGAAGGAAAAGTCTCACGCAAAGGCACAAAGCTCGCAAAGTTCCTCGACCTATCGGCGTCTTGGCGTGAGTTCCTTCTTGGGAAAAAGCGCCATGAATATCCTTTAGGGCTACTTTTCTCCCATGATGGGGTCGCCGGTGCGGCGAGTCAACATGGCGGGGTCGGGAAGCTTATCGTAGTAGATTTCGACTTTGTTTTCCTCGCGCAGGCGCTCCATCATGTTCCTGACGACGATGCCCGGCAGCAACTGGCGCTTGGCCTCCTCGAGCGTCAGGTCCCGCTCGGGGGCGTATTCGAGCACCTTGAGCACGAGATACGCGTCGGGCATCCGCATGAGGACCATCTGGCCGTCCGCATTTCGGCCGACAAGCTCGTACGCAGGCAAGAACACCGTGCCGATGATGTCCCCCGGCTGACTGCCGGACGCATTGAGCCAAAACCCGGCGAATTTCGTCGATTTGGGATTCTTGGCGATGTCTGAATCAAGGATGTAGCTCTTGTCCTTTGCGAGATACTCATCGACGAGGTCGTCGAAACTTTCACCCGCGGCCAGTCGGCGCCGCACTTGCGCAGCCTGGCCTGCCGCATTCGGCTCTGAAGTCTTGAATCGAATCGCCAGGAAGTGAATTTGCTCGGGCTTCCTCAGTTCCTCCTTGCGAAAATCGTATTCGCGTTGGTAGTCCTCCTCAGAAACAGTCAGCACGCCCTCCTGGAAAGCTTCCATAGCACGATACGCTACGGCTGCATCGCATCGCATCTTGTCCTCGAGCCGGTCGATGGCCATTTCAGCCTCAACCTTGGCCGCCTCCCATTCGGCCTGCGTCATATCGAACGCCTGCGGGTCGTCTACTGTGAAGAGTAACTGGTAGTTGTCTTCGGGGTGCATCGCGAAGAACCGCTGCTGCGCCTGCTCACGCGTCACAAGCTTTTTGCCTTCCTGCTCCAGAGCCGCCGCCAAGGGCCGCTTCATCTCGTCGTCGACGTAGTTCTTCAGAACGCGGACCAGGTCGCCCTTGCCTTGGATGTGGGGGCGCTCATCGTCGGGCATCTCCCGCAACACGCGAAACAAGTCCCCACGCGTGATATACCGGTCCTGCAGCTTGGCAACTTTGATCCGGTCCTTGTCCGCAATCCACCCGCAGCCCGAACACAACACCACCCAGCACAGGCACACCAGCCTCACGCCGCAACGAGGCAATCCCATACGCATTCGATTCATTCTCCCAACCATTGCTTTTAGTTTAGCACGTTTGGCTCTCCCTCACAACGCCACCCCTCACGTTGCGGTTCTCACGTGAGGGGTGGCGTTGTGAGG
>CAYRLQ010000248.1:0-6588 GCA_964425145.1 uncultured Nitrospiraceae bacterium
CGGAATATGCAGATGAGCCCACAACCTGGCACGCAACGCCGCGCCCCGTCACGCCTTTCTGCGTCATATCCGCCACGTGACCGCCGCGCCGAGGGCCAGGAGGATGACGGCGAGGACGCTCGTGGTCAATGGCACTTGAACGGTGTCGTTCTCGTCGTAGGGGTCGCTGCCCCAGAAGGCTTCCTGTTCGTCTGAGACGCCGTCGCTGTCGGAGTCCTGCGACGTGTCGTACCCGGAGAACTTGACCGTGGCCAACACGCGGATCAGGAGCCCGTGCTTGTCGAAGATGCCATAGGCGTAGAGCGTGTAGGTCTCACTGGAGCTCTGGGCCGCTGATGGCGCATGAGTGAGGAGGAGAAACCTTTTGGACAGGATTGACAAGATTCACAACATAGAGGGGCAGAATCTTGTAAAATCTTGTCAATCCTGTCCAAAAATTCGTGGCCGAACCTACGAATCAGAACCATTCTTGACGGAAGTCCAGCGCGGTCCGTTCGTCGGATTTGATGATCTGCGCTGTTGCCAGGGCGTGGGGAACCACGTTGTTCACGTAGAACCTGGCCGTCTCGATCTTACCCTTGTAGAAGTCCTCTTCACTGGTGCCCGCGTCGAGGGCTTTCTGGGCGACGATGGCTTGCATAAGCAGTTGCCAGGCCCATGCCATTTGCGAGAACATTTCGAGATAGGGCGTGGCATTCGAGATGTATCGGTTCAGTTCGCCCGCCATGCCGATAGCCCCCAGTTGCATCGTGGTCGCGGTGACTTCGTTTTGGATTTCCTGGACTTTCTCCATGATGTCCTTTAACGCCTCGAGTTCGGCGGCCTCGGCCAAGGTTTTGCCGATTTCCGTCATCAGCGCTTGCACGGCCGCGCCGGCTTTCCTGGCCACTTTACGGCCGAGCAGGTCCATAGTTTGCATACCGTTTGTGCCTTCGTAGATCGAGAAGATTTTGCAGTCGCGAAGCAACTGAGACACGGGGAATTCCTCGCAGAAGCCCGCGCCACCTAAAACCTGTAACGCAAGTCGAATGGACTCGAAACCGCCGTCGGATCCGTAGGCCTTAACGCACGGGGTGAGAAGTCCGAGCAGGAGATCGTCCTGTTCATTTTTCTCAATGCGGAGCTTATCGCTTAGCTTGGCGCAATAGAGGATTAACCCAATGGATCCCTCGATAAAGGCCTTTTGTTGCAGGAGCATAAGGCGCACATCGGGATGGTTGATAATGGGAATCTGTGGCATGGTGTAATCCTTGCACGCAATGTCGCGCCCCTGCTCGCGCTCGTGGGCAAACTCAAGCGCGACCTGGTAAGCCCTTGACGCTCCGGCCGTGGCTTGCAGGCCTGTGTACAGGCGGGCATGATTCATGAGCTGGAACATGTATTTCAGGCCCATGTTAGGTTCGCCCACCAGCCAGCCGTGGCAATCGTTGTTATCCCCGAAGTTCAGCGTGCACGTAGCCGAGGCTTTGATACCCATCTTGTGCTCGATGCCCATAGTGGTGACGTCGTTGAACTCTCCCGGGGCGCCGTCCGGATTGAGGCGGTACTTGGGCACGACAAACAGGCTGATGCCTTTAGTTCCAAGTGGCGCGCCTTCGATTTTGGCGAGCACGGGATGAATGATGTTCTCCGTAATGTCATGGTCGCCCGAGGTGATAAAGCATTTGGTCCCTTTAATCATGTAATGATCGCCGTCCGGGGCCTTAACAGCCGTGGTGGTAATGTCGGCCAGGGAACTGCCGGCCTGGGGTTCGGTGAGCGCCATGGTGCCGGCCCACTCGCCGGCGTAGAGTTTGGTCATATAAATGTCTTTCAGTTTCTGGCTGCCGAAGCTCTGGATCAGGTTGGAGGCGCCCGTGCCCAACAAGATGTACACATGCGCCGAGTTGTTAGCGCCGGCAAACAGTAGCGATGTTGCCGTGTCAATCATAACCGGAAACTGCTGGCCGCCGTCTTCAAAGACGATCGACGCGGCAAACCATCCGCCTTCCTTAGCGTGTTTCCAGATCTCGCGCATGCCCTTGGGCACGGTTACTTTGCCGTCCTCGAATTGGACGCCATCCTGATCAAGTTCTTGGTAGGGCGGCAAAAAGACTTCCCGCGCCAACTGATCGGCGGTGTCGAGGGCCATTTCGAAGGTCTCCTTGGAATGGTCCTCGTAGAAGGGATACTTGGTGAGTTCCTCGATGTCGAGCACCTCGTAGAGCATGAAGCGCATGTTTCGCATGTCGGTGATTTTGTCGCTCATTTTTCCTGTACCTTTCCTGCCTGTTTACTCGTTTGACTCCGTGTTCCGCTCAAGCGACTCCGCGATGATTTCGGCGATGTCCTTGACCTGAATATCCTCGCGCTGTTCGCTCTTAATGCCGTCGGTAATCATCGTGATGCAAAACGGACATGCCGTAGCAATCTGTTGGGCATTCGTGCCGATGAGTTCTTTGGCCCGGACGGTGCTAATTTGCTCGCCCAGGTTTTCCTCGAGCCACATCCGCCCGCCACCTGCGCCACAGCACAGGCTCTTTTCCTCCTCGCGCGGCACGGCGACCAGCTTTCGTCCGGCCGCCTCCAGGACCCGGCGAGGGGCGGCGAAAATATTGTTGTAGCGTCCCAGGTAGCACGAGTCGTGGAAGGCTATGGCGCCGTTGCCGCCGGCATTTCGCGTCAGTTTCAGTTTACCGGATTCGATCAATTCATTAATGAATTGCGAGTGGTGTATGACCTCGTATTTAGCGCCGAATTCCGGGTACTCGTTGGCGAAAGTGTTGAAGCAGTGCGGACATGTCACGAGGATTCTCCGGAACGTGTACTGCTTGAGCGTTTCGATAATCTCCTGTGTGGCCATCTGGTACAGGTATTCATTACCCAAACGCCGCGCGCTTTCGCAGTGGCAGCGTTCTTCTTCACCGAGGATGGCGAAATCAACACCCGCGGCACGGAGAATCTTTACCATGTCCACGGAGACTTTCTCGTTGCGGTCGTCGTAGGAACCGCTGCATCCCACCCAATACAGCACTTCGGCTTCCTTCTTCTCGGCAAATATGGGGACATCGAGCCCTTTGGCCCAATCGGCCCGTTCAGTGGGTGCGAGACCCCAGGGATTGCCTGCGGTCTCGAGATTGCGGAAGGTCACACGGGCCTCTTGGGGGAAATCGGATTCCATAAGCACCAGGTACCGCCGCATGTCGGTGAGTTTGTCCACGTGTTCTATGCCCATCGGGCAATGCTCAACACAGGCGCCGCAGGTCGTGCACGCCCAGATCGCGTCCTTATCGACCGTTTCGCCGAGAAGGGCTGGCACAGTCGGTGTTTTATCCTCCTGCGCACAGTCCTTGCCGCGATTTGTTCTATCTCTTTTTAACAGCGCAGGCCCGTGGCGGAGAAGATAATGCTTCAGGTCTGTGATAAGGAGCTTGGGATTCAGCGGTTTGTCGGAGTTATAGGTTGGGCAAAAGTCTTGGCAGCGGCCGCATTCGATGCAGGCATACAGGTCCAGGTTCTGCTTCCAGGTGAAGTCTTCAATCTTAGAGACGCCGAAGCTTTCTGCCTCTTCGTCTTCCAGGTCCATCATCGACATCTGACCCCGTGGGCGCGAACGCCTCAGCACCAGGTTCAGGGGCCCTGCGGCCAAATGCATGTGCTTGGTGGGGATAACCACCAGAGCCACCAGCACTAGATGCATGAGCGCGTCGCACCACCAGGCTACATGCGCCATGATGTGCATCGGCCCCTCGCTCAGGCCGGCTAACCCACTGGCGGCAAAAGCGCTGACGAAATGGTACTGCGGATGCTCCTGCATCCCCAAGGCTATCTCACAGGCATTGGCCCACAGGTAGGCCGCCATCGCGCCCCCAAGGAATGTAAAGACGATCACGGACTCCGGCGATGGCCGGGTCAGGCTCTCCGGTCTAAGGACGTATCGGCGGAATGCCAGCCCTAGCACGCCGATTATGATCAGTACGGCGAAGAGGTCCGCCATAGAGGCGTAATATAAGGCGAGCTTCGTCTTGCCGAAGAGGTGAAAACCTTCGATAAACGCTCCTGCAAAGTGGTTGATCGTGTTGACCGCAAAGACGAAAAAGCCCCACACGATGAGCAGGTGCAGCAACCCAACGATGGGTTTCCGAAGGACTTTCCGCTGCAGGAAGACATCGATGAGGACATTGACAATGCGCGCTCCGAGGTTCTCAAGGCGGTTGTCGGGATCGGATTTTCCCAGCCGAATCAACCGCACCAGCGTCACGATGCGGTGGATAAAGTAACCAATGGCTCCCAGAAGAACTATGGCAAATACTATTTTCTCCGGAAGCGTCAGCATGGCGTATGTTTCTCCCTTTCTGTATATAGCCGGCTTAGGATTTGCGGGTGTTAAATAGGGGAGCTTTCCGCACTTTTCCTCCCTGGCGGTATCGATGTGCTAACTGTCTCAGCATTACAACGCTAGTTGGCCCTCCCCACGCAACCCTTTTGTCTGTTTGGATTTACACGATAGTCTACACTGGAATCCAGCGTTGTAATGTCAGGATGCGACCACTTTTCTTATCTCCTCCGTGAGAAGCGGCACGATCTCGTGCAAATCACCCAAGATCCCGTAGTCGCAAATTTTGAAGATGGGGGCCTCAGGGTCCGTGTTGATCGCAACCACGATACGGGACGTGCGCATGCCGGCCTGGTGTTGAATGGCGCCGGAGATGCCACAGGCAATGTATAGGTCCGGGCCCACTACTTTACCGGTTTGGCCGACTTGGTGGGAGTGCTCAATCCAGCCGGCGTCAACAACCACGCGGCTGGCACCCAGGGCCGCGCCGAGCACGTCGCACAGTTCCTGGAGCACCGGCCAGTTCTCAGGACCCCCGATGCCTCGCCCGCCCGATACCACAATCTTAGCCTCCGTAAGGTCGACGACACCGGCCGCGGCCAACGCGGCCTCCTTGAGCACCGTGCGCAGCGACACCTTGGGCATGTCACGTTTGACGATTTCCGGCTGCGCGTCACCTTCACGGGCTACTGCCACAACGTTCGGGCGCAACGAGGCCATGGCTGTGGTGCCGGTGATACTGACTTCTGAAATGACCTTCCCGGCGTATATGGGTTTCTTGGCTTTCAGGCCGTTGTCCCATCGCAATTCAACGGCGTCCTGAACCAGCTCGATCCCCAGCCGCGCCGCAACCGAAGCGCAGAGCTCCTTGCCGAGGGCGCTCGCCGAACCGACGATGACCTTGGCATCGAGTTCCTTGACCAGGTCGCACACGATGGGCACGTAGGCGTCATTGGAATAGTTTCCGAGGTCGGTATGCTCGTACGCGTAGACCTTGTTTATGCCAAGACCTGCCAAGTCGGCAGCCTGGTCTCCAAGGGCCTGGCCGATGTAGACGGCATTTAGTTCCATCCCGGAGTCCCGTGCAACCCTTGCCCCCACCGTCGCCGCTTCGAAAGCGCTGGTCTTCAATTCACCCCGCTGTTCTAACAGTACAAGTATGCTCATGAGATGCTCCTGTTATAAAACTTTTTCCTCTTCGCCCAAGAATTTCACTAGCTGCTCAACCTTCTCGGTGTTTTCCCCTTCGAGAACCTTTTGTAAACGCTCCTGCCGTGGCAAAGACATCGAATCTACAGTAAGATCAGAAGCGACTTCTTCCGCCGACAGGCCCAGGTCGCTCAGCGTCACTTCCTCTATCTTCTTTCGCTTGGCCTTCATAATGTTGGGCAGGGTCGGGTAACGCGGTTCATTGAGGCCCTTTTGCGCCGTGATGACCGCGGGCAGCGGCAGTTCGAGCGTGTAATGCCCGCCTTCGATTTCGCGGTCCACCGTGACGGACTCGTCGTTCGCCTCGAAGCGCGTAACCATCGAAGCGTGAGACATCTCCAGGAGCTCGGCAACCCGTTCGGGCACCTGAGATGCATCATCGTCCACCGCCTGCCGCCCTGCGAAAATGATGTCCGGCGACAAGGTCTTCAGGGCTGCCGCAAGAGCTTGGGCGATCCCCTTACTCGTCAGCCCCTCGATTCCTTCTCCGGTAACGAGGAGTCCCGAATCGCCCCCCATGGCCAGGGCCGTCCGCATGATCATCGTCGTTTCCTTTGACCCCATACTCACTACGCTCACCTCGGCCCCCTCGGCCCCCTTAGACTCTTTGAGGCGGATGGCCTCTTCCATGGCCACCTCGTCGTAAGGGCTCATGACATGTTTCAAATTCTCCGTGACGACCGACTTACTGTCATCCGAAATCTTCAATACTGAGGCCGTATCCGGCACTCGCTTGACCAAAACCGCGATTTTCACGTTGCCTCCTTCGCCAAAAGCAGTATAACCTGTTACATAGACTCCCTTTTAGCGCCTCGCACACCAATGTGTTCTTGACGCCACCGACAAAAGTATCGGACCCTTTGTGAACTTGTCAAGTGGCGGTTAAGGATAGGATTACCGTGATTCTCAGCCCGTCATTCACCTCCTGTAAGTGGTGATCCGCGAGCAACGTTAATCAAATCACAACACCAAGTCTAACCTGTTCCTGAAAGAATGTCAATCAAGTTTTCTATACGTAGCGTCATAATTGGCACCGCATCGCGTCATTGCGAGGAGCGAACGAA
>CAYRLQ010000249.1:0-6531 GCA_964425145.1 uncultured Nitrospiraceae bacterium
CCCTTGCGTCGGCGCATATGCTCCGATGAATAGAGCACCGTGAGCAGAGAGAAAAGGCCCACGAATATCCCAACGAAAACGGCCAGCGTGTCAAATCGAAGCAATTCCGTGCACCAGATCATTTGATGCCCATTTCCTTTTTCAGCCGCTGGGTCTTTTCCTGGGAAAGCCTCACGAGATCGCCGCCAGCATACAGTTTCTTGCCCTTCGTGTCACGTACGGCCATCCGCTCCGTGCAGCAGTAACATGGGTCGATTGCGGCCAGGATTATCGTTGCGTCCGATATCGTTTCACCCGCTACCGTGGCCTTAAACGTGGGCAGGTTCATGAACGTAGGGGCCCGCACCTTGTGCCGGACAGGCCTGTTGGTGCCGTCGCTCCTGACGTAGTGGAACACCTCGCCACGGGGCGCCTCGGCGCGGCCTATCCCTTCTCCTGGCGGGATGCTCGTGATATTGGCGTCTATCTCACCGCCCGGCAGATTCGTCAGGCACGCCTTCATGATCTTGATCGACTCAAGTACTTCCAATATCCGAACCACTACCTTATCGAAAACGTCGCCGTTCTCCGTGACGATCATGTCCCATTCGACCTGATCGTAGGCGCCGTAAGGGGCATCCTTCCGAACGTCCCGGGCCACGCCCGATGCCCGCGACGTCGGCCCAAGGGCACTGAACTCTATCGCGTCCTGTTTTGACAGGATCCCGATGCCTTTCGTCCGGGCATGGATGACAGGATCATCCGATACGACTTTCACGAGCATCTCGAGCGTGGGAACAATGGAATCGAGTTTCTTCAAAACGACCGGGATGTCTTCGGACTTGATGTCGCGCCTGACTCCGCCGGGCCTGAACATGGCGTAGGCGTTTCGGTTGCCGGACAGAATCTCCATGACGTCCAGGATTTCTTCCCGGAGCTTCCACACCCACATGAACACGGTGTTGTATCCCAGGAAGTGGCCGGCCAGGCCAGCCCATAACAAGTGCGAGTGTATCCGTTCGCCTTCGGCGATAATGGTCCGTATGTATTTGGCACGCTCGGGCACCTCCATGGGGATGATGTCCTCGACCGCTCTGGTGTAAGCGAAGGGATGGCTCGTCGAGCAGATTCCGCAAATCCGCTCGATGACGAAGGTGCTCTGATCGAAGGTCTTTCTCTCCGAGAGCTTCTCGATCCCTCGGTGGTTGTAACCGACGCGCACATCTATGTCGACCACCGTCTCGCCCTCAACCGTAAGCGAGAAGAACTCGGGCTCCTCCTGAAGCGGGTGATATGGCCCTATGGGTACGATTGTCTTGCCCATCACACCCCTCTATCGCGAATTGCTTTCTCGTCCCACTCCACGTAATCCTGTCTCAACGGATAGACGCCCTCCGGCCACTCATCGGACAAAAGGAGCCTCCTCATGTCGGGGTGCCCCTTGAATTCGATACCCAGCAGCTCGTGCATCTCGCGTTCTATCCAATTGGCCGCCTCGAAGCTGGGCGCAAGGGAATCGATCTCGGGCCGGGACCTGTCGAGCTTCACGCGCACCGAGACTACCAGGCCTATCTCATCGATCGTGAAGTGATAAAGAATTTCCATATGGGACCTGACGTCCACTCCCGAGGCGATATTGAACCGTGCCCCCAGGTTTCTGAAAATATGCGTCGCAATCTTGACAATCGCTTCCGGCTTGATCTCGATATAGACCCGCTTGTCCGACTTGTCGAGGACCTCGATAATGTCCGACTGGAACCGTTCGCGTATATCGTTCAGGACTCCTTCGCGCGTCATGTCTTAGCCTTCACCCTCTCTATGAGCTTGACTACGCCCGCAATAATGGCCTCGGGCTTGGGAGGACAACCTGGGATATAGACGTCCACGGGGATAATCTTGTCCAGGGGTTCCGGACAGTTATAGCTGTGTATAAACATGCCTCTCGACAACGCGCACTCGCCTATGGCGGCCACCAAACAAGGCTTGGGCACCTGTTCGTAGAGCCGTTTGAGTCGCTCGACAGACTGCCGGTTGCACGAGCCGGTTATCAGCAGTACGTCCGCGTGCTTGATGCTGCCGGCCAGAAGCATGCCGAAACGCTCGATATCGAATCGGGGGGTCAGGCAATCCAACACCTCGATATCGCAGTTGTTGCAACTCCCCGTGGACAAGTGAAATACCCACGGCGACCTCAGCAATGCATTAAGCTTCATGTCCATAGCTGCTCTCTTGCTGCTACCAACCCAGCAATGCCAACTCCACGGCGATGACAGCCAATAGCGTCATCGGCCCCCAGAAAAACCGGACCGCCTGATCGATCCGCAGACGCGGATTCGTGTTGCGGACAACGGTTATCAGGGCTACCAATCCAATGAATTTCAACACGCCATACAACAGGTGTATGCCGTCGAATCGCAAACCACCCATAAACAGGATCATCACGAAGAACGGCAAGGTGCACAACAGCATGTTCTTCATAAGCCGATACACGGCCAGCGCCGCGCCCGAGTACTCGATCAGCGGACCACCGATGATCTCGGTTTCCGCTTCGGGAATATCAAACGGGACCAAGGCCAGTTTCGCCTGCATGCACATAATGACCACGATCAAGGCCAGGAACCCGGCCAAACTGAGCGCAGTCGCCCCGTTTTCCGCCTGAAAGCTCAAAATCTCCCCAATCGAGATCGAAAAGCCGGACTTGATAACGGGGACGAGCACGGCCAGGACAAACGGAAGCTCGTAGGCCAGGACCAGCTTCATCTCACGCGATGCGCCCAGGCTCGCAAGGGGATTCCCAGACGCAAAACCACCCAGTATGATGGTTAGGGAGGGAATGATGAGCAGATATAAAACGACGATTAGGTCGCCCAGGAAGCTCTTTTCGGGATAAATGTCATTGACCCACAGCAGGGTGGAAACCAGTATCACGCCCGCGAGTCCCACAACGGGCGCAGCCAGGAAAGGCAGCCGTGAGGCACCTGCCGGAATAAGGGTCTCTTTGCCAAGGAGTTTTGCGATATCTATGAACGGCTGCAAGACCGGAGGCCCGACCCGGTACTGCACGCGGGCGGTAACCTTCCGGTCGACCCAGCTCGCAAGCAGTCCCAGGGCAGCGGTCAGGATAAATCCGTATACGATGAGATACAGAAGATACAGCGGGTAAATCATGCCTTTTCTCTATCCCAATGCGTCGAATGCACGATCAGATGATCCCCGACAAGAAACGTGTTTTCGTCCAATTCCATGTCGCCGCTCTTCAAACTCAACGCGCTGTACGGGCACGTAGTAATGCACAGAGGCTCATTCGCTTGATCTCTTCTATCCAGGCAGAAATCGCAGTTGTGGATTAACAGGGGCACAAGTTCTGGATAGATTGTGCCGTAGGGACAGGCATGCGAACACGACCTGCAGCCAATGCAGCGCATGTTGTGCCGGATTAACATCTTGTCTTTGCCATTTTGCTGCTCAAGCGCATCTTGGGGACAGGCCTTGACGCAATGCGGCTCTTCACAGCGGCGGCAGACCAGGTAATACGATGCCAGTTCGGCTACGCTAATGATGCCATTGTTATCGGGATGGTAAAAATAGCTGCATTGGACCTCGCACGCCTTACACTCTCCAGAGGAACAGATGTCGAGATCGATAAACAACCGCGTGCCCGAATCGGCTTGTGGTTGCAGGTTTACTTTTCCGTGGTGGACTTGCTCAACACTTGTTACCATTCCATATCAATCCCAGATTCCCGGGAAGTCCTTTATCTGGCTGTACGCGAACACCGGCCCATCCTTGCAGCAGTAATAGATGCCCAGTCTGCAATGGCCGCATTTGCCTATCCCGCACGACATGTTCTTCTCCATCGACAAGTAGATATTGTCTTCCGAGAACCCCATGTCCAGGAGCTTTCGCGTCCCGAACTTCATCATGATCGGGGGGCCGCAGACCACGCTTATGCCGTGCTCGTAGTTCATATCGATGCCGTCGAGAATCGTCGTTACCACGCCGACAGGCCCGCGCCACTCCTCATCCCCTTCGTCCACCGTCAGCAGCAAATCCAGGTCATCACGCCTCCCCCACTCCTTCAGCTCGTCGCGATACAGGAACTCCCTGGGGATTTTACACCCCCCCCTGAAAAACAGCTTCTTGAATTGCCCGGACATGTCGAAGAATGCGTACATCAAGCTTCGAAGCGGGGCGAGACCACATCCGCCACCGACAACCAGGACCTCTTTTCCCCTGAACTTCTCCAGTGGGTAGCCCGTCCCGTAGGGGCCCCGGAGGCCCACGATGTCCCCGGGGGTGAGTTGGTGGATCTTCTCGGTGACTTTCCCCACCCGCATAATGGTCACATCGATCATCTCTTTCACAGAGGAGCGCGAGGACGGTGTGAAGGGCGCCTCGCCTACCCCTGGGACGGTCAGGTCAATAAACTGCCCAGGCTCAAAACTAATCTCCTCTTTCGGCTTGAGCCGCAGGGTCTTGATCGTAGGGGTCTCGGTGACGACGTCCACCACGTCGGTTTCAATCAGTCTATATGGATTGCCATCACTACCCATCGGTCACCAGGCTTCTCAGCACCCTTCGGATATCGATCTTCGCGGGGCAGGCCAAGATGCATCGACCGCAACCCGTGCAGGCATAGGTTCCCGCTACCTTCGGGAAATAGTCAAACTTCTTTTCAAACCGGTTGCGCAGGCGCATCCAAAGTTGCGCTCTTGGATTGGCGCCGCCGGCTACCTGGGCGAAATCCTTGATCAAGCACGAGTCCCATACACGAAACCGCTCCATGCGCCCCTCGTCCTGTTGGTCGTACAGTAAGAAACAATGGCAGGTAGGACAGACCATGTTGCAGGCCCCGCACTCGACGCAGGTCTGCGCTTCATCGGCCCAGATGTCCGCCTCGTACTGCCTCTGTACAATGCCCTCATATTGATCCTGGAGCGGAATACCGTTCTCGGCGATGTTAGTTTGTACCTCCTTGGCAACCCTTGCCCGCTGTTCGTCCCGCTCGACGATCATTTCGGGGGTTGCGGTCTCGAAAAGCGAAGAATGGGCTTCAAAAAGCGCTTGACCTTTCTCAGAACCCACCTCAACCACAAAGCCTCCATTCACCGCAGAGAGATTGAGGTCGAAGTCCGCTTGTGGGTGAGGCTCTACGTCCAAGGCGAGGCAGAAGCAGGTGTCAATGGCGCACGTGCAATCCGCGGCGATGACCAAGTTCGCTTCCCGGGCAGCCACGTAGAACGGGTCTTCGTAGTCGTGGTCCTTAAACACGTAGTCCTGAATCTGAAAGCCTTTCAGGTCACAGGCTTTAACGCCGACAATGCAGTACGGCTTGCTTCCCGTACGCGGCGCCTCCGCCTCGAAACCCTCCGCAACCCGCTCCCGTGCGCGGAAGAAGAAGGCCTTGAGCGGCTCAAACGGCCTCACTTCCCCAAACACGAGGTTTTCAGAAGCATCGCTGTATTTCTCGTAGAACCGCTCGTCGCCCTTTTTCACAGGCACATAGACCTCATACTCCTGTTTCAACACATCCAACAGTCCGATGAAATCACTATGTGCGATGTAATGCATGGGACTAAAGGGCTATCCCACCCCCGTTGCTTTCGACGCCTTCCGCTACCCCGATATCTTCAAGCGTGGATACTTGGCTAGAAGGGGATACAGGCAATGCAAATCACAAGATAATCCTTGATCGCCCTGAAACTTTCACTCAGAAAGCGATGCCGTGATATGTATCACAAAGCCCTCCTGAATGTCAAATTGCACTTTGCCCAGCGCTGCAGCAGAATTGGTCGCGGGGGTGAACGGCGGCTGCCGGCAGGACTCTTGCGACTGGGCGGGGTTGCTAGGAGGGACGAAGCGGCTCTGGAGGGGCGCCAGTTGACCCACAGACCGGGGCTAGGTAAGGATGAGGCCTTTCTTAAACGTGCAGATGAATTACCCCCGGAAATCCTGGAAGCTCTGGAACACTGGAGTTGCAGCATACTCTGGATCGAGCGACAAGACGGTCTTTCGCTGAGGAAACGCGTGCTTGAGATAGCGCGCAGAGCAGGGGCTGTGGAACGGCGGCCAGGTTCTGGGTATATGACGCCGTAGACGGTGCCATCGTGCCGAGCGCCGAAGAGGCCAAGCTTGTCGGGCTCATCTTTACAAACTATCTGGAGCTGGGCTACGTCAACCGGCTGAAGGATTGGCTCAACAATAACGGGCACCGACAACGGGCACCGACGACCGCCGAGCGCGTCACCTTCTCGGAAGACCAAATAGAAATAACCCTCTACGACCACCCGGTCGTCAGAGAGCTCCTAAACACAACAGAGAGCGCCGTTAACCGAAATGGCGATTATGCACTCTCTGGTATTGCCTGGCTCCCCGAGCAAGACTCGAACTTGCGACCTAGTGGTTAACAGCCACCCGCTCTACCAACTGAGCTATCGGGGAATAATTTGGTCCAAAAGCACTCGAATCGTACCAGATGGGCAACGTATTTTCAACATGCGTATCGCGCCATCTAAAATCTTACCCAAAGGTGTATGCTCCTGCCATTTGTAA
>CAYRLQ010000250.1:0-6529 GCA_964425145.1 uncultured Nitrospiraceae bacterium
ATTGCGCGGCGGCCGTCGACCTGAACCTCGTCATGCAGGCTACTGGGAACTTCATAGAAATCCAGGCCTGCGCCGAGCATGAGCCTTTTTCGAGGGATTTGATGAACGAGATGTTAGACCTCGCGGGAAAAGGGATACGCGAGCTGTTCGCAATCCAAAACGAGACGCTGGCTCGTGACTGAACCATTGCTCATCGGCAGTCGAAATCAGAAGAAGGCCCTCGAGTTGGCTCAACTGCTCGAGGGGCTGCCCTGGGAGGTCAAGAGCCTCGCCGATTTTCACGAGGTGCCCGAGCCCGAAGAAAATGGCGCCACCTTTGAAGCGAACGCTGTCAAGAAGGCCAAACACTATGCCGAGCGCCTGGGAGTGTGGTGCGTTGCCGACGATTCCGGCCTGGTCGTGGATGCGCTTGATGGCGCCCCAGGGGTGTATTCCGCGCGCTACGCTGGCGCCAACTGCACCGACGCCGACAACAACGCCAAGTTGTTGGCCGCGCTGGCGGCGGCGCCCGAGCCACAGCGGAGGGCTCGGTTTGTGTGTTGTGCGGCGCTAGTGCGACCTGGCGGGACCCCACATATCGAAATGGGAACCGTTGAAGGGCGAGTCGGCTTCGAGTGCCGGGGCCGCCTCGGGTTCGGCTACGATCCCGTATTCATCCCAGAGGGATTTGATGAGACCTTCGGTGAAATGACGGTCTCGGACAAACACGCCATCAGCCATCGCGGCCGCGCATTCAGGAAGCTCCGGAACTATTTGGCCTCCTTGCGATGAAGATTCTTACCCCCACCCCCGAGGGCATTGCGAGCGCCGCCAGCGCCATCCGGTCCGGTGAGATCGTCGCATATCCGACCGAAACCGTGTACGGCTTGGGCGCCGATCCCTTCTCCGACGCGGCCGTGCGCCGGTTGTTCGAGATCAAAGCGCGCGACGAGCGGAAACCGGTGCTGCTTATTGTGGCGGACTTCGACCAACTCACCCGTGTGGCGCCCCTCATGTCCGAGAAGGCCTGGGCCTACGCACGAGCGTTCTGGCCGGGGCCGTTGTCCCTGCTGTTACCCAAGTCCGCTGCCCTGCCCGAGGTGCTCACCGCCGGCAGCGATAAAGTTTGCGTGCGCTGTCCGGCCTGCCTGGAATCGCGGCGCCTGTGCCGGGCTGTGGGGTCGGCGATCACCTCGTCGTCCGCGAATCGTTCCGGCGAACCGCCGGCGCGCTCCCTGGACCAACTCGACCTACCCGGTGTTGCTGTAGGACTGGACGGCGGCGCCTTAGCGCCCAGTGCGCCCTCCACCGTATTCGATCCCGACCTCGGCGAAGTTTTGCGCGAAGGTGCCATCTCTAAAGCCCGACTCAGCGCGTTACCTTAGGACACTCATTCATGAATATGCTAACGGATCTTTTTGACAGGATAACAGGATAGTCGGTCCGGCGCATCGTGCTGTCGCACGAGATACAATTGGTCAATTACCTCGTTGCCACAGGAAAACCGGTAGGCTTGGTTTTGAATTTTGCCGAAAGGAAAGTGGAAGTAAAGCGAAAGGTCAAGGAGCTAAGAGGGGGATAAACAGGATATCAATAATCCCGTCTATCCTGTTATCCTGTCAAAAATAGGTGACCGAACTTGTGAGCCAGAGTACTTAGGGCCGAGGATTAGGCAAATTATCCCAGATGGAGACAAAGATATAGGTGGACGGGGGAAATTTGTAGCCAGGTGCGTGAAGCAATAGAATGGATGCCAGGGCAAAGGAACGATCAACCTGGAACAGTGCGCCATGAGAATTGCCGTTGGAAGCGACCACGCGGGTTACGAGGAGCCCGCGCCCTCTTACAAACCGAAGATCGTGGAGCACCTCGAGAGGCACGGGCACGAGGTCGTGGATTGCGGCACGTCGGGACCGGAGGCGGTGGATTATCCCGACTTCGCCGCAAAGGTGTGCCAAAGCATTCTCGATGGCCAGGCGGCGTGCGGGGTGTTGCTCTGCGGCACGGGCATTGGTATGGGCATCGCCGCCAACCGTCATAAAGGCATTCGCGCGGCCACGTGCGCCACGCCGGATATGGCACGCTTCGCCCGCGAGCACAACAACGCGAATGTACTTTGTATGGGCCGTCGCATCCTGGCGCTTGAGGACTGTCTCAAGCTGATCGATATTTTCCTGGCGACCCCGTTCAGTGCGGCGGAGCGTCACAGACGCCGTGTGGGCAAAATGGGATGATTAGGGTTCCGGCTATGCCGGGTCGGGAGTGTACGCATGAGTGTGTTGACGCCACGAGAGATCGTTGAAGAACTCGATAAATATATAATCGGTCAAGACGAGGCGAAGAAAAAAGTGGCCATCGCCTTGCGCAACCGCTGGCGGCGCCAGCAACTTCCTGAGGAACTGCGCGACGAGGTGGCGCCGAAAAACATCATCATGATCGGCCCGACGGGTGTGGGAAAAACGGAGATCGCGCGACGGTTGTCGCGGTTGGCCGACGCGCCGTTTGTGAAGGTCGAGGCCTCGAAGTTCACCGAGGTGGGCTACGTTGGACGCGACTGTGAATCCATGATTCGGGAGCTTGTGGAGGTTTCCGTCAACCTTGTACGGAAAGAGATGATGAAGGAACTGGGGGACCAGGCCAAGGTCGAGGCTGAGACGCGCTTGCTGGACTTGTTGCTGCCCCCCCAGCCGAAGCAGCCGCCACAGGTGTTTCGGCCCAACGACCCAACCGCAGGCGATGAAGCCCCAGCGATGGCTCAGACCGATGCCGCCGAGGCGCACACGCGTAAAATCCTGCTCCAGAAACTCCGCGCCGGCGAGCTCGATCAGCGCGAGGTCGAAGTCGAGGTGCGGGAGACCGGCGCCACCTCGATGATGCAAGTGTTTTCAAATACGGGTATGGAGGAAATGGGCGTTAACATCCAGGAGATGTTCGGCCGGTTTATGCCCCAACGCACGAAACGGCGCAAGGTGTCTGTGGCCGAAGCGCGCCTGATCCTCGAACAGGAAGCGCTCCAGGACTTGATCGACATGGACGCCGTGGTGGGGCGGGCCATCGAACGCGCGGCCAATTCCGGCATCGTGTTTCTGGATGAAATCGACAAGATCGCGGGGCGCGGCGGCGGGCCGGGAACCGGCCCGGACATCTCGCGCGAGGGTGTACAGCGCGACATCCTGCCCATCGTCGAAGGCAGCACAGTCACGACCAAGTATGGGGCTATCCGCACCGACCACATTCTGTTCATTGCGGCGGGTGCCTTTCACATGTCCAAAATCTCCGACCTGATCCCCGAACTGCAGGGTCGGTTTCCGATCCGGGTGGAACTTGACAGTCTCGGGGCCCAGGAGTTTGTCCGGATTCTGCGCGAGCCTAAGAACTCCCTTATCAAGCAATACCAGGGGATGCTCGTAACGGAGGGCGTCGTAGTTGAATTCGACGACGAAGCCATAGAGAAAATAGCGGAGATTTGCCAACGTGTCAACGAGGATGCCGAGAATATCGGTGCACGGCGATTGCACACTATTATGGAATATCTCCTCGAAGACTTATCGTTCGAGGCGCCCGGACGTAAGGGCGCGACCGTCCGCATCGACGCCGCGGAAGTCGAGAAGCGTCTCGCCGATATCATCGAAGACCGCGACCTTAGCCGCTATATTCTATGATCGAGTTCTCAGTTACCAGTTGTCGGTTCTCGGTCGTGGTTTTCAAGACGACGTGGCACCCCAACCTGTCGCGTCTGGGTGACATTCACTTGGGTTTTCGGTATAGGCATGATTCGGTTTGAGGCGTTCGAGAAACTGGGTGTGGCAGTGGCGGCCATGTCCGACAAGTTCGACGGGGACTGCGGGCTTGGAGACGGCGCACAGGGCGCTGCCGTGCTGCGTGCACGTGCGAATGTTTGCCGGCAGTGCGGCGTGGACCCCGGCCATCTCGTTACCGCCAGCCAAGTCCACGGCACCCGGGTTGTCCAGGCGGGTGAGAGTGACCGTGGAAAAGGCGCCACTGCCATGAGGACGGCGCTCGACTCGACTGACGGCATTGTGACCACCGTGCCAGGGCTGCCCATCGCCGTTTTCGTAGCTGATTGCGTGCCGGTATACCTTTATGATAGCCAGCGGGGCGCGGTGGGCCTCATTCACACCGGCCGCCGGGGCACCATCCAGAATATCGTTGGCCATGCGGTCGGGCTGCTGGCGCGTGACCTGAACGTGCGTCCAGCCGACATCCATGCACTGATCGGCCCATCGGCGGGCCCATGCTGCTACGAAGTCTCGCCCGAGCAGGTCGAGGCCTTTGCAAGCGCCGGCCTGCCTACCTACGGACGCCACCTCGACCTCTGGGAGGCCAACGCGGGCCAATTGACTGCCGCCGGGGTGCCGCGGAGCCAAATCGCATTCGCACAAATATGCACCATCTGCGACGGCCGTTTCCACTCATACCGGGCCGACTCGAATGCCAGCCGAAACATGGCGCTCTTGGTGATATAGCCGGAGGTCTGGCCCGGGTCGGCGCCCTTCTCATCCCGCCGCTATACATAGTCAGCGCCGTTAACAGTTGCGCATGGTCCGCTCCAGACGATGGCCCCTTGTCATTCGGCCTTTATAGTCGCTACGGCGAACTAGGCTCCTGAGTTCAAATATCTGTGGCTGACTTGCCTTAAGAGATTCGCCGCGCTGTGAGCGCGGTTGGCGCGCCAAAAGACGTGGCGTCGAGTCGCTTGCGGCGGAAGTGACTTGCGGTCTCCACAGGCGTGCGAGGGGTTTCGAGTCGGATTGCTGGCCATGACAGAACCGCGTTGCAGGTGTTGCACAGCACCAGGGATTATGCTAAACTAAAGGGTGTGAAATTGTGTCTCGCGAAAGAGTGGGTCCGCACCCACTCTTTTTACTTGTAGTTGAACCAGGCGGGAGAAAACAAGAGGCGTTGGATCAGAGAAACGAGATACTCCGGCGTGCGTGGGAGGAGCTCGAACCTGAGCTGTCGGAACAAGGGTACGAACTTGTCGAGGTGGAATTCGATCGACAGGGCGGTCGGCGTATACTGCGATTGTATATCGATCGCGAAGGTGGTGTAACGCTGGACGATTGCGCGGCGGTGTCCCAATTGGTCAGCCCGTTGCTGGACCTCAAGCGCTTCATTGATGGTAGCTACGTATTGGAGATTTCGTCGCCCGGTATCGACCGCCCGGTCCGCAAGCCGGAGGATTTCATCCGATTTGTGGGCGAGCGAGTGAAGCTGAAAACCTATGAGCCGGTCAATGGTCGCAAGCGGTTCCGCGGCATCATGAAGGGGTTTCGGGACGGGTTGGTGCAGTTGGACTGTGAGGAGTCGGCATACGAGATTCACATCGACAACCTCAGGAAGGCTCATTTAGATGGGTAGAACAGAGGGGACGAAGGAGGCAGTGTGGACGCTAATCTGCGGGTAATCCTGCAACAGCTCGAGACTGAGAAAAGCATCGACCGCCAAACGCTGCTCGATGCCATCTGCAGTGCCATCGAGAGTGCTGCGCGTAAGAGTTTCACGCATGTTGCAGATGTATCTGTTGAAGTGGACCCGGAGACCCTGGAGTTTAAGGTGTTCGAGATTCTAAGCGTGGTCGAGAAAGTCGACGACCCGACCCGCGAACTACCGCTCGATGAGGCGCTGAAACTCAATCCCAACGTGGTTGTCGGCAATCACTTAAAAGTCCCCATCAAACCGAGAGATTTTGGCCGGATCGCCGCCCAGACCGCCAAGCAGGTTATTATCCAGAAAATCAAAGACGCCGAGCGTGAGAACGTGTATGAGGAGTTCAAGCAGCGCGAGGGCGAACTGGTCACGGGTGTCGTTAAGCGCAGCAGCCATGGAAACGTGATCGTCTCTATAGGGAAGGCCGAGGCGATTCTCCCGCACCGTGAACAATCGCCGCGCGAGAGCTTCAAGCCCGGCGACCGGATTCGGGCCTATCTGCTCGAGGTGGACAAAGGTGGTCGGGGCGCGCAGTTGGTCCTGTCGCGGACTTCGCCGGAACTGGTCCGGGGCCTATTTGAACTCGAGGTGCCGGAAATCTACGACGGTACCATCGAGATCAAGGAGGTGGCCCGCGAGCCTGGCAGTCGCACGAAGGTCGCTGTCGCGTCGCACGACCCGAATGTGGACCCAGTGGGTGCCTGCGTAGGTATGAAAGGATCCCGCGTGCGAACCGTGGTCGAGGACCTCTCCGGCGAGAAGATCGATATAGTGCGGTGGAGCGAGGACCCTGTCGAGTTCTGCGGCAATGCGCTCAACCCGGCGGACATTCTCGATATTGTGGTCGACGAAGAGCACCACGGTATTCTGGTTGTAGTGCCATATGACCAGTTATCCTTGGCCATCGGCAAACGCGGCCAGAATGCCCGATTGGCCTCGAAACTTATCGGATGGAACATTGACATTCGCAGTGACCAAGAGCCTCCGGATGTGGAAGGTGCTGAATCCGGCCTAGCGGTGGAACCTGAGTCGGCGCCTGTAGCCGAACCTGAGTCGGCGCCTGTAGCCGAACCTGAGTCGGCGCCTGTAGCCGAACCTG
>CAYRLQ010000251.1:0-6500 GCA_964425145.1 uncultured Nitrospiraceae bacterium
CGTGGGATCCCATTGTGCCGTTGCGTGACGGCAAGATGGCTATCCCTTCGCTCGAGACGCGAGAGGTATGGCTGGATGTCGACTTGAGCGGCGTAAAAGCAGGCACCCACAAGGTCAATGTCTCTTTCGATACGGGCGTGTCCGAAACGAAGGTTGCGATCACCCTGGAAGTGCTGCCGTTCGAGATGGCCGGGTCTGGGGCGATGCGGCTTTGCTGCTGGTCGCGCTACAACGACGACGCTGTGAAAGACTTGCTGGCTCACGGCAACAACGTGTTCACCGCAGGGCTTCCCCCGGCAACTGTCGGCGAAGACGACCCAGTACACATCGACATTGACTACACCGCACTGGACGAATTCGTGGCGCCGCTGGCCGGTCACGACGTTTTCCTGCTTATGGGCGGGATCCCCGCTCTGGGCGTCCCGATGGAGTCCGATGCGTATGTGCCGCGCCTCGCCGACTACCTCGACCAGGTGATGGCACGCCTGGTGGCCAAGGGTATCGATGAAGACCATGTGGCGCTGTATCCCCACGATGAGCCCGGTGGCCATGGCTGGGACACGGTCAATCACTATGTCGCCTTTGGCCGCCAAGGGCTCAAAGCGCGGCCCGGCCTGAGGTTCTACGTAAACGGCGGCGGCGACTTGGCCATGTTCGAGGCACTGAACGAGGTGGCGGCCATCTGGTGTCCGGGATTCTACATGCTCTCCGAGGATACGCCCGAAATGAACTTCCTCAGAGAGAGTGGGAAGACGATCTGGTCCTATGACTGCGGCTATTCCTATGCGCGGCCCATTGGCGCGAACACGAAAACCATCAACGTAGTGGCTCAGTACCGCATGGCGGCGATCTTCGGGTTCAACTTCGGCGCCATGGGGATCGGGTATTGGTGCTACAACGCTGGTCCGTCGATGTGGGATCCCGTCGAACACGAGTACCCCCTTGTGTACAAGAACCCGGACGATACACACACCTCATCCAGACGCTGGGAGGCCGTCCGTGAGGGCATGGAGGACACACGCATCCTTATTGCATTGCGTGAAAAGCTCTCGGATGAGTCCGTCGGAGCGGAGGCGAAGGAGAAGATCCGCCACCTACTGGAAAATGCGTTGCCGAGTATTTCCAGCCAATCCCTCGATGAAGTGCATCTGGGTGTGGCGCGGTACGTCATAGATGATTCGAACAATGACGACACCGTGGAAAGGCTGCGGAGCGGAATGATGGATTGCGTGGCACTGCTGGCCGATCAGCCTCAGTGATCACAGCCGCTCTTGCTACGTGCTGCACACATTCCAGCGGTAGAGAACGAATGAGTTCTTCTTTTCTTGATTTTCCAAAGGAAGGAAAAAGACAAGGGGTTGCAACCCCTTGTCTTATTGGATTTGTGGAGGCGCGGGCGCGATCCTGGGAGTTGTGACCGGACGGTCTCGTTGCATCTCAGAATAGTCAACGACTCAATTCTGCGCCACTGGTGCATATCCCAAGACACGAACTCCGCCGCACATCCTGCCTCGGGGCTGTTGAAGGAGCGGGGGTGCTCCCACTTGCTTGTCGCCCCTCTCATTCAGTCCGCTCGCTTTGTTTCTCTGGGCGCGGCTCCTGTAATATTCGGTGGTGAAGATGCTGTCAGGGGTGCGGCGCCGTCGAAAGCGGAAAAAGCCAAAAGAGAGGCATTCTCATGCATGCACGAAGTCGAGTTCTAGTGGCAGGTGTTCTGTTGGCGATGGTATGGGCGTCCATCGGCCTTGCCGAGGAGGGGGAGCGCATGGGGACCACGTTCTACGTTTCGAAGTTGGGCGACAACTCGGACGGCCTCTCCTGGGCCACGGCGTTCACCGGGGTCCAGACCGCCCTCGATGCGATTCCGGACGACCAGGGCGGGCACCGCATCATCGTCCGGCCCGATACGCACATGGAGGCCAACATGCTCCCGGCGTATCCGGGCGCCAAGGGCGCGTACAACGAACTCATCGGCGATTTCGACGGGAGCCTCGGATCGGGCACAACCGGCCACGTGGTTCTCGACGCGGGCGAGCCGCGCAAGGGCTTCAAGAGCTACGACTGGTGGGGGAACATCCGCGCCTACCAGAAGGGCTGGTCGGCCGAGCACACCCAGGAAACGGTCTCGGCCATCAAATGGGACCGCTGGATTCTTCGCCACTTGTACGCCACCGGCGGCGACGGCGGCTTCTGTTTTGACTGCACGAACAGGATCGAGCCCTTCACGGTAGTCGTTGAGGACTGCATCAGCATCGGGCGCGCCTTCGGCTGCGGCGCCATGAGTTGCCTGTCCCGCAGCGACGAACCCATCACGTTCCGCCGCTGCATCATGTGGTCTCTGGACGAGTGGGGCGACACGGCCGCCGGGTATGTCCGCATCGAGAACGAGTCGATGCCCGAGTATCACGACATCGTGTTCGAGGACTGCACCATGGTGAGTCCGCAGTGCGCGTTGAAGGGCGGCAACTACGGTTTTCATACCTACACCCATGCACTCGTGAAGAACTGCACCCTCGTCGCCCTCAACTTCTCGCAACCTCACGGCACGCCCACCGACGGCGTGGTCCAGAGCGTGCAAAACGGCAAGTATCTCCATGTTGACTTCGAAAACTGCGTCCTCATGGGGTACAAGGTCTTCGGCGTGAAAGTTGACAAGGATTCCGTGGGGGACATCGGGTACTCGACCAAGGGCTCGGCCCTCGCCTACGTGCAGTACACGCAGCAAGTCCCCAAGGGTTTCCACGCCCTCGGCCGTTGGCCGGTTGAGGCCTTCGCAACGGTCGCGCCTCCCGCGCCTGCCAAGCCGACCCCCGTGCTCACCAATCGTGAACTCGTTGTGCCCGACATGTGCGAGGTCTCGCCCTTTGTATGGAAAGGCCGCCTGTGCCAGATGGAATGCCACAGGCCCGGCCGCGGTGGCGTGAAAGAGGACTACTACCTCCTCCTGCGCGACGTGGAAACCGGCGACGAGATGGTCCGTTTCGCTGTGGGCCACGGTCTGGCCTCCTGCCACGTCAAGGACGGCGTGTTCTACGCATTCGCCTCCCGCTTCGAGGAGAACGATTGGAACGATGTGACCTTGTTCAAGTCGCCCGACCTGAAGACCTGGGAACAGAAGGTCATTATCAAGCAGGAGAGCGAGCACCTGTTCAACAGCTCCGTCTGCGAGGGGCCAGAAGGGTTCGTGCTGGCCTACGAATCGAACGACCCCAACTATCCGGGGTTCACGACTAAGTTCGCTCGGTCCGACGATCTCGAAACCTGGACCAAGCTGCCAGACGCTACCTTCGGCACGAACCGCTACACCGCGTGCCCTTGCGTGCGCTACGTCAACGGCTACTACTACGTGCTCTACCTCGAAAACCGGCGGCCTTCGCACGTTTTCGAGACCTACGTGACCCGTTCCAAGGATCTGAAGACCTGGGAACTCAGCAGCGCCAATCCGGTGCTCGCGCCCACGGGCCTGGACGAGGGCATCAACGCCTCCGACCCTGAGGTCGTGGAGTTCGGCGGCAAGACCTTCGTGTACTTCGCCGTAGGCGATCAACTGACCTGGATGAACGTCAAGCGCGGCGAGTTCGCCGGCACGCTTCAGCAGTTCTACGAAAGGTGGTACGCCCAGCCGGGCATCCGCGACTGCGGCGACATGGCCGCCAAAGCCGAGAAGCAAGCCCGTATCGATGCGGCCCGTGCTGAACGCACGGAGTGGTTTACCGACGCCCGCTTCGGCATGTTCGTTCACTGGGGGTCGTACGCCGTGCCCGCCCGTAACAGCACGGGCGCTCTGGCCTCCTTCGTCATGAAAGACGAGGGCATCCCCGTCGCCGAGTACGAGGAGTTCGCCGACGCCTTCAAGCCCACGAAGTTCGACGCGGCCCGGTGGATGGCCATCGCCAAGGCTGCGGGCATGCGCTATCTCATCTTCACTTCGAAGCACCATGAAGGGTTCTGCATGTTCGACAGCGCCCTGACCAACTACGACTCCGCTGACCGCGGGCCCGGGAGGGACTTCGTGCGTGAGCTGATCGAAGCCGCCCGCGCCGGGCGAGGCGATTGGGTGAGTGATTTGCCATGAAGTGCGTAGGTTCAAACAGAAAGAGAAGGACACCCGCGAGAGACGAGCCACCTCGTTTTCGTTTCGTGAGGCATGACTGACCAATCCCCGACGGAATGCGATAGGCTGGTCGCCCCTGAGCACGTTGTGCAAATGCACCAAGGAGTACGAGACACAATGCTATCGCGAAGAGACTTCATGGCGCTGACGGCTGCCGCGGGCGCGGGCGGATTTCTGAATGGCGCGGGGGCAACCGGCGCTGAAACCCGGGATGCTCGGCGCTATCACCTGTGCCTGAATTCCAGGGCCGTCGAGGAAGATCCCGACCTGCTGGGCATTGTTCGCGATGCGGGCGTGTCCGACATCTGGCTGGCAGCCTTCTTCTATGGGCACTGGTACGAGACCCCGAATCGTCTGCGTGAAGCTTATGCACGTGTGGAAGCCAGCGGCCTGCAATGGCATTTGATCAACGTGCCCCTGGGGCACCCGGGCGATTCTCTGGGCGACAGCACCGGCCAGACTCCGCTGACCCCGCCCACGCAATGGCGCATGGCCGTGCGCCCCGACGGCTCCCGCTACTCCGGCACGTCGCTGCACCCGCCTGCCACGGAAGAGAATGTGGAGGCCGTGCGGGCTCTTTCCGCGCTGAAACCGGACTGCATCTTTCTCGATGACGATTTCCGCCTGGCCACCGGGCCCGGGGTCATCGGGGGCTGCTTCTGCGAATGGCACCAACAACGCTTCTTGAAGAAATGCGGCTACTCTGAGAAGCGTTGGGAAGAATTGCTGGCGGATGTTCGCGGCCGCCGTTTTTCCCCTGTCCTCCGCACGTGGATCGATTTCACCTGTGACGAACTCACCGCTTGTTTCCGCGCTCAGCAGGCGTCCGCGCCC
The DNA here is from genome assembly GCA_964425145.1 of uncultured Nitrospiraceae bacterium. Taxonomy (GTDB): domain Bacteria; phylum Hydrogenedentota; class Hydrogenedentia; order Hydrogenedentales; family SLHB01; genus CAYRLQ01. Next base: position 4,949 of record CAYRLQ010000251.1, read on the forward strand.
GAGATCGCCATCGGGAACATGGTCATGTACCTTGGTGCGGAAAAGGCGGGCATTCGCCTTGCCGATTACGCCAATGTCCCATTTCGTGTCGGCGAGTTGATGTTTAATGACGCTTCCTTCAGGCCGGTGAAGGGAAAGACTGATGAACTCTTCAGCGCCCTCTTCCACCGCCGCTATGCGAAACCTGACCTTGCCTATAGTGAGACGACGGCGTTCCCCGCCGACCAGCTTTCCGCAGGCAATATGGCCGCCAAGCTGGCCATCTCTACTTTCAGCGACGTGCGCAATACCATGTTCATGTCGGGGCTCACACCGTTTCCGAAATCTCACTGGGACGTGCTGGCGCCCGCCATGCAGAAGCAGAGGCGCCTTCACGAACGCCTGAAAGGTCATCGGCCCCGAGGACCGTTCAGGCACTACTGGGGTGAGACCTCACGCTATGTAGGCGATGACCGGCCGTTCAGCCTGTTTCTCGCCACGGGCATTCCCTTTGAGGTTACGGACAGTGCTCCAACCGAGGGGTGGACTTTTCTATCCGATTTCGACGCGCGCAGCCTGATGGCGAAAGACACGCCATTGGGTCAGGGCAGGCTCGTGTGTCGTCTGGGGCTCGGAAACACGTCAAGCGAAATGCGCGCTGTCAACGAGTCGCTGGAAGACCTTTGGGCGCTGAAGCACGAGGCCATCGAGGCGGGTCTGGATGTTCCTTATGTCGTGGGCGAGAAGGCGGTGGTCTGTGCCTGGTATCCTTCTGTCAGCTCGGCGCTCCTGTGGAACCTCTCCGATCAGAGGGAGACGCTTCGTGTGCAGTGGGCCGGGACGACGATTCCTCTCGAGGTAGAGGGGCTCGATGTAGCGCTCGTCTCTCTCTAGAACAACGGAGCGAGTTGTTCTTCGTGACGGACTCGGAGCAAGGCAGGCAAGGAAAGAGGCATCCCTGCGATCGGGAAGCGCCCTTGGGTATTGTTGCCCTGGCGCTGGCTCTATGACATACTTGAATGATGCATGCCGGTATGGAAATTGCCTGAGCGGAACAAGGTATCAAGGAGGCGTATGCCATGATGACCCTATTGGCCCTTGCCCCGATGCTCTGTGCGGCGGGACCTGCAATGATGGTTACGCCAGAAGAGATTGCCAGGGCGTCTCAATGGGTGGCGGACCATCTCGGCGGCTTAGGCGAAGCCCCCACGGCGCCGCCTTTCTCCTTCACCTATGACGGCCGTGCTTCGACCGAATTCCTCGCGACGTGGGAGTTCGAGCATGCTTCGCGGCCACTGGACACGTTCCGCACGGAACGCACGCTGATCTACAGCGATCCGGAGACGGGGCTCGCCGTGCGTTGCGTGGGCGTGGCATACCGCGATTTTCCGACAGTCGAATGGACCTTACACTTCAAGAACATGGGAACGACCGACACCCCTATTATCGAGGCCATCCAGGCGATAGACATGGACGTCGCGCGGGGCGAAGCCGGCGAGTTCAGCCTTCATCACCATAACGGCGACGGCCACCATGAACACAGCTATGCCCCGCTCGACACAACGCTGGGCCC
>CAYRLQ010000252.1:0-6401 GCA_964425145.1 uncultured Nitrospiraceae bacterium
GATGAAACCGGGTTGCAAACCGCAGCTTGCGCAGCTTCACATTGGCGATATACGGTGCGGTACGCGACTCGGTCTCAGTTATAAGCAGCTCGAACGAATCGGCACCTTCGGGATACACCACGTATTCTTTGTAGAAGTACGGTTTGCGCCGGATGAGCTTGCCATAGTGATTGCCCGGGGTGGTGGGGGCCGAGGTAATCCTATTGCCCACGACCCGCCTGAGCGCGGCCTCATGGCCCTCGCGCTCCACCTCGACGGCCGCGGTTTCTTCGGCGGGTGCTGTTTCAGCCCCGGAGGGCTTGTCTCTCCACCATGCTAAACGTGAGCACGCCGCCAGCATCAGCGCCGCCCCGCAAAGCACGCACCATCGAGTGAAAACGTTTCTTGTTGTCATTGTGGTCATACCTGCTCCCCTGTCCGCTAAACATGCCGGGCAAAGCCGGAGCACTCAGGCTCACGGATGCAACGCATTCTCCCGCTCCGGCATACTGCGTCATCATACCATAAGAGCTCGGTTTGGCTCACGTTTCATGCGGGTAACAGGTGTTGATAGGTCTGGAGAAGGGGCGGCGAAGAGCATCAGCGGAGGGCGCCAGTGCGGGACAACTTGACAATGCGGTTCAGGCCGTAATCGTCCTTACGCTTGGCGTCTTCAAGGCGGATATAGCCATCGGTGATCTGCTTGACGATAAACCGGCCGCGGTAAATCTTCTCACCTTCCTTCTTCACCACCTGGATCACTTCGGTGGGTTTCTCGGGGTAAATGAGCCTGAGCGTTACGGTTCCAGCGCCGGGATTAAGCTTGGCAATACTCATTTTGTTATAGGCAAACTCTTCCTCGTCGACTTCCGCCTTAAGCGCCTGGATAACCTCGCTCTTGCCGTCGATGGCCGCCGCCTGGCTCACAAGTGCCGAGGCGCGATCCAAGTTGCTCTCACGGTAAGGGTTGATATTGAGAAGCCCGCGAGCTTGCTCGGCTACCCGCTTGCGGACCATATCGGCGATCTTGCGGTTTTCGTCGTTGTCAACGTGTGCCAGCGCGTCGACCGCCGCCTGCAGCGCCGCCAGGGTTGATCCACCGCCCTCCAGGATGTCCACAGCCTGATTGTGATATGTCACCGCGGGTTGGGCATTGCGCGCATCCACGTAGGCCCGGATTTTGGCCGCGGCGAAACTGCCCCCAAAATACACCACCACAAGTACACCAACCACCTTGCCCAGCAGAACCCACTTATTCCTCACAGCAGGCGCGGCCCGGGCAGCGGTCATCGACCGGACCCGCGAGAACGGCTCGGCCGCGCTCAGCGCATCGTTGCCGTCCTCCAAATCCGGCGAATCTTCGCCGGCCTTTCCAGACACGTCATCATGCTTGGCTTTCTTGGACTTGCTTCGGCGCCGAGACCTGGATTTGCGAACCTCCTGCGGAGCGGCCTCTTCCTTGGAAAACTCTTCGGCCCGGAACGCTTCCAGCGCGTTCATCACGCTCTCGGAGACCTTATGAATATGGGGTGAAGCGGTTCCAAGGTCGTCCATCGTAAAATGCCGGTCTTCTACACGAGGCCGCCCGACGTTCTCCCCACAGAAACGGCACTTCGTAGCGAGCACACTGATCGCCATGCGGCAACTTGGACAGAGCCGTGTCTTATCACGATCAAAGGACCCTGAACCTTCTTCCACCGTCGTATCTCCAGTCTCTTGGCGCTTCCTATATAAATTATACTACGCAATTGCAGTCCAAAAGGCAAGAGAATTCGAGGGTGTTCGCATTTTTCTTACAATTGCCCCCGAGACGCTTTGGGAAAGGTGTGCCCACGAGCAGACCGCTAGTAGACCGCGGTGCACCAATGACGATACTTCTCGACCTTGCCCTGGACGACCTTGAAATAGCAGGCTTGGAGCTTTTTGCTAACAGGCCCAAGCTTGCCGTCAGCGATCAGCCGGTGGTCGACCGAACGCACCGGCGCGACCTGGGCCGCGGTACCCGAAAAGAACACCTCATCGGCCACATATAGTTCGGTGCGGGCAATGGGCTGTTCGATGACCTCAAGGCCGAATTCTTCCGCAGCCAGTTCTATGACGCAGTTGCGCGTAATGCCTACGAGGATGTCCGCCGAAGGCGGCGGGGTGATGAGCTTGTTGTCTCGTACGATGAAGATATTCATACCGCTGCCTTCAGAGACCGTGCCGTCTTCACGCAGGAAGACGGCCTCATCAAACCCTGCCTGTTTGGCTTCTGAGGCGGCCAGCGACGAGTTGATATACCCACCGGTGCTCTTGGTGCGGGTGGGAATCGCGTTGTCGGACAGCCGGCGCCAGGATGAAACCGCCACGTCCAACCCCGACTCGACGTCTACATAATCGCCAAGCTTGATGACGTAACAACAGAAACTGCTCTCGACGCCCTTGACAACCGGTCCGAGGGATAACTGGCTCTTATAGCAAATAGGCCGAATATAACAGTCCTCGCGGAACTCACTGCGGCGGACGAGTTCGATGCAGACCTCGCGAATTTGCTCGCGGGACTCGGGAACTTCCATACACAAGACGTTGAAATTGCGCACGAACCGATCGATATGTTCGTCCAGCTTAAAAATGAGAATGTTATCCTCGTCCTTCGTGTAATAGCCGCGAATACCCTCGAACAATCCGGTACCATAGTTGAACGCATGGGTCATCACACTGATCTTGGCCCCTTCAATGGGGACATACTTGCCCTCGAAGTAAGCTATCGAACCGGCCTCCATTGCTTTACCCATGGTATAACCTCCTGCATAGTGTTCGTGGCGCAAAGCTCGTGAGTGCCCCTAAGTATCGCCCTTTGCGGGCCAAGATGCAAGAAAACCGGATGCCGTCTTCCGTATGGTTCCAGCCGGGCAATCAGAACTTGTACGTGTAACCAAGCGCGATCCCGTCGTGTCCCGCGCCGATCTTCGTACCTGCGCCGAGAACGTCGAACAGGTCGCCCGTTCGAGAGGTGGTCCGTGTTCCGCGTAGTGCGCGCACGTACGTCACGTGGCATTCGCTTCGCTCGCTCATGGCATAGGAGACGCCAACGCTGGCGTGGTCCTCGATAACGCCGGCGGAACTGAGTCCGTTGATGAATACGTGCCTTTTGCCAATAGCGGCATTGCCATGGGACAATCCGCTGCGCAGAGTCCATCGCGCGTTCGGGCGCCACTCCAGCCCGAGCTTGGCAATGTGCTGGTCCTCCCAGCCGAGCCCGTCGGCGAGCACCGTCTCACCCATCAGCTTGACGGAGGTCCAGTCGATGAACTTGTAGTCGGCTACAATCTCCAATGACCGCGTGAGTTGATGGGCCAGACCGACCTGGACCGATTGCGGCAGGTCCAAACTTGAACGCAGCAGATCGCTGTAGTCGTCAAACCGTTGGGACCACTGCCGCGAATGGTAGCAGGCGCCAAGCGCCCATTTCCGCCACCTCCTATACGCACCCACGCAAAAACCCGCGCCGAAAGCGTCGTCCCATCGATTCCCGCCTCGGGTTGGCGCCAGACCCAGCGTGAGGCTATCGGTGCGAAAACGGGACAGGCTTCCGTTCACGGCGATTCCCAACGCCCAACCGTTCCGCAACGTGCGGGCATACGCCAGGACCAGTCGCGCGTGTTGGAACTCCATCCGGCGATCGGCGTTGCCGTGCAGGAACCGGGAGATGATGTTACGCGACTGAGGAAAATCAGCGCCAACCCCGCTGGGCACATACAGCCCCAAGCCCAAGACTCCTTTCTTCGTGGGCCATGTCGCGCCCAGGGACGGAGCAAAGGAATACTGCCGGTCGGTCATGTGCCGCGTCAGACTATTGCCCATTAGCCCGCGGGGCGCCAACGTAACGTGGGAATGGGTGATATCGATCCCCAGATCAACCCGCCTGTCGAGGTCGACAATGCTGGCGGGATTCAACAGCATCCAGGAGGCGTCACGCGGACTGGCCACCCCGGCGCCTGCTCGGCCCTGCTGAAGCGGGCCGTACCCGAGGAAGTAGGCCCCCTCCGTGGCATCTGCCTGAAGAGCAACCGCCAGGAATACGGCGGCCACGGACGCCAGAAGGAACCCTTTGAAACATTTCCCAAGGACCAACACGAGAAAACAGTACTCCCGACTCAGGCGATTATAAAACAACCCCCATGTTAACGCCATCAGCATGCCGGCAACCGGACTGACCTGCACGTGGGAGTGCGGCGGCACGACGCCGCTTTCAAAAGCGGCAACGCGTTGCCGCACTCCAAGGCGCAAGCAAGCTTGCGCGGAAAGCAATGACAAGAGGCTCACGCAGAGGCGCAGAGCGCGCAGAGATAAGATGCCTTCTCCTTTGCGGGCTTTGCGCCTCTGCGTGAAGGTCTCTTTGGTGACCGTTTCGCGCATAATCTCACTGCTAACGGACTAAATCCCGCGGGATGAATCCCTGCCACCTCTCCTCCCAAGTCCCAAACCCCACACCACTTCCGAATTTCGCAATTGCCTCTTACGTAAATCCTCTTCACAAGCGCGCAAATTATGCTATAATTGATTAAACGTCCTATGAGAGTATTTCCATTTACGGACAAGTCGGCACGGGTATCGTCCCATCGTAGGTGTAGAACGGAATCAACAGGAGAGGACTGAATAATGAAGAACAGTGTGAAAGGCTTCACCCTCATCGAGTTGCTGGTGGTCATCGCCATCATCGGCATCCTGGCAGCGATCTTGCTCCCGGCCCTGGCGCGAGCCCGGGAAGCGGCACGCCGCTCGAGCTGCCAGAATAACCTTAAACAGTGGGGGCTCGTCTTTAAGATGTACTCGAACGAGTCCAAAGGCGGGATGTTCCCGCCGTGGCGGAAGTGGGAATGTGACAGCAGTGATAACTACACGCCTCATCCTATCGGTTGGATGTGCCTGGCTCCCGATAATACGGCGGTCTATCCCGAATACCTCACGGACCTGAACATCATGTTCTGTCCGTCGGACACGGCCACATATCGTTTCACTAGGATAGACGCGGCGTGCCAGGTCGGGCTCGAGTCGTACGACTACTTCCCTTGGACCATCACGGACGAAATCCTGTTGTTGCCCGGCACGGGTGCGAACGACGATACCCCCAGTTTGAATCCTGACTTCCTGGCTGGGATGTTCGCGCTTACGTCGGACATCGCAGACTGGGGCAGTGGCGCAAATAATGGTTCATTCTTCGACAGGGATATCGAGTCAGGCAGTATCACCGCGTACCGCTTGCGGGAAGGCATTGAGCGGTTCATGATCACCGATATCAACAATCCTGCGGCGACAAGCAAGGCCCAGAGCGATATCTGGTTCATGATGGACCAACTGGGCTCAGGCTCAGGCGACGATATTCAGTTCTTCAACCATATTCCCGGCGGCTGCAATGTGCTGTATATGGATGGTCACGTGGAGTTCGTTAAGTATCCGGGCGAGACGCCGGTCTCCCGTGCCTGGGCCGCCGTAAGCGCGCTCGCGGACGCGAGCCCCCCGTAACTCGCCGCTGCCTACTGGAGGACCTCGGCAGTCGGTTTCTGAAGCCCGCAGACGACCTCGATGTGTCTCGAGGGCGCAGGATCAGGGCGCTGTGAAGCCCGGCAGAATGAATGGCTGGGCGCGTTCGCCCGCGAGGTTCAAATAGGATATGTCGGGTAAAAAGGAACTATCATGAACAAAACGCTCCAGTCTTTCTTAACCCTTCTGGTTTGCTCTCTAATGGCTAGTTCCAGCTTCGCAGCCCAAGAGGTCCCCGCAGTTGAAATGTCACTTGATATCGCAAAGGTCTGGTCGGGCCATCCCGTTGGATTTTGTCTGCTCACGCATGGTAGTCGCCAGTATGTCGGCTACTATGACCAGGACCGCAAAATGACCGTAGCGATGCGCGCTCCGGATTCCGCCAACTGGACCTATCAGGTGTTGCCGGAGAAGGTCCGCTGGGACAGCCACAATTATATAACCGTGGCAATCGATGACGATGGGTATGTCCACCTCAGCGGCAACATGCACAATCGCGATCTCGTCTATTTCAGGACCACCAAACCCTATGACATTACCACCTTCCAGCGAATTCAAAATATGATCGGCAGCCGGGAGAACAGTTGCACCTATCCGCAATTCATCACCATGGCAAATGGAAAGCTCCTATTTCTCTACCGTGACGGAAGCAGCGGCAACGGCGTTCAAATCCTTAACGCTTATAATGCGGGAGCCAAAACCTGGCGACGCCTGCTTGACACCCCTTTGTTTGACGGCCTGGGAGAGGTCAACGCATATCCCGAAGGCCCTGTCCTGGGCCCCGATGGTTTCTTTCATATTGTATGGGTATGGCGCGACCACAGTGGATGCGAAAGCAACCATGATCTTTGCTATGCGCGCACCAAGGATATGGTTAATTGGGAAACCGGGGCCGG
>CAYRLQ010000253.1:0-6368 GCA_964425145.1 uncultured Nitrospiraceae bacterium
CCGAAGGGAGACGTGTCTGTCCCCGTTTTTCGCAATCACCCCACAGGTGCTCATGGGTTGTGGACGAAACGCCCCGCCGGCATAGCCGAAACAGGGCTTTCTCCGACTTACCCGGCGATTAGGGATCGGACTGAAAAGCTGAGGGCGGACTCCTTATGACTCAGGAAAGGCGACTGATGACACAACGGGGCAAGCCGAACAAACCGGAGCGATATAACCTGATGGGCGTCCTGGGGGAAGGCGGTATGGCCATCGTTTACGACGGTTACGATACCACGCTCGAGCGCCCCGTCGCGATCAAAGTGCTTAGGCCGGACATGGCCCAGGACCCCGAGAAGGAACGCGGCTTCTTCTACGAAGCCCGGCTTCTCGCGCAGATGGACCATCCAGGCGTCATTCCCGTCTTCGAGATGGGAGAGCTGCCCAAACACGGGTCCTTTTACGCCATGAAAAAAATACGCGGCCAAACCCTCGGGGAAATCCTGGATGGGATGACGCCCGCCGATTTCGCGCGGCCCCATGAGATCGCGCGGTTGATGCAGATTCTCGAGAAGGTGTGTCTGACCGTCGCGTATGCCCACGCCAGGGGCATTATTCACCGCGACCTCAAGCCGGACAACATCATGGTGGACGATTACGGCGTGGTGATGGTACTGGACTGGGGATTGTCCAAGAGGATCGACAAGCGCGCAGAGAAGGACGGCATAAACACCACGCAGGTGGGCACGATCAAGGGCACACCGGGTCACATGTCACCGGAACAGGCCGGCGGCAAAAGCGATCAAATCGACTTTCGGACCGACGTGTTCGCCCTCGGGATCATCCTGTATGAATGTTTGACGGGTCGAGTCCCATTTTCCGGGTCTTCTCAAGACCGTGTTCTCCAGGAAATCATCCACCGTGACCCGCCACATCCGCACCGGCTCAATCGACGCGTCAGCCGCGTTCTTTGTGCCATTTGCATGAAGGCCCTCAACAAGAACCCCGACAAACGCTATCCCACTGCGAAGGAGCTGGCTGAAGACATTCGGCGGTATCGGGATCACCAACCCACCTCAGCGTACAGGGTCCCACTGTGGGACCGCTTGGGTACCTGGCTGGGGCGCCATCCCACGGTCGCCACGGCCCTGACCCTCGCTCTCATTTTCGGCGGCTTCGCATACCATTACCACAACACCACGGTAATCCGCATGATGGAGCAGCAGAAGGCCGAACAACTGGCGCAAGCGCTGGAAGAACAACGCGAAATAGGATTACTCAACAGAATGGTGACCGTCGCCAAAGAGCTCTCACTCGCACTCCAGGTCTTGGACGAGAGGATCCTGGCGACCGAGGAAGAGAAAGCGGGCTTGAGTGAGCACGACACGGAAGGCCGCGCCGCGTTGAACGCGAAGCTCGAGGAGCTCAAAGCCGCCCGGCTGTGGCACACCTACGGCATCGAGTCGGTCGCCACCGCTATGATCGTCACGGCTGAGGCCCCGGATCAAGCCCCGGCCGACCTCGATTCCCCATTGATAAATACCATCCGGAATGTTGCCCTCGAAGAGGTTAGGAACCTCATCAAGATTGGCGAATATTATAAAGCCCACAACCGAGTATGGGCTCACCTCCTCGAGGCCCAGCGTATCGGTTGGAATGAAGCACAAACGGCTGAGCTGCTCAAGTTGAAGAGTCTGATAGAGGCGAAGATGCGCGAAGGCAAAGGACCCGATTTCACCGTGCCGGATTGGGATGAGTACAGGCCCGAAAGGCTGCTCGAGGATGAGCCATGACGCCCAGGCCGCTCCCGCACGTGGGACGGGTGTCTAATACCTTTGTCATTCGCGCTTTCTCGAGCTGCGCCCTCTCGTCACGGACTCGATTTCGGCCGCCGGACCGTCCAACTCCAGCACGACGACCGTGTCGATCTCGTGCCGGTGGGCCGTGGGCACGGCAATCTCGATGCCCTCATCGCTCTGCGTCACACGGGCGCTCCCGCCGGTTAACACGGAACTCGCCACGATCCGCTTCGGGATGGGTGGGAGCGTGAGGGTGTCTTCAGGCCAATCGAGAACATGCACGTAGACCCTGGCGCCGCTGTAGGTGCTGGCGCCCCACGGCCCCGGCCGGAACGGACCGCCGTGCGTGGCATAAATCGCCTCTCCATAACGTTCCAGCCACGCGCCCATCTCTTTGAGTCGCGCCACCTGGCGCGGTTCAATCTCCCCGGTCGGCATGGGACCGACATTCAATAGCAGATTGCCATCGCCACCCGCGCACCGCACCAGCGTGTCGATGCACTCCTCGAGGGATTTCATCTGGTCGCCGGGTTTCCAAGCCCATTGCCGGCAAATCGTGATGCAGGACTCCCAGGCCCGGTGGGTCTGGAACCGTCCGATCTCTTGCTCGGGTGTGTCGAAGTCGCCCGGCAATCCAGCCCGGTTATTGATGATTGTATGGCGCTGGAGTTCGCGGATCATCTTGAACAGATTCTCCGAGTCCCAGTCCTCTGCCTTGCCCCCCAACCCGTCGAACCACACAATATCCAACTGGCCGTAGTTGGTGCACAGTTCCCGAAGTTGACCGTGGAGATACTCGATATAGCCCGCGTGGTTCTCCGTCCTGTAGTCCGGGTGGTGCCAATCGGGCGGGGAGTAGTAGAACCCGAGCCGGAGCCCTGCTTCGCGGCAGGCCTCCGCCAGCTCCGCCACCACGTCGCGTTTGAACGGCGAGTTCGTAATCTTGTAGTCCGTCAGCTTGCTGTCGAACATGGAGAATCCGTCGTGATGCTTCGTGGTGAAAACCAGGTATTTCATGCCGGACGCCTTGGCGATGGCCACCCACTCCTTCGCGTCGAACTTCACCGGGTTGAATTCCTTGTAGAGGTTGTCGTAAACCTCGACGGGAATGGGGCCCTTGCCCGTTCGACCCCGGCGCTCCCCGCCGCGCGACCAGCCGATCTCCGTACCCTTCAGGCTGACCGGCCCCCAATGAACGAACAGGCCAAACCGCGCCTCACGTCACCAGCGCATGTCCTCATCCTTCGCACGCAGGTACTCCTTGGACGTATCGGAGGCCCCCTCAGCCCCCGTTTCAACGGCCCACAACGTAGCCAGGCACGCCGCCAAAACACACCCGATCAATACCTTGTCCAGCGCTCTCATTGTCTTTCTCCTCATGATTCTTGGGACAGATGGCTTCGTAGGCATTGGAGCCTTAAAAAGAGATTTCGAATGACTGACCCGATTTCACATCAAGCCGAATTACACCGTCCTCGCTAACTGTAAATGGGACCGGTTTACCGTCTTGCCGAATTTGTGAAACATGTTGACCTTGAGGTGTTCGCAGGCGGAGTTGCCTTTTGAGCGTGGTACGGATTGCCGCATTCGTCAGCGCGCCATCTTTCCAGGCCATGTCCACTTCAAAGCCGCCCCGTGCGCGCAGTCCTTTCACGTGGCCGGTGGGCCAGGCATCGGGCAGGGCGGGCATCAGGTGGACTTCTCCGGTGTGGCTTTGCAGCAGCATCTCCGCGATACCTGCTGTGACCCCGAAATTTCCATCGATCTGGAATGGCGGATGCGCATCAAAGAGATTGGCGTAGACTCCCCCCCGGTTGTAATTGGTTTTGGAACTACCCACGAGAGTCAACAGGTTGCATATCAAGCGGTAGGCATGATTCCCGTCTTGCAGGCGCGCCCAAAGGTTTATTTTCCACGCCAGACTCCAGCCGGTGCCGCCATCGCCGCGCAGTTCGACAGCTTTTCGGGCGGCATCGAAGAACGTGGGCGTTCCCCGCTCAGTGATTTGCCGCCCGGGGTGCAACCCGAACAGATGGGACATGTGGCGGTGATGCTTTTCGGCCGGCCTCCACTCCTCACTCCATTCGAGGAGTTGACCCTGGCCTCCGATTTGCACGGGAAATAGCCGGCTTCTGGCATCCTCGAGTATCTCGCGGAATGCAGGGTCGGCCTCCAGGATTTCCGAGGCCTGAATGCAGTTGGTGAAGAGGTCCCAGATGATGGCCATGTCCATGGTCGTGGCGGCGCTCACAGAGGCCCTCATCCCTTCTGCTGTAATGAACATGACCTCTGGTGATACCGACGGTGCGGTTACCAGGTGCCCTTCCTCGTCTTTGATAAGCCAGCCAAGACAAAACTGCGCCGCGCCTTTCATGATGGGCCAGGCTCGGGTTCGCAAGTATTCCTCATCCCCGCCGAAGGCGTAGTGTTCCCAGAGGTGCTGGCATAGCCAGGCCCCGCCCATGGCCCAATTTGCCCAAACGGGATTCCCGCTGTAGGCTCCTACTGGCGCAGTCTCGCGCCATAGGTCCGCGTTGTGATGGGCGACCCACCCCGAGAGGCCATAATTGACCGAGGCCGTCTGGCGGCCGTTCACGGCCAATTCCTCGATCATGGCGATCATTGGCTCGTGGCACTCGGGCAGGTTGGTCGTTTCGACGGGCCAATAATTCATTTCAGCGTTGATGTTCAGCGTCCAGTTGCTGCTCCAGGGCGGGCGTATCTTGTCATTCCAAATGCCCTGCAGGTTAGCAGGCTGGGTCCCGGGCCGGGAACTGGCGATCATCAAGTAGCGTCCATATTGAAAGAGGAGCGTGACCAAAGCGGGGTCGTTGGTTTGGTGAAACGCGGCAATGCGCTTGTCTGTGGGCGCAGGGGCAGTGTCCGATGCCCCCAGGTCCAGCGGCACCCGGCGAAAGAGAGGTTGATAATCGTTGAGATGGGCCTGCAGGAGCGCCTCATAGCCCTTCTGCGATGCAGCATCGAGGGTCTTAACGGCCTGCGCCCGAGGGTCTATGCCTTCAAAACCGGGCGATTTGTCAAACCCGTTGAAACTGGTATATGCCGATAACAGCAGGGTCGCACTATCGGCCCCAGCGACATGCAGGCTGTGTTCACCACGCGTCAGCGCGCCGCCTTCCGGCAGGACCATGAGATGGACCTCGAAGATCATTCCTTCGCCTTCTTCCTCTGCATATTGAATCGAATCGGGTTTGACGCCCAGGTAATCCGGGTCCACATGTTTCGGACACTTACCACTGAGAACGAGCCGATTGGTGGCAAGCGTTGCCGTGCTGTGCCGCAGCAGACTATCGAGGCGGGCCGTAAAACTTATCTGTCCGGGCCGATCACATGCCAGCCTCACGACGATGACCTGGTCAGTGAAACTGGCAAACACCTCGCGTGTATAGGTGGCGCCGTCGGCCTTGTAGCGCACGGTGGCAACAGCTTCGTCCAAGTCGAGGGCGCGACGGTATTCAGTGGCTTCCGCGTGGCCTTGGAAGTCCAGGTACAGGTCGCCGAGCGGCAGGTAGGATTGGTTGTAAGGGCCTTGCATCTGGTGGCACAACATGTCCGCGTCTGTAAAGCGGCCCTGGAAAATGGCACGCCGGACCTTCGGCAGCACGTACTTGGCCTTAGGATTATTCCAGTCCTTAGGGCCGCCGGACCAGAGGGTGTCTTCGTTTAGGGCGAGACGCTCGATTGTTACTCCCCCGAACACCATCGCCCCGAGGCGCCCGTTACCAACGGGCAGCGCCTCTTCCTGCCAACTCTCTGCAGGTTTTGTGTACCAGAGAGTTAATGGACTCTCTCCCGTTGCGCCGGCTCGTATGGCCGTGTGCGCTCTCTCCGCCGGCGCGGCATCCGCGCCGAAGAGGATGACTGCCATTGCCGGCACCACAAGTTGTCTCTGGAACCTTGATAATGAAGGTCGGGATGACGAAGTCATTGCTCACTTTCCCGCGCTCAGGTTGTCATCTGAATGATACGTTGTTCCTGTCCCTGTTTCCAGTGCCAGCTCTTCCAGGCGAATCTGCTGCTTGCCACCCGGCAAAACGGGCCAGAAGCCGCATCCCGTAAACTTCACCGGACTGCGGTTGTCCGACCCGATCTCGACCGTGCATTGACAGCTCCCCGCACTCGGCTTATAGTAATCGAAGACCTGCCGGCGGCGGTCGCGCTGAAGGCCGGCCAGATGGCTGTAAGGATTGCCTGTGGGTTCTCATTATGCGAGGCTCCTTTGGGAATTAGAAAGCTGCGGGGAGGGCGTTCAAAGATGTCTAGAAACCTGCAATGTGCTTTGTTGATGGTGCTCTCTTGTGGGTGCTCCGTTGAGCCTGCATCGGTTCCGGGGTTGTATACGATCCTGACTGAGTGGGGTGGTGGAATACTCGCCATGAACCGCGATGGCACCCACGAGATGGCGTTCATTCAAATTGACGACGGAACGGTGGAAAGAGTCGAAGGAACGTGGGAGTATAGGAACGGGGATCTAGAACGGGGATCTAGGGACGGGGATCTAGCCGGGGATCTAGACCGGGGATCTAGGGGGATCTAGGGGGGATCTAGGGACAGACTACGGAATAGCTT
>CAYRLQ010000254.1:0-6332 GCA_964425145.1 uncultured Nitrospiraceae bacterium
AAGGTTGGCGACAGGGTCCTGCCCTATGTGTGTGTCGCCTCGGAGAGGTGGCTCGAAGACGCCTGCAAGGGTTTGGGCGTGTTGATAAACGCCCTTACCGACTCTGATTTGGGGCCGCGCGTACTTGGCTATGTGATTGCGTGTCTCGAAGAGGGCCGTTGGTACCAGTCTGAGGGCTACGACACCAGCCCGGCGAATATGGCTGGGTTTCGCCGCTGGTTGCGGTTGCGCTACGGGGACGATGCTGCACTGCAGGCGGCCTGGGTCGATGAGGCTGTCACGGTGGACACCGCCGCGATTCCCGCCATGCCCGATTCGGCCAACACCCACCAGGTCTTCTTCGCGCTCCCGGAGATGCAGCGCCAGGTCGACTTCTTGCAATACGTCTCGGACCAAACCGCCGACTGCATTGCTGCACTCGCGGGGTACATTAAAGAGGCCACGAATAGCGGCGCCGAGGTGATTGCGCCGTATGGATATTCTTTAGAACTGGGGCCAAGCGCCGCAGGTCATTACGCGTTGATGCGCATCATTGACAGCGACATCGATGGTTTTGTCAGCCCGGTATCCTATTTCAACCGGGGATTGGCCGGCGCCGGCGGCCCAATGGGGCCTGTCGACAGCGTCATGCTTCACGGCAAGCAGTGGTATCTTATCGACGACACGCGCACAGGCATTGCGCACGACCCCGCGTCAGGTGCTATCACTCGGCTCGAGGGCTTGCGTCTCGAACACGTTTACAGTGTCCAGCAGCGGAACTTCGCCGCTGCGCTGTCCCATGGGCTGGGGCTGTTCTGGACGGACCCGGAGGGCCAGGGCTGGTTGCACGACCTGAAGATGTGGGACCGCTTCGGCACGATGTACACGGTTTACAAGGAATATAGTGCATTCCGAACCGTTTTGCACCAGCGTCGTGTCCCGGGGCGCACGTGGCCTACGCCCGATACTTTTCTGGTCCTTGTCGTTGATGAGCAAAGCCGGTTCTACCAACAGTGCGACGCGAGGTTGAATAGGATCGTGCTTACCCATGCGCGCGATTGCGTCCTCCACGCCAGTGTGCCCGCGCGTTTCTGCCTGCTCCAGGATGTCTTGGAAGAGCGGGTGCCACAGGCCGCGGTGTACCTTTTTCTAAACGCCTTCCGGTTGCAAGAGGGCACGCGCGAACGTCTCCATGAGCTGCTCGCGCGGCAGGGGGCGGCGGCGATTTGGCTCTACGCCCCGGGCTACATCGCCGGCAGCGCCGCTGTGGAAAACGTCAGTGCAACCACACGTATGGGCGTGAAGGCCTTCGACGGCCCCGCAACGTCCGGGTCTATTTATCAATTGGCAGGTACTTGGATAAACAAGAACGAAGAATACGGCGAAGCCATCGAGTGGGCCCCATTGTTCTACGTGGACGATGAAGGAGTGGACGTCATCGCTAGTTATCGCGATTCGGGTCAACCCAGCGCCGCCATCGCGTTTTTCGAGGAAGGCTGGGCCTCGATCTTCCTGGCCGAGCCATCGCTAACGCCCGCCTTGCTTCGGGAGATACTGCACATCCTTGGGCAACGCCTCTACTTTCAAGAAACCACCGTGAAGCACTTCGATGCGACGTATTTCGGCCCTAACTTCTTTGGAGTACACGCCCAAGAAGCCGGCGAGCGGCTGATCCATCTCGGGCCGGAGCGGCTCTGGAACGTGCAAGACCTCCTCGTGCCGGAGATAGGTTGGCTCCAGAAACGCAGCTTTATGCTGCCCCTCAAAGCTGGTGAAACCCGTCTCCTCAAGCTTACCCCAGCCGATGACTTTGCGAGGCGGTGACCCTCTGGCCCAGAGGAAAATGGTGCCCCTATTTTCATATGCCGTCGACTTCCTGTTGACAAGCTTCCTGACCGGCTGTATACTGCAACTTAACCAGTAAACATTTGACGAAAGGAGGTGGAATCCGCCGCAAGGCGTGAAAACGGGCTCAGGGAAGTACGGTGTGAATCCGTCGCAGACGCGCTGCTGTGACCGGGGACGAAAACCGCACGATGCCACTGCCCTACGTGGTGGGAAGGCGCGGTGAGTAGGTTGATCCGGAAGCCAGAAGACCTGCCCAGAACACTCATTTCATGTTGCAACTTCGCGGAAAAGGTTGCGTTGGGAACGATGGTCTCATTCGATTCCCTGCCTTCTTTTCCCCAATAGCAATCAGTTTTAGCCAGAGGTGTCTTTGATCTGGCGCAAATGTATTTCTCTGCCCCTTTGGGGAGAGGAAGAGGGGAGATGTTCTATGAGATCGGTTCGTGTTTTCTTGATTTTGCTCATTCTGGTCGGGGTGCATGCCTCGCTGGCCCTGGCTTTGCCCACGGATTTTGAGCAAATGCCGTTTTATCCGCCCGTTTCCAATAGCGTTGTTGCGGGCGTACTCGGCGATGGCCGGTTCATTCTCTACGATGGCGATACCGTCTATGCCGAGACCGCAGTCGACAGCGGGGTGTTCCTCGAGTTGGCCACCGGCTACTTGGGCGATCCGGCGTTTATCGCGGTGGCGCCCGATGGCCACCAGTGCCTGCTGGGCGCGGGCGAAGTCGACTGGGGCGGCGATCCGTTCAACGACTGGGTATGGCTGTTCGACGCCGACGCCCCCGCAGACGCCCCGCCATTAAATGGGTTCGGAAATGTCTCCGACGGGTTGGCGCTGATCACAACCAATTACTGGGGCGTGTGGCTGAATGACAGCCTGGTTTTGATCGAGTGTGCGCCGGGCTGGGTGAGTGAATTGGGCATTCTGGATGTTGACAGCGCAACCTACCGGAAAGTGGTCAACAAGGGCGAGAGTTCCGCGTCGCTGGTGCTAGGCTCCTGGCTGACCGACGGGCATGTATTTGCGACGATTGGGTTTGGCACGGGGGCAGGCGCCACGCGCCGGTTTCGCGTGCGGGACCTGATCGACGTCTTCGACGATCCGGCCTACGACCCCGCTACGAGTCCCTTGGACTGGACCGACGGCGTTTACGTCGGCAGCTATCCGGATTTCAGTGCGGGACCGAGCGCCGCGACCGACGCGGGCACGCTCATTTTTGGCAGCCATAACAGCCAAATCCTGTACGTTGAGTCGCTTACCGGCCAAGCCCTGGGCTCGCCGGTGCCGATCTCGCCCAGCGCCGGCCGGAGCGTGCGGCCCTATTTCAATTCCAAGACGAACAGAGTCTTCGTGACCGAGACGGATTGGGGTGGCCCGCCTGACTGGGTCCCGAGCTTCGCAGGTTACATCTCGACGAGCGAATACAAGGAGCTGCCCGCTGCCGGTGGCGTAGCCCTGGCCCTGCTCGCGGGCGCCTTGGCGCTGGCGGCCCGGCGTCAATTGAGGGCGAAGGGATAGACGGGATGTCACGAATGAGTTGGACACGGCTGGTCGGAATTATCGCAGTCGTGCCGAGCGGTCTCTGGCTCGTGGCGCCTCTTGCCGCGGCGGAGGACCCGTGGGCGGATGAGGTTCTGGACTACAGCCCGGTCGAACCCGTCAACGTCGGCTTTGACACGCCAGAGAAGGCCGTCGGTCCGCCCGTGGGCGCCGGCACGATAACGCCGGGCAATAGCTCCCTGGCCTGTCTAGGCGTGCAAGGCGGCTCGATCACCCTCGAGTTTAACACCCCGGTCACGAATGATCCCCGCAACCCAATGGGGTTGGACTGCATCGTGTACGGCAATGCGTGTTTCGCCGGGGGCGACGCGGGGGTCAAGTGGCAGGAACCGGCGCTCATCGAGATCAGCGAAGACAAGAATGGCAATGGACTGCCCGATGACGTCTGGTTCCTGATTCCGGGTAGTGAAGACTTTCGGTACGCTCCATCTCCCGACCGGACCGAGCCGCCCGGGGAAACCAATGACACGGACCCTGAGAACATCATGGCGGGCACGATTGAAAACCCGAACCTGCTTGATGCCGATCCCGGCAACGATACTGACGAGTACTACTGGGGATATGCCGAGCTAAACCCAACTATGAGGAAGTACCTCGACAATTACGTGCGGCCCGACGACCCGTTCCACGTAGGAATTGACCCGCGCAGCGGCGGCGGGGATGCCTTCGACATCGAATGGGCCGTGGACCAGGACGGCAATGCAGCGGATATCGAGCAGTTTCACTTCATTCGTTTCAGGGCGTTCATCGATCGCGAGTATGGCACATTGGGGTATGCCACGCCGGAGATCGATGCCGTTGCGGATGTCGCGCCGGATGTCGATTCTGACGGTGATGGCATCCTTGACGAGTACGAAACCCGCGTGATCGGCACTGATCCGGATCGAAGCGAGAGCACCCTCCTGGCCCTCGAGATTCCAGCGGACGAAGGCGGCAGCCCTTATGGCACGCGCCTGGGCTTGGTGGAAGATCGGCGCGGCAATCGGCTCGAGCTCTTTGCCGCCGACCCACGGGCCACACCAGGACGCGCACTCGACACGGTCGTCGACATCCTTGCGCCTACAGACCCCGGTGGGCCATTGCCGCCCGGCGGTGGCGTGAAGAGCGGCGCGGTGCGGGAATTTGTCTCGAGTGTGCCCGACTTTGTTGAGGCGGGTGTTCAGCCCGCCCGAATTACCATCGCCTATACCCCCCTGGAAATCGCAGGACTGGACGAGCACCACCTGAGACCCTATCGCCATGACGGTGAGGGCTACACGGGAGACGGTATCGCTGAGGTGCGTGTGGAGCCATTCGACAACCGGGTTTCGTTCACAACCACCCGGGCTGGTGTCTTTATTCTGGCTTCGACACCAGGCGAGGGCGACAATCCCGTTCCGGTGGGGCACGTCTACTACCTTCTAATCGTCACGACCGCCCTTTTCGCCCGCAAACTGCGTGCGCGTCGGGCGCATGAGAAAGGATAAGCCATGCCGCCGCGCTCCGGCTTCACGCTGATCGAACTGCTCGTCGTGATTGGGATCATTGGCATTCTGGCGGCCATTTTGCTGCCCGCGCTCAGCCGGGCCCAGGCCCAGGCCCGGTCGGTGCAGTGCGTCAGCAACCTCAAACAACTCTTCATGGCCAATACCATGTACGCCAGCGAGCACGACGGCCATTACTGCCCCGCTGCGGCCGATATGTTCGACTTTCTCCTGCCTGATGCACCCCCGGATCATTTCGGCGGCCGGCTGCGGTGGCACGGTGTGCGCGCGACGCCCAACGGCGAATCGGTATTTCAGCCGGGCACGGGACCTCTGGCCGAATACCTCCCAGATGGGCGCGTCAAGCGGTGCCCCGTCTTCTTCGAGTTCATGAGCCAAGACCAAGCGTCAAATGCCTTCGAGGACGGCTCCGGGGGATACGGGTACAACATGGCATACGTCGGATCACAGCTCGCCATCCTCTCGGACCCTGTGGCTGCCTGCCGCCAGGGCATGCGCGATATCGACATCCTCCGGCCTGTCGAGACCATTATGTTCGCCGACGCCGCCATGCCACAGCGGGGCTACATCGTCGAGTATGGCTTCGTCGAACCGCCCAAAGCCGTCTCGTACACTAACCCACACGGTGCACGCGGCAACACGTTTATGTCACCCTCGTTGCACTTCCGCCACTTCGGCCGCGTCAACGTGGTGTGGTGCGACGGCCATGTTTCTTCCGAGAAGTGGGAATGGGCGCCGGAGAAGAATGCTTATCGAGCCTCGAACAGCCGCTGGGCCGTCGGCTGGTTTGGCCCGAAGAACAATTACTACTTCGACCATGGCGACAAAACGGCCTACACCGGGTCTGAGTAAGGGGCGCGCCTCCGCTGTTTTGCAGTGGCCGATGAAAAATGCTAAAATGTGCTGCCGCTGTCTATTGACTATTCGACAAAAAACCGGCGCTTCGTGACCCATTATGGCAATAAGTTGCGCCGAGAATCGATTCCAAATCACGGCACATACACTTGCGCCCCCTCGTTTTAGTGTATAATGTAGTTGTTGGGGAAAGGATTGACCGCATCTGCGCCAGTCTTTGGCACAGCATATGCGACCTTGTGCCATAGAGCAGGTCATAGCAGAAGCTGAGGTAGGTACGATGTTAATTCAGTGTTGCGTCTGCAAAAAGATTCGCCAAGAAGGCCGGTGGGTACCCGATGGAAAGCCTGTCGAGGACGCCGGGCGTGTCAGCCACGGTTATTGCCCTGCGTGCGCCGCACGGGCCTTCGAGGAAATCCGTATCTGGGAAAGGGTCTTTGGTGCTTCAAAGGGCCGGGAACCAGGTTCTTTCCCCGTTTTGCGTGCGAACCAGCAGGATGACTGTCATACACCATTTCTTGCCCGACGTATATGTTTTTGACAAGACCCAAATCCAACCTACCCGTCATTGCGAGCGAAAGCGAAGCAATCTCGCCTGAGTT
>CAYRLQ010000255.1:0-6330 GCA_964425145.1 uncultured Nitrospiraceae bacterium
GCAGCGTGTGGCTATTGCCCGGTCGCTAGCCAACGACCCGGCCATCATTCTCGCCGACGAACCCACCGGCAACCTCGACCTAAAAACGGGCAAAGAGATCGTCAAACTGCTCCGCCACCTGAACAAAGAAAAGGGCGTGACCGTCATCACCGCGACGCACGACCTGAAGGTGCTTGACGTCTCTGACCGGATCATCTGGATCCACGATGGCGCGGTGGAGAAGACCGAATCCCGCGACGAACTCGACATCGCCGTCGGCACGCTCGAAGGCGAAGAGGCATGATTCAGGTGTAAGTTATACTAGTGGGCTGATTCCGCAACAACATAGCAATAAACACGTGAAAATCACCAGCGGACGGCTTGATTTCCAAGATGCCGAAAAGTTCCCGGGAAGATTGACAAATGGGCCAAGAGGCGACTATGATTCGCGCCATTATAACGACCGGTAGGTATGACAGGGAAGAGTTATGGCCACGAAAGCGCAGAAAACGGCGGTGACCGCTGTAGCCAGCGAGACCGAGACCAAACTGACCAATAGCGCGCTAAGTCTTTTTGTGGAAAAAGGTTACGACGGCACGACCATTCGCGAGATCATCCAGCGGGCCGGTGTTACCCGGCCGGTGCTGTATTACTATTTTGAGAACAAGGAAGCCCTGTTTTGCCGGTTGGTCGAGGTGACTTTCTCGGAATTCACAAGAGATATTGAGGCAATCCTTTCGAAATACTCGCAGTGCCGGGACCGTCTGAAGGCCTTGATGGCCTTAGCGTTCGAGCGCACGGAGCAGACACCCGAGATGGTACGGCTGGTTCTCCAAGTGGTCTTTTCCCCACCGCAGGAGGGCCCAGACCTTGACATTGCCAAGCTTGACCAAAGCCGTATGAAGCTCATCGTCGCGATCATGCGCGATGGGCTCGAATCGGGTGAACTTGCGGGAGGGGACCCCCGGGCCTTGGCGCTGGCCTTCAGCGGCATCATGGACATGTACATCATGGCCAAGTCGCATCAGTCGGACGCCCATCTCTCACGCGAGTTGGGTGAGGGACTGGTCGATTTGTTTATCGAAGGGGCAGCCGCCAGCGGCAGTACGCTGAAGTTCCCCTTTCACGTCAAAATTGAAGAATCTTGAGGGCAGGATCAGGGTCTAGATTAGGCAGTTAGGTTTGAGGGGCCAGACACGTGGGATTTGGGATTCGAGTGATGAAGAAGGCAATGTTGAGCACTATTATGTGCATCGGGGTTATAGCTGCAGGCGTGGTGCTGATAGTTGTGGCCAAGAACTTTCGTGCTTCCGCGGCAGCGGCGAGCCGAAAGGAATTGGAGGTCGGGACTGCCGAGAAAGCGCTGAATGTAAAGGTGCAGGTGCTTGAGGCCAAGATTCTGGAAGACCGCCTGTTACTAACAGGGAGTGTCAAGCCATGGGAGGACGTGCAGCTCAGCGCGGAGGTCGCCGGCAAAATCGAGTGGCAAGGTGTCGAGGAGGGCGATACGGTCGAGGCGGGCCAAGAGCTCGTCAAGATCGACACGGACGCCATTCGCGCGCGACTGAACCAAGCCCGCGCCCAGTACGACCTGACCGTTCAGGAGTTGGTCCGCGCTGAGAACCTGCAAAAGGAAGGGATCGGTTCACCGCAAGACCTGGACCGCGCCCTCACCGATCGCGAGGTCGCCCTGGCCAATCTCCGCACGACCCAGATCGAGTTGGACAAGAGCGTCTTAAGGGCGCCCTTCGACGGCGTGGTGGACGAACTGTCCAAGGAGGAAGCGGAGTTTGTCAGCCGGGGAACGTCCCTCGCCCGGCTGGTGCAAGTGCACAAAGTTAAGGTCGACGTAGGTATTCCGGAACGGGATGTCCCGTTCTTCGCCAAGGGCGATGCGGTCACGGTGACAGCGGATGCCCTGCCCGCGGAGACGTTTCATGGAACCATTTACCGCATCGCCACGACGGCCGATGCACATACCCGCACCTTCATTACGGAAATCGAGCTGGATAACGCTGATGGCCGGCTCAAACCGGGCATGATTGCCCGGGCCCGGCTCGTGCGCAAAAGCTACCTCAACGCCATCTCGATCCCCATTTTCGCCGTGCTGTCGCTCGAGGGAGGGTACCGGGTCTTTATCGAAGAGAACGGGGTCGCCCAGCCCCGCGACGTGGAAGTGGGTATCTTTCAGGACAACATGGTCCACGTGACGCGCGGGTTGGACGTCGGCGACCGGTTGATCGTTGTCGGCCAACGCGACCTTCGAGCCGGCGACCCGGTGCGAGTTGTGGAAGAAATCGTTGAATGAAGTTAAGCAATCTCGCGATAGACCGTAGTACCACCGTCTTCGTGTTGCTGGCACTCATCTTCGTTGTCGGGGCCTACAGCTACCTCGTACTTCCGCGAGAATCCGAGCCGGAAGTGGTAATCCCCATCATCATCGTTTCGACCGGCTACCAGGGCGTCGCACCCGAGGACATCGAAACGCTGGTAACGATTCCCATCGAGCGGAAGCTGACGGGCATCTCGGGCGTCAAGGAGATCGATTCCTCGAGTCACGAGGGGTATTCGTCTGTTCAGATCGAGTTCGAGCCCGACATTGACATCGACGATGCGCTCCAGAAAGTGCGCGACAAGGTGGAGATGGCGAAATCAGACTTGCCCGACGCGGCCGACGACCCCTTCGTCAGGGAGATCAATATTTCGGAATTCCCGATCATGTCCTTGTGTCTCACCGGAGAGATCGGGCTGGCCGCACTGACTAAGATCGCCGAAGACCTCGAGGACATCATCGAGTCGATCAAAGGCGTGCTCGATGTCACGATCTCGGGCGACATCGAGCGCGAGATTCAGATCGAGGTCGATCCAAAGCGCGTGGCCGAGTTCGGCGTTTCCCTCGCCGACCTGGTCACCTTGATGCGGGTCGAGAACGTCAATACGCCTGGCGGGGCGCTCGAACTCGGCGAGGCTAAGTATCTCATGCGCGTGCCGGGCGAGTTCACTAAGCCCGATGAGATTCGCGACCTCGTCGTCAAGGCCGGCGAGGAGGGCATCGTGTACCTCCGCGACATCGCCACGATCAAGGACGGCTTCAAGGAAATCCAATCCTATTCCCGGCTCGACGGTACGCCGGCCGTGACGCTGTCCGTGTCGAAACGGTCCGGCGAAAACGTCATTTTTATCGCGGACGCGGTGAAGCGCGTCGCCGAGGAGGCGCGCAAGCGCTTGCCGCCCGGTGTGGACCTTGTGATCACCATGGACGAATCGACCGACATTCGCGATATGGTCAGCGATCTCGAGAACAGCATTCTAACCGGCCTGATCCTTGTGCTTGTCGTGGTGTTTGTGTTTCTCGGCTTCACCAACGCGGTCTTCGTTGCGCTTGCCATTCCCGTGTCTATGCTTATCACCTTTGCGATTCTACACTTCACTGGCGTCACCCTGAACATGGTCGTGTTGTACAGCCTGATCCTGGCCCTGGGGATGCTGGTCGACAACGGCATTGTCGTGGTCGAGAACATCCATCGCCACATGCAGCAGGGGCTGCCGCGCGTCCAGGCGGCGAAAGAGGCGACTGCGGAAGTCGCCTGGCCCATTGCGGCCTCGACCCTGACCACCGTCGCCGCTTTCTCGCCGATGCTCTTCTGGCCAGGCACCTGGGGCAAGTTCATGATCTTTTTGCCCAAGACCGTGTCCTACGCGCTACTGGGGTCGTTGTTCGTCGGCTTGGTCGTCAACCCGGCGCTTGCGTCGATGTTCATGCGCGTGCGCAAGAGGCCCAAACGTCACGCCACGCCCCTCGCGAGGGGTAGGCTGCTGCGGGCCTACGGCAGCGTTCTCCGGCTTGCATTGCGCTGGCGGGCCGTCACCTTCACACTCGCCGCGGCCGCCCTGGTCGTCATCGCGGCAATCTATACCATGGGGGCAAAGACTGAGTTCATCCCCATTACCGAACCCTCGCGTGCTTACCTCAATGTGGACTGCCCGAAAGGAACGAACCTGGACACCACCGATGCCATCGTGCGCCAGGTCGAGGGTAGCGCCGAACGGTATCGGCAGGACCTGGACTACATCATGGCGAACGCAGGCTCGCGCGGGTCCAGTTGGTCCGGTAGCGGCGGCGGGCAAAGCCACTTGGGACGTGTCAAGCTCGACTTCCGCAAGCTGTCCGAGTGCGCCAGGTTGCCCAGCGAGATCATCAGGGAGGTCCGCGGCCTGTTCGGAGGCGTCACTGGGGCCGAAGTCCGTGTGCTCCAGCGCAGGATGGGCATGTCCTCCGAAGATTTCCCCATCAACATCGAGATCAACGGCGAGGATTTTGCCACCCTGGCCGAATTGGCCCAAAACGTTCGACGCGCTATCCAAGATACCCCGGGGCTGGTGGACCTCGACGACGATTATGACAAAGGCAAGCCCGAGGTCCGCGTGAGAATCGACCGCGAGCAGGCCCTCCTCACCGGGCTCAACACGCAGTTCATCGGGCTGATCGTAAAGGCCGCCGTCAACGGCCGAAAGGCCGGCGACTACCGCGAGGGCGATGAAGAATACGACGTGACGGTCCGGTTCCCGAGGTACTTCCGGGAGGATTTGGCCAACGTCGAGGACATGAACCTCATCAATCTCAACGGAACCCCCATCCCCTTCTCATCAGTCGCGCAACTCGAGTACGGCGCCGGGCTGGGTCAGATCACCCGAATCGACCGCAAGCGGGTGATTACCGTCTTCGCGGATGTCGCGAAGGGCTACCTCCCGACGCAGGTGCTGGCGGAAGTACAGCGGCGTGTAGCGGAGTTCCCACTCCCGTCCGGCTACACGGTCGCCTACACGGGCGAGGACGAAGAGCAGAAGGAAATGGAGGCGTTCCTCAAGCGCGCGTTCGTCATCGCGCTGCTCCTGATCGCGCTCGTGTTGGTCACCCAGTTCAACTCGATTCTCCAGTCGCTCATCATCATGACGTCGGTTATCTTGTCCCTGGCTGGGGTATTCTTGGGTCTGCTCATTTTCGACATGCCCTTTGGCATCTTGATGACCGGGATCGGGTGCATCAGTCTGGCTGGGATCGTCGTAAACAACGCCATCGTGCTCATCGACTTTATCAACCAATTGCGCCATCGGGGCATGCCCGCTACCGAGGCCATCATCGAGGCCGCTATGACCCGCTTCCGGCCCGTCATGCTCACGGCCATCACGACCGTCCTCGGCCTGATCCCCATGGCAGTGGGCATCAGCTTCGATTTCCGCCGCTTCGAGTGGATCGTCGACAGCGAAACGAGCCAGTGGTGGGGCTCCATGGCCATTGCCGTCATCTTCGGGCTCTCCTTCGCGACAGTGCTTACCCTAGTCGTCGTGCCCACGCTTTACAGCGCGAGTGTCGGTTTCACAAACTTCGTCCACGGCAACCGTTCCGAGCAAGGATGAAGGGTGAAGGATGAAGAAGGACCCTAGCGCGGGCGCCTCACCCACGTGTCCGCGCCACCAGGATCAAACTCAACCCCTTTTCGGTATGGGTTTACGATGTTGCTGAGCTAAGTGCCCAACAAAATGCGCGTTTCTCAACGATCGAAGTGGATAGGGTTAGCTGCGCTGTTAGCGCTCTTGTGGCTTGTGCCGCCCGTGTTTGCCCGGCCGCACAGGCCGGAGAGGGCGGCTGTCCGCCGGCCCAAGCCCAGACAACAAGAGCCTAGCGCGAAAAAAGCCGCGCAGGTCAGAGAGAAATCGGAGGAAGGGCGTCAGAGCTGCTCCAAGGCCGAGGAATTCGAGCTTGAGGACCAGTTCAAGAAGCCCCACGCGCTTACTTTCCCCCGCGAGAAAGTCACCGTGCTTATGTTCGCCGACATTATAAGCGCGCGCCAGGCCGAGAAATGGGCCTACGCGCTATACGCGCGCTACGGGGAGCGCATCACAATGGAAGGCGTGGGAGCGGGGAGATTCGTGCCGTCCTGGCAGCGGCCGATAATCCGTTTCATTCTAAGGCGGATCACGTCCTATCCCATCATGCTCGATTGGAAAGGCCCCGTCTCCAGAACCTATAACTACCAGGCGAAAAAAGTCAATCTCTTCGTTATCGATCCCGGCGGCACGATCGTCCTTAAGGTCATCGGCAGAGCAACCCCGGATCGGTTGAACCAGGTCTTCAGCACCCTCGATGGCCTTCTCGCAATCGAGCGCGAATATAGAGAGTAACGTATGAAGGCTGAAGCGGTGCGTGATGAGATTCCCAACGTGTGGGCGCCTAAACTTTTCGCTTAAGAGGCATTTGCGAAATAGTCTATTTTGGAGTGCGGGGGGGGGGGGGCGCCGGGGTAATAGCGGGGGGGGGGGGGGGCGACAACACCCCAGCGCGCGCGGTGG
>CAYRLQ010000256.1:0-6305 GCA_964425145.1 uncultured Nitrospiraceae bacterium
GGAACACGGGCCACGGGGTGTGGTGCGAAGGCGCCCGCCCGATATTCGTCTCGTGCAGCATTTACCAAAACGCGGGCGACGGTGTGCACGTGGCGCCCATGACTACCCCGGCCGCCGCGGCGGACCAGGGTGTTGATATTCTCCACTGCACGATACTCAATAACGCGGGAAACGGCGTGTATGTGGCCGCCGGCGCGGCGGCGCAGGTGCGCAATTCACTGGTATATGGCAACCACGCCGGCGCGGCGGTGTCCCTCGGTGAGTTCACGTTTGATGCGGGTGACGACGGGTTTCTCGCTGACGCGGGTTCAGAATGGGAATTTGGCGTGCCCCAAGGCCTGGGCGGGGCCGGCAAGGGGAATCCCGACCCGAATGGGGCGACGTATGTGTGGGGCGTGGACATCAGCGTTGATGGCGACTACGCGACGAATATAGACGGCGACGAGCAGTATGCCACGGGTGATGACCCGAATGACGTGGAACTATCCGGCCCCGGGGGGGTGGTCTTTGAGAATGGGAAAGCGATTGAGTCCGAGTTGGATGGCCCTGCGGTGGTCGTCGGCGACGTGAACGTATTGCTCGACATCGAGCACCCGTGTGTCCGTGAACTGACCGTGACGCTTGCCCATGAGGGCACCGAGGCGGTGCTGTTCGATGGCCCATTGCGCGCACCGGCCCCCTGCGAGGCCAATCTCACCGATACCATGTTCGACGACGAGGCCTCGACGCCGATCATCGTGGGTGATGCGCCGTTCGAGGGCGTGTTTCAGCCACCGCCGGCAGCGCTGTCCGCGTTTGACGGGCTCCCGGCCCAGGGCGCCTGGACTCTCGAGGTCAAGGATGAAGGCGGCTCGACCATCGTACTGGATGACTCTTTCGACGAGCGTGACGGTCCTCCGGACGGCCGGGACTTCTGGTCATCGTCGGACTGGGACGTTGACGACGAAGGCGAGGGCGAATACAGCAACGACATTGACGGATCAAGCCTATCGGTGTACCAGGGTGACGGTTCGACGCTTTGGAAGGACTATACGGTCGAAAGCTCCTTCCGAATTGTTGATCCGACCATCACCAGGACAGGTGACAAGGACTTGGGCGTCGTGTTCCGTTATGAAGGACCGGGCGAGTATTACGTCTTCCGCGTGCGCCTGAGCACGGACTGTGCCAGCACACCCGATGCTGACACAAACTGCATAACGGCCGGCTTATACAACGTGGTGGGGGGATTCGAGAGCCCGTTGGCCGAGCAACAGTTTGACGGGGCGGATTACGTGGAGGAGCTGGCAGAGAACGAAGAGGTCGGCGTCGAGTTGATGAACGTCGACCTCGTCACGATTGATGTCGAAGAGGACCAGATTGCGGAAGAGGACCAGATTGCGATTGATGCTCGGCTTACCATTACCGTTTCTGTTACGAACACGGTGACTCATGAGGTTCGGTCTCACGACCGGTTTGTGTTCGTAGACCTGGACGCAACCGACGCGAGCCAAAGCCATCCCGCGGGGACGGTTGGTTTTTGGGCGGACAACGTGCAGGCCGGCTTCGATTACGTGCATGTGGCGGCCAAGACATCCGGCACGCTCAAATCCTGGGGCATCCAGGTCGAGCCGGTCTATTACCTGACCACTCCGGCGATAGATTGCAGCGGCAATGAGACGGTTGGGCTGGGGTTCTGGCGCTGGTTGAACACGGGCGCGGACTCGATCGCGACCATCGAGTCTTCGAGCGACGGCACGGCGTGGGAGCGCCTGTGGTGGAATCGTGACGAAGGGGACGGCGAGATTACCGACAACACGTGGGTCCAACACACCCTCAACCTGGCGGCACAGGCCGCGAACCTCTATGTGAGGTGGGGCTATCACGCGGGCCGGGAGGCCTATTCCGGCTGGAACATCGACGACGTGGAAATCGTCGCGGAACTGGGCGGCGGCCTCGTGGGGGGCGGCCTCGTGGCCGAGCAGGGCGCGCAGAAGTATGGGTCGCACAACTGCGCGTTCAACAATACGCCGTTCAATCGCGTCAACTTCGACGATGCGGCGGGCGCGCTGGACGTGGACCCGCACTTGGACGAGCCCGTTGGGTGGGGTAAGCTGCAACCGGAATTCCCCAAGAATCCGATCCAAGACGAGGCTGATCCGGCGTTTACGCTTTCTCCCTACACGGAGGTCGATTTCGAGGGAGACCCGCGCGAAGAGGATGATCCCGACATCGGCGCTGACGAGGTGTACAGTGACTACTCCGACGTGTGGCCGAAATGGTACTGGTGCGAGGTGCGCCCGACGCCTATTGGCAGGATGGGCCCCGGTGATTTGCGGGTCCACATCCGCACGTGGGGGTTCGCGCCGGACAGGGTGTTTATCGCGCCGCAGGACGAGCTTTACGACGGGGATGTTGCACGGTTAATTGAATTGGAACAGACCGGGGGCGCCGGAGACTACTGGTGGGGCACGAATCGCGACCCCATCGAGACGATAATCTTGGACGCAGACGGCGACGAATGGCCTTCGCCCGGTGACGCAATTGCCGATGGTCATGGGGTGGTGTACGTGTACAGTTCGCTACCGGCAATCGGTTATATTGGCGTTGGTTCTCCCCTCGCCAGTGCTCAAGTGGAGGAAAACCGCCATGTGCTGATCGATACCATCCCGCCGGAGGTGACCGGCGCCTTCCTGGCGCCGGGTGAGCGGCTTTTCTTCAACGTCGGCTCGGTCTCGAACTTCCCTTCTCCACCTTATCTGATCTGGCCCGATGGGCCGGCCCAGCAGCCGCTCGATATCACGGTGACGGCGTCGTTCGGGGACCCCTCTGTTTTGGGCCGCGACGTGTCCGGGTTCGCCGCGGCCGAGACGCCTTTGTGGGGAGACGCATCAGTGGTCCTGGGCGGCTCGGGTCTCGATTGGGAGCCGCCGGGGCGTTGGGTCTGGCCCATGGGGTACGGGGCGGATGACTTGGCCGGCGTGACTGTCGAGGCCGACTACGGCATTGCAGGCTCGGCACTCGACGTGACGTGGCGGTTCTTCGCGAGTTATCCCGACCTGCCCGGCATCCCTTGGGCCTTGGCGGCGGGCAATGAGTTCCAGTACCACATGGCCATCCAGTTCGTCGCGACCGACCGCGCCGGGAACCGGACTGAAATGGAGCCGGCCCTCATTTACGAGCCGGCGCACATCTGGTGGCTGCTGAAGACGGACGTCGAGGTGAACCCGAGACCGCCGAGGAATGCCACGGTGACGGTGGACGAGGCGTCTAAGTTCCACTGGCGCCTTGTGCGCAAGGCCGACCCCGGCCCCCCGCCGGACCCTGTATTTACTTACCGGCTGTGGCGCAGCGTGTTCCCCGGCAGGCTGCCCGAGCAAAACGGGCCATATGACGGGCCCTACGAGCTGGTTTCATTGGGGTGGGGATGGCGGCCTGACACGCGCATGGCCTCGGACTTCCTTGCGGACCTCGAGGAGGAAATCAAGGGGCGTTACGTGCTGCTGGTGGTGCAGGGCCAAGATGAGGCCGGGAACATTTCCCCCTGGCCCGAGGATTTGATTTCTAACGAATCGGGAGACATCGAGGTGTGGGGCCAGTCAGGTCTGAGCTGGACCCGGTTCTTCGTCGCGGGTCCCGAAGCGCAGATCGACACGAGCATTACGCCGGTGTTCCGTCACGAGCCCGGCGGGAAAGACTTCGGCGCAGTGAATGTGGTGCCGCTGCCGCCGGCTAATTCGGACCAGGTGCTGACGGGCAGGATGATTCTTGGCTATAGCATGCCGCAGGGGGTGCCGTTCGGTGCGGGGGTGTATTTCACATGGGAACTGGATGCGCCGGGTTTGAGCACGCTTGTAAAAGACTTTCCCCTCGAGGGGGGGCCTGACGTTAAACCAGAGGTATCGCTCTGGTTCCTTGAGGCTTTGCGATTGACAAAGCCGCTGCATTGCACGTTTCAGGCGCGGGCCGCCCTCGCGGATGGGAGTGGCATTGTGGACCCGACGCCGGCGACGTTCAGCTTTACCGTGACGCCCTCGATGAGCGGTTTCGTGGATGCGAAGGACAGGGCGGACCACCAGTCCGTGGTGATCCAGACTCACGAGGAGGATTAGCACTTGCAGCGGGAGGCGGATTGGTGTTTAATGACGGAGTAAGGAGAGTGGCGAGAAGTCCGTAACGGGATCGGCGCCGTTTGAGCAGGCGCAGGGGAGAGCCCTGGGATGTTGCCAGGCGGTGAGAGACGACAGTGGGGCGTTCTCATACTGGGCCTCGCCGTGGCGCTTGGCACATGCGGATGCTCGAGAGACAAGGGGCCGCGGGCGACGGTCGTCATCACGAGCGCCCCTGTGCCCGACGCGGAGGTATCGGTGGGTGAGGTATCCTACGGCCCTGCGCCCGTGACGCTCGAGGATGTGCGGCCGGGCTGGCTCGTGGTGGTACTCGAGAAGGAAGGCTTCAGGCGTACAGCGAAGAATATCACCATTCCCGAGGAGGGCGGTCTGATCGAGCAGGAGATTACGTTGAACCCGCTGGTGGGTTATGCCGCCTTCAAATCGACGCCGCCGCGGGCCAAGGTGTACCTGGACGGCGCCGATTATCTGGGCGATACGCCGCTGATTGGTGTATCGATCCCCGTAGGTGAGCATGCGTATGAGTTGCGGCTGGAAAACTATAAGCCGTTGACAATATCCCTTACGGTCGAGGATGATTACCAGTATTCGTTAGTGCATGTGTTGAAGCCGATGCCGGCGCAACTGTCGGTGTTTTCAACACCCACCGGCGCCCAAATCTGGCTCAACGAGGAACTCCAAGCCGGGAGAACGCCCAACAAATTCTCGATCACGCCAGGCGCCTACACGGTGAGCGTCCACGCCAAGGGGTTCATCATGGGCGAGCGGAACATCGAGCTGGGCCCCAATGAGGAGCGTGCCCTGGAAATCACGTTGCGCCCCGGCGATGCGCCCCGGGGCATGGTGTTGGTGCCGGCAGAAAAATTCATCATGGGCGTCGACGAAGTCTCGCCCGACGAGCGCCCGCAACGTGAGATCGAGCTCGATGCGTTCTACATCGACAAGTACGAAGTGACTAACGAGGCGTTTAAGGAGGTGTTCCATTCGCACACGTATGACGATGGCAAGGGCCGTTACCCGGTAACGGGGGTGTCGTTCAACCGCGCGTGCCAATACACCGCGGCTGTGAATAAGCGCCTGCCAACGGAGGCCGAGTGGGAAAAGGCCGCTCGCGGCACGGATGGGCGGGAGTATCCATGGGGTAACGAGTTTAACAAGGACAGGTGCAATTGCGCCGCCAGCGCTATCGGCGCGGTAACGAAGGTGGGGCGATACCGTACCGGGGGTTCGCCCTATGGCTGTATGGACATGGCAGGGAACGCCTGCGAGTGGACATCGAGTTGGTATCAGCCGTATCCAGGCAATCCGGACGTGACTAAAGACTACGGGCAGATATTCCGCGTAGTGCGCGGGGGCTCTTACCGCAGCAGCCCATTTGAGGTACGCTGTGTGCGCCGCCATTACGACCGGATGCATATAGGGCGGGAGGACTATGGATTCCGTTGTGCGAAAGACGTCGAATAAGACTGGTAATGCCCGGGTGCGGGCAGGCCTGAAGGAGCGGTCCCGTGGCGCGAAGTGCGCCGGTGCGAGCCGGATAACTCTTGACACAAGCTCCTATATTTACTAAAATACATCTTACTGTCGCTCAAAGGCCTGAAAGGGGTCCCAGTGCTCGGAAGTCATCGTGCCGACGAGCCGTTGAGACCCGGGGGACACGCCATAACGGGCGGGCAGAACCGTGTGCCGAGGTGTAGTTTAGATGAGGGAGAGAAGATAGATTATGGCCAGGTTAAAGCGTGGCCGCGCAAGGCGGCTCATCTTAGATATCGGTTCAAACACGATACGCGTCTGTGAGCTTACCTTAACGAAGACGGGGTATCAGCTTACCAAGTACTTGCAACAGGAAGTGCTCGACGACCCGGCCCTGGACGCCGAAGACAAGCAAGACCAACGCCTCGAGGCGCTCAAAGACCTCTTGGCCCAGGCCAAAATCCGGGCGAGAAAAACGGTCTTCGGCGTGCCTGGCCGGTCGGTGTTTACACGCATGCGTGCCTTGCCACCTGTACCCGAATACAAGGTCACGCAGATTGTCAGGTACGAAATTCAGCAACAAATCCCATTCTCCCTCGACCAGATTGCCTTGGACTATCAAGTCGTGGATCGCACCGAGTCCGGCGGCTACGAAGTGGTAATGGCGGCCATTAAGGTCGATGTCGTTGAGAAGGAACTGGAGATTCTGCGCAACGTGAAGCGGGC
>CAYRLQ010000257.1:0-6282 GCA_964425145.1 uncultured Nitrospiraceae bacterium
GGGAACGTCTCGTTGGCCTTGCCTACGTCCCAGTCGCGGAAGATGTACCGCCAGTGTCGCAGCCACCCTGGGGTGAGCCAGTAGACGTTCCGCCCGCCGGCAATGGCCTGCCGCTCTTCGGCGCCGACAAGCATATCTACACAGTTTGCCGCGTGAATCCGCGAGATGTTAGGTCCATGATCGCGGATCAGGGCATCCACGTCGCGGAGGGAATCGCTGGAGTCTATGAAGCACTTCGCGCCGTAGACCACGATCACCCTCTCTGAACTCTCCTTCACCTTTTCCACTTGCCTGCCGAGTTGCCGCTCAAGCTCTCCGGGCCACTCGTGCAGGCCGGGGGCCGTGAACAGGACGCGGTCCGCATCGAGAAAGCCTTCCTCCTCGAGCGCGCGCAACTCCGGCCGGAGCGTCCCGCAGGAAACGATGGAGAACCCGGAAAACGTATGCTGACGGCTCATCACACAACCCTCTCTTCCCTGACAGCGGATCAGCGATGATCCGGGCAGCATTTATTGCTTGACAACAAGTTCGAGGGATAGTATATTATTCGATAGCTCGAAAATCAACCGTGCCCAACGTAATACCGAGCCAAGCCGGATGGCTCCGGCGCGGAGAGCGGCACGTCCATTCGGGGCGGGGAATGCGGCGCTAAGTACAGCTCAACACAAATAAGGCCACAAATCGGAGTCAGCGCCCTGCGGGAGGCAACCACCGCCCACGTCATTGCGAGCGACCGCAGGGAGCGCGGCAATCTCCTTAAGTGCAAGGACTTGGCCGGAGCGAGATTGCCGCGTCGCTTCGCTCCTCGCAATGACGTGCTGGGGATATACTCCGCCCCATTGTGTGATCTTAATTGTGTTGAGCTGTACTAAGGAGAGGATAACCCGTGAAGATCTGCATGTGCGGCAAAGGCGGCAGCGGCAAGAGTACGGTGGTCGCCCTTCTGGCGGCTGAACTCCGTGGGAGAGGGAAACAGGTGCTCGTGGTCGATTCGGACGAATCGAATGCGGGGCTTTACTGGACGCTGGGCTTTGAAGAACCGCCAGCGCCGCTGATGGAACTGGTCGGCGGGAAGAAAAGCGTTCAGCGGGTCCTGCGCACCGGCTTCACGGAAAACGGTGGTTACGAGGAGAAGCCCGTCTTGGCGCGCGACGAATTACGCGCCGAAGATTTGCCGTCCGCCTATATCCGGCGACGGGAGGGAGTCGCGCTTGTCTGTATCGGGAAAATCCACCAGGCCCTCGAGGGCTGTGCGTGTCCCATGGGCGTGTTGAGCCGCGAGTTCCTCAGGAAGCTCCGGACGGATGACGACGAGGTCGTGGTCGTAGACATGGAGGCAGGCGTGGAGCACTTCGGTCGTGGTGTGGAAACGAGCGTCGATGCAGTGGTCGTGGTTGTGGAACCTTCTCTCGAGTCGGTCAGCCTGGCGGAGCGGATTGCAGACCTGACCTACGGGGCAGGGGCAAAGTTCGCCGGAGCGGTTCTGAATAAGGTCAGCAGCGAAGAGATTGCAGCGCAACTCAGGGAGGCCCTGAAGCGCCGGGGCGTCCCTCTGCTGTCGATAATCCCCTTTCGCCCTGAGTTTCTCCAGGCTGGCCTGGAAGGCAGGCCAGTGAATGCGGCGCCTGTTACGGCGGAAGTTCAGTCGCTCTTGGATTCCATTCTCACGGCTGCCGGAAACGAGGCGAGCAATTGAGCAGAAAGGAGGTTCGATGTGTGTCTGGCGCGGATCGAATTCGTAGGTGACAAAACAGATGAACCGGGAGATAGCCTCACAGATATTGCCGGGATCGAGCGTACGCCTGCGGGGCTGCGAGTAGCTGACCTCTTCGGGAATGTTACGGAGCTGGAGGCGGAGATCCGGAACATCGATTTCATGGAATCGGTGGTCAGCGTGGAAAGGCGGGCAGGCCCACCTGCAAGCCAGTAGCGCCTGCGAACAAAAAAATAGTGTGCAAATGTAAAAGATGATTACCTGAAAGGACGTGTCATGACGAGACAGCAAGTCCAAGGGACGGACTTCCAGGAACAAGTGGTGCAGTTGAAGGCCAAGCTGGCACTCCTCGAAGGTCAATTGGGCCATGTCCGCAGGCGCATTCAGGAACTAGAACCTGCCACGCTGGTGAAGCGGTATGCCGTGGTCGAGCGTGCCCGGTGCACCGGGTGCCGCTTGTGTGAACAGGTCTGCCCCGTTGGCGCCATCAACGTGACTTACGTGGCCCAGGTGGATAAAGAACGCTGCACGGGCTGCGGAATCTGCGCCGAGAACTGCCCGCTGGGAGCGCTGTCGCTGGTCAGAAGGTAGGGCCCTGAGTTCCCGGCAGGATGGCGCACTACAGTCCAGCGGCCGGGGGCGGCCGAAGCAACTGACTGAAAAGGAGAACCCATATGGCTGCCATTATCGACGAGGACAAATGTACGGCATGCGGCATCTGCGAGGACGCGTGTCCACAGGATGCCATCACGGTGGATGACATAGCGCGGGTAAATGCGGACCTCTGTACCGACTGCGGCATATGCGTGGACGAATGTCCAAATGAAGCCATCTCGCTCGCTGTGGGTGAATCATGAGAACGAATAGGTAGAGAAATACCTCGGCAGAGGATAGCTACAGAGGGAGAGCGGGTTCAAGATGGCACAACGAAGCAAGGTCGAACTCAGCGGGTGGTCCGCGCGTCACTACGACGTGCTGATGGACCTTCTTTTCCTGGGGAACTATGGCCGATTCATTGCCAATGTTATCGGCAGCATGGAGATACGCCAGGGAGACGAGATACTGGACCTCGGATCAGGTACGGGCCGCAACATTTGCCTGATGGCGAATGCAGCGGGCCCGACGGGCCGCGTTATAGGAGTTGATATTGGCCAGGAGATGCTTCAGCAAGCGCGACGGCGGTGCCGGCCCCACCCACAGGTTGCTTTTCTGAAGGCGCGGATTGAGGGTCCCCTTCATTTTCGCGAGAAGTTCGACACGGTGTGCCTCTTTTTCGTCATTCACGGGTTCGAGGACGACGACAAGGAGCGTATCATTGAGAACGCTCGAAAAGCCTTGAAACCGGGGGGCACCTTGTGGGTTTTGGATTATGACCAGTTCGAGCTGGAGAGGCTTTGGCTCCCCCTGCGCTGGGCATTCATACATTTCGAGTGCGAGCTGGCTGTTGAGTTTCTCAAGTTGGACCTGGAGGCAATGCTAGCTCGCGCTGGATTTGGGGATTTTGTCTCGTACGGGTTCTTCCGCAGGTACATCCGGCTACTCGGAGCGCGGAAGCAAGCGGCTACATCTGGTCAGGAAGAATGATGCGAGGATGGCAGCGATTCCGGGTACGGAGAAGTGTGTGGGTTGGGCAATCTGGGCCCATGAATGCCAAAACGATGGTATCTACCTTGCTGGATAGGAGAACTGCCGTGACACAAGATGAGTGCCGGAACAAAATACGGTGTGTTGAAAATTTATGGAAAAGAGTCCGTAGGTAACGCACCGCCAGTAACACTCACGCCAGACGTTCTGCGTGAGACTCTGGCCGTATTGTCCTGGAGGACAATGAAAGGAGACCACCATGTTGAGAAACCGTATCGTGTCATCAACTGCATTACTAGCCCTGGCCCTGTCACTAGCGGCCATAGCTGATGATGATGGCTGGGTGTCGCTGTTTGACGGGAAGACGCTGGACGGCTGGATCCAGAAGAATGGAACCGCTACTTACCGTGTTGAGGACGGGGCCATTGTCGGCAAGACCACACCGGGGAGCCCCAACTCATTTCTCTGTACGGCGAAGGAGTATGGCGATTTTGAATTGGAGTTCGAGGTTAAACTCATCAACAACGAGCTGAATTCTGGAGTGCAGATCCGTTCGCGGACAAGAGAACCCAAACGTGATGAAAAGTTCGGCCGCGTCAACGGGCCGCAGGTTGAAATCGAGGCCAGCGGCAGTAAAGGCGCCGAGTCAGGGTATATCTACTGTGAGTCATGCGGCGGCTGGATGACACCGGAAGACAAGCTCAAACCGCGCAAGGTCTTCAAGGACGGTGAGTGGAACAAGTACCGTATTGTGGCCCAGAGAGCGAGCCTTCGGACATGGATCAATGGTGAGGCGGTTGAAGACCTGACTGATGAAGCCAAATTCAAGACACATCCTAAAGGATTCATCGGCCTCCAGGTCCACGGTGTTGGCGAGGCAGGACCATTCGAAGTCGCTTGGCGCAACATCAGGATCAAGGTCCTGGACAAGCAATAAACGGATAGCCGCAACACACCCAGAGCTGGTGAAGAAGGCAACAAGCGCGGCTTTCCTCCTTTGGAAAGGAACCGTTATGGATATTGATCAGTGGGAAAAACGCGTTGAAATGGAAAGAAGGCAAAAGGACCTGTTCTTGGATTCCCATCCCCAATCGCCTTTATCCATGCAAGACCGCCGTACGTTCCAGGGACTTGCCTACTGGCCTCCGGACCCCGAGTACCGGTATGAGCTCGAAATGAATGAACACGAGGAAAAGCAGACTGTAGAGGTGGCCGATACCAGTGGCCAGACACGAAGTCTGTGGCGATGGGGGGAGTTCCGCTTCCAACTGGCCGGTCAACAATGCACGCTCCAGGCCTACAAGAGCGATCCCGGTGAGCAACGCCTTTTTGTCCCCCTCCGGGATGAGACCAGCGGCAAAGAGAGCTACGGGGCGGGCCGGTACCTCGACCTGGAGCCGGAAAGGCACCTCACCGAGGATGGCAGATGGATCGTAGATTTCAACGAGGCCTACAACCCCTGGTGCGCATACAGCGAAGACTACGTCTGCCCCTTTGTGCCCCCTGAGAACTGGCTCCGGGTGGCCATCCGAGCAGGCGAAAAAAGCTATCCGCTGGGAGGTAAGTAAGCTGGAGCTACCAATGGATACGTTCATATACAACCAGGATTTCAAACGGGAGCTCAGGGAGGACCCTCACCCCTTCGGCGAGGTGAGCTTCCTGGAATCGCTTGCCGAGCCGGGCATGACCGCGGTTGACGTGGGCGCGAACACGGGGTTGACCACGGTGGCTATAGCCAGAAAAGTCGGCCCCGGCGGACGTGTCTATGCGTTCGAGCCGGTCCCGGAGTATTACCGCAGCCTGCAGGCCAACCTCTCCCGTAATGGCATACAGAACGTCAAAGCCTACCGGCTTGCCCTGGGTGACAGGATAGGCCGGGTGGATTACTACAAAGATGGCGGGGGAAGCGGAATTGTGCCGCAGGGCGGGACCGAGAAACTTTCAGTGGAGGTCACGACCCTGGACACCTTCGTGGAGGAGGAAGGGCTGGCCGAAATAGACCTGATCAGTATGGATTGCGAGGGAAGTGAACTGCTGGTGCTGAGGGGAGCAGAACGGACGCTCCAGACCGGGCCGGCAAAGGTATTTTGCGAGATACACCGGGGCCGGCTCGAAGCATTGGGCCAATCACTGACCCAAATTGTGCAGTGGCTGGAGCAGCGGCAATTTAGCGTCAGGCCGGTCCTGGTCCATAATCTGGATAAGGAGGTCGACTACGAGGGCTGTACCCATATCTTTGCCTCCCGCGAAGGCAACCTCTCTGGCGGCGATAAGGAGGTGGAGCGACTGGAGAAACAACTGGCCGATCTCGAGGCCAGTTGGCCAGCCCACTCGGTGCCCCCGTCGATGCTGGAGAGACTGGAAGAACTCGAAGAGAAACTGGAGGAAGCCAGGCGGCGAGCCCGGTGAGTGAGAAACAAGCGGGATACGACGCCCGCGGTTCCCGCATGGGAAATAGAATCATAGGTGAAGTGTAAAATGGAAAGGAAGAATCAAATGAACGGGTCAACA
The DNA here is from genome assembly GCA_964425145.1 of uncultured Nitrospiraceae bacterium. Classification (GTDB taxonomy): domain Bacteria; phylum Hydrogenedentota; class Hydrogenedentia; order Hydrogenedentales; family SLHB01; genus CAYRLQ01. The sequence continues at coordinate 5,810 of CAYRLQ010000257.1, forward strand.
AGAATCTACACGGCGTTCACGTCGAGCGGACTTTCGGGAAGCTCCCAAACGTACCCTTTGCACCACCCGGACAAGAAAGTGCTGAGCAACGAGGATATGCTCGGCGAGATACGGCGGCGTTGCGAAGGGGTCGAGTTTGTCGGCGCCACGGAGGTGGAGAAGACCGAGTATACCGTGGCGAACCTTCAGGCGCGCAGGCAAAGCCTCGACGGAGTGCTGTATTTCGGGTCGCTGCCGGCCGAAGTGACCCAACTAAACCTGCCTATTATAGCTGTCTATCCCCTCTGGGGCCAGTGGCAGTACCCGTTCAACCCCTACCGGGGAAACAGGGTCCTGACAGCTACTCTGCCCGTCATTCCCGATGCTTCGGCCGATGCCTTCTCGGCGCGACTGGACGCGATAGCGGAGAAGATTCGACTCCTTGAGACGGTTGCCCGGATGAAGAAGCTGAGAATTCTCTGTGTCACGGACGT
>CAYRLQ010000258.1:0-6281 GCA_964425145.1 uncultured Nitrospiraceae bacterium
AGCGTGGCCCACAGTGACATGCCTTGCCACATCATGCCACGCCCGAGCGAGCCGTCCGCGCCGCCGATGATCTTGTTCGACTTGAGGAACAACCCAGGCCCGATGGTGTTGGCCGTAGCCGGGACCAAGGTCGTGCGGCTTTTGAAGCTCGTGATGGCGTTCTGCTCGATAGTCAGTGGATGCAGCATCGCGCCCAGTCGGTACTCCTGAGCCTTCCATGCCTTGAGCGTCTTGAACTCCGCGGCGAAGTGGGGTTCCCAGAAGGCGATGTGGCATACGCGGCCGATGCCGAATACTGTAACAAGCTTCGCGCCTCTCTTCTTCAGCGCGCGGATTTTTGCCCCATATGTCGGCAAAGCCCTTTTCGTGGCAAAATGCCGCTGGGACCGCGGCACGGTCAGCTCGCCCAGAGGCCCGTAGAATGCGTCTTCCATGGCGTTCTGAAACGCTCCCGGGTCTTTGGCGGGAAGCGTGTTACCTCTCGCGTCACTCCACTCGTCCATGTTAAACCCGTGAACGTGCTTGCAACTGACGCCCCACTCGGTGAGGAAGTACACGACCCACCTGTACATCCCCATGGGCCCCACGGGCAAGATGAGGGCGATGTGCTTTTTCGCCTTCCTGGCGTTGGCGATCTCGAGGGCGATCTCGTGGCCCATCATCGTGTTGAAATCCTCCAACGATTCGCATGCGAGCGGCGTGAACCTCCTGTTCCACCACGTCTCGCGCCGCGCGATCGACTCAGGCGGCCTCGAACAACACTTGTCAAGGGCCGCCAGGTCCCAGCCCTCGGGGAAGAAGCCCTCGAGCAGGGACCCTTGTAACGTGCTTATCAGATTAACCGCCATTTTCTTCCCTCCCGAGACGCCCGGCACAAAGGCCGCGCGCATCTGCGTTTTGTACCTTCAACGCGGAGGCGCAGAGGTATCATGGCCTCAGTATACCACGTTACGCGTGGTGCGCGTACCCACACAGGGCAGAGATACACGCCCAGTGTGGCTACATGGGGGGCGGGGAACGGCTTTAGCTTACGTGCTCGTGCTCGAAATACGAAAAAAACCGAGCGCGAGCACGAACGAGCTGGTCTTGATACCACGTTACCTGTGGCGCGCGTGAATATTGCGCAAGACAAGTGCCAGACGCGCCCTGGCAGCCGTCAGGCCATTTCCCCTGGCCATTTGGCGCAACCAAAGGAGATTTATCGTGCCGTTCTTGTTTATGGCCCCAGCGGCCTTTGCAGTGCGTCTGAGGGCGCCTGGCTTCTTTATGGCATCCTGAATCCAGTTTTTGCCTCGGGCGGGCCGCCGTCTCGTACGACGATGTTTAGCCCTAATAGGCGCTGATTTGCGCATACTCATACTCTCCTTGTCCAGGTATAAGGGGAGGGAATATCACACACCCCTGTGCGGACCTCTGCGCCCTCTGCACCTCCGCGTTGAAGGTACAAAACGCAGATGCGCCGAGCCCGCAGAGGCCCTCAACCATCCATCCAAAGGGGGTCAAGTTTCTTCATGGACGTTCCCCGGCGAAATAGCCGACCCCCCGATTCCATCTCTACGCTGGGCAATTGTGGACCTTTGAGGCGGTGTCTGACGCCCATAATATCTATTCCGCTCTGCCTCAAACTTAAGCCATTCCGTACGGAAATGACCATGGTTTGCCTTTAATTTGGATGTGGCCCGTGAAAGAGCGGACCTTACCGAGCTAGGTTCCAGTTCCAGGCCCTCCGCTACCTTCTCAGCGCTCATTCCGCGAATATAGACCATCATATAGCACATCAGCTCAGTATCGGGGAGTGCTCTGCGGGCCTCACTATGAATGGCACGAACCAGGCGGCAATAGGCGTGTCTTACGCGAGGGTCCTCTTCGTGTGCACGGCCTGGCAGGGGCCAGGCGCCTTCCTCTCCTGCCCACCTGTCTATTGTATTAGGCGCAAATAACAGCGTCCTGGGGTCATTGGGATACTCCAGGTCCGCTGTGTGCGCCCTTTTCATTTCCGCTCCGGTAGCTGTCGGCTTTCAGCTAACAGCTAATAGCTAACCCTCTATTTGCCATGAAGGAGTCCTGCGTGTATCTCTCGTAAGATAGGGTTCTTTGTTGGTGTTGTTTGCCGTGTAATATAATAATAATGATAATTTTGCGCCACTCTTTCTGGCGTACCGTGAGTTTCCTTCCGTAGAGCTCCATCGTGTCTCCTCCTAAGTATGTATAGACACACATCCCCTCTGTCTTGAGTGGGAAGGGGGGAGCCCGGAGTAGCTTTCAGCTAAAAGCTACCCTTCTATCTATGAGATGATCTTGAACGAGTCGTTCTTGCAAAGTCTTTTGCAAAATCTGCGTAAGTTCTTTGGATTTGATGTGCCCCTCTGCGTGCCTCCGCGCCTCCGCGTTGAAGGCACAAAACGCAGAGACGCCGAGCCCGCAGAGGTACGCAGAGGGGCCGACCTCTTTTCCGCCCATTCTTTCCCTAATGATGCCCTCTTGGATGCCCGACTTTTTCATTAAGGATATTCAGGATGGACAGGATGTGTTCGTATTATCCTGAAATATCCTGGAAATCCTTGTTCCTTCGTTTTAATTGGCGAGAGAATTTGGGATAATGCTCAATAATCCATTCAGCAGAACAAAGGAGGTGTCCCAATGAGGTGTCGAAGGTGGCTCGTAGTGGTTGCGATGTTTTCGATGTTCGCCGTAACAACGTGGGCGGAGGTGACGCGTGAGGGTCTCGAATCGCTCTTGTCGGCGGATGTGCATGGCTGGTTGTGGAAACTGGGGGAAGTGCCCGGCGCGGAGGCGCCGGACTTCGACGACTCGGATTGGGAGCCCGTCGATATCGGGTTCAAGTGGTGGCCGCACGATTCGACGTGTTGGTTCCGCAAGGCCGTCACGATCCCCGAGCGGATCAACGGCATCGCCACACAGGGCGCGGCCGTGCGCCTGAAAGTGGGTGTGGACAACGAGGCCGGGGCATATGTCGACGGTGTGTTCAAACAGCAGTTCATGTGGGCCGACGGTGATTTTGTGCTCACGGAGAACGCCGAGCCCGGCGAGGCGGTTTCTGTGGCGCTTTACGCGATCAACCGGCCCGGCTTAGGCTCGCTGTACCAAGCGTATCTCGTTTCCGAGGCGAGCGAAGAGATGGTCGAAGCGCTCCGTACGCTGCTCGGGGACTTCGATGCGGCGACGTCCGACGCGCCGTATGTCCCCCCCGAAGAGACTGCCCACTGGGAGGGCCTCGTCCACGATGCCATGCAAACACTGGATATGGAGGCATACCAAGACGCCGATACGGAGGCTTTCCTGGCGTCGGTGGCCAAGGCACGTGCCGTGCTGCTGTCAGACCTCGAGAGCTTGGCGTGCCGTCTCGACAAGACCGCGAGGAACTCGACCATGCTCGAACAGCGCATCGACATAGGCAGGCAGATGGGCCTGCAACTCGCCTATCCGCAGGTGGATGCCCGCGTCATCGAGAGCTTTCTCCGGTACATTCGCGAGGACGTGGCCGAGGCGGCGACGGCGCATAAAATCCGCGGGCTGAAGACGGCGACGTTCCTCGAGCGCCTATGCAGGACCGCCTTGGCCGCCGCTGCGGAGCCGCTTGAAGACCCCGCGCGCGACCTCCGCGTGCCCCAGTACGAAACGGGGTCGCTGTCAATACGCGACGGCGCCTTCCGGCAAACAGGCCGGCCCGTATTTTTCACGGGTGTGGGCCATTTCGGCCAGGTCCGCCACGATATCCCCATCCTCACCGACTATGGGCTGAACATCGTCCAGATCGAAATGGGCCCGCGCAATGCGCTGCCCGACCCCGATACGGTCGATGAGGATGCGATTGGCGCGCAGGTCGTGCAATGGCTCGACGCCGCCGCGGAGCATAATGTCGCCGTAAACCTGCTGATCTCCCCGCACTACTTCCCGCAATGGGCCTGGGACAGCGACCCGGCGCACGCTCTCTGCGGCCACGGGTTTCTCAAGTATTGCATCGAGGCGCCCAGCACTCGCGAGGTGATGGAGAAATGGCTGAACGCGCTGATGCCGCTCATCGCCGGCCATCCCGCGCTGCACAGCATCTGCCTGAGCAATGAGCCGCAGTACAAGGGCAAGTGCGACTACGAGCGGGGGGAGTTTCGCAAGTGGCTCGAGGACCTGCACGGGACCGTCGAAGCCATGAACACCTGCTACGGAACCGATTTCAGTAGCTTCCAAGAAGTGCCCATCCCCGAGGACATCAGCGGCAGCTACGCCCTTTTCTTTGACTGGTGCCGGTTCAACCAGGACCGGTTTCGGGCTTTTCACGAAATGCTGCGCGACATGGTCCACGAATATGACCCTAAGCTGCCCGTGCACGCCAAAGTCATGTCCCTCGCCTTCGAGGACCCGGGGCGATTCGAGGAAGGCATCAATTTCGAGGACTTCAACCAGATCGGCCGCGTCGCCGGCAACGATTGCTGGTATGCGTTCTACGGCCAGCAGCCAAACCCGTACAAGGTCGGCTGGCTCACGATGGCGATCAATTATACGCTGCAACATTGCACCGCCCCGGACAGCCCGATCTTCAACTCGGAGAACCATCTCATCGCGGACGGCGACCCGCGGCACATCCCAGCGCAGCACATCCGCCTGGCGCATTGGCACCAGGCGATACACGGCCAGGGCGCGTCCACCATGTGGGTGTGGGACCGTGGTCAAGGCGGTGACCTCGCCGAGAACATCCTTACCCGGGCTAACTGCGTGCGCGCGTTAGGGCGGGTCGCGCTCGACCTAAACCGGCTCGCCGAGGAAGTCTATGCGCTGCAACGCGCCAGGGCCGACCTTGCACTGTTCTACTCCTATTCATCCTTGCTGCCCTCGGCCGATCACACGGACCAGGCCAAGGCCGCATTCGAAGGGGCCTATTTCACCGACGCCCTCTGCGACATCGTCACCGAGCGCCAGGCGGAAGCGGGTAAGCTCGAACAGTACAAGCTGGTGGTGGTGCCACGCGCGGCGCACATCCCGGACGGCGTGCTCGAGGCGTTTGGCAAATATATCCGGGAGGGTGGCACGGTGATGGCCGTCGGCTCGTGTTTCACGCATGACGAGTACGGCCACGCACGGCAGGGCGGGCTCGAACAAGAAGGCAACGGCCGCCTCGTGGTCTACCCCGACCCCCTCACTCCACAGGCCTACCGGGACATTCTGAACGGCTTGCTCGAGGCCACGCACTGCGCCCGGCCTGTCCGGCTGAACGGCGTGTACGGCGAGCCGACCTGGGGCGTGAATCTGCGCGCGGTCGAGCACGACGGCAAGCTGCTGGCCAGCCTCATCAACTTCACACGCGATGCGAAGCGAATCGTGCTCGAGACGGAGGCACCGATACGCCGCGCCGTAAATCTGTTCGACAATACAGACGTAGCGATGCCGCTCACCGTGGAGCCGCTCGAGCCGGTGCTGCTCGAGCTCGAGACCGGCATGCTCACCCAGTGTGGCTATAGTGGGAAAGGGAGCGGCTTTAGCTTCCGTGCTCGTGCGCGTGCTCGTGCACGTTTTTCGTATTTCGAGCACGGGCACGAGCACGAGCACGGGCACGGGCACGGGCACGTTTTTGCAAAATTAAACCTATTCCACCCTTCCCCTTGCACGCGGAGGGCCTTGTGTATATCTCTCGTAAAATAGGGTTCTTTGTTGGTGTTGTTTGCTAAATATAATAATTCTCCAAAAAGGGCGAAGAGCCTGGGCAAAACAGGGTCAGTCCCTTTTTGGCTTGTGTCTCCTATTCTGTGGTTTGTCGCGGACTCGGGCAAGTGAGTGGGACACAGTGAATCTGAACAAGGTGAAAAAAACGCTGTCACGCATCCCCCCCGACGCCATGATCGCGGTGGTACTGTTTATCGTGGCAGCCACAGTCGGGATCACGTATCTTTTTACCTGGGGCGGCCGACCGCAATTCTGGCAGCCTATCTTCGGCCCGGCGGCCATGTGGGCCTGCGGCCGTGGCTACGAGAATCCTGCCCTCTCCCAGGCGCCCGACCTGGAGGACTTCCTGTACCAACGGTCCGATTGCCTCTGCTGCGAGGACCTGCCCGAAGCACTTGACGTGGCGCCGCGCGGTCCGTATTTCGACCCGCACTTCGACTGGGATAAGTATTTCGCCGCCCCCGGGATGGCGGAATTGATCCCGTACCAATACCAATATTTTCATCTGTATTTGTTGGGGAGCGCCGCACTGATTTGGCGCGTGTTCGGCGTCTCGTGGTCGGGTCTCTACCCCTTTTTCGCCCTTTTGTACGGGACCACCGTGA
>CAYRLQ010000259.1:0-6271 GCA_964425145.1 uncultured Nitrospiraceae bacterium
TTGCGCGTCTTGAATCGCAACTGCGCCGTTTCCTGAGGAAGCGAAAACCAGGGCCAAAGACCAAGAACGACTGACTTAAGTATACTGTCCCCAGAATTCAGGATTAGCGCTAACGCTCGGCCTCCGCCTCGGCAGCATCACGGCGGCCGTGGATGGCCTCAAGGACGATCTGGGTTTCCCCGTCCCGATGAATCCGCAACGCCCCTGGTGCGCCGTGGACCGCGCCGAAGCGCCACCGGGACGGGTCCAAGTCTTGGCCGTTGGCAAGCACACGCGGCGTGAACGTAATCCGGAGTGTTTCGGACCCGGTCGGTTCAAAGGTCCGGTATTCGATGCGCTTGGGCCCGTACGTCACGGCTACAACTGTCCCGTCCGAGCCGAGGATATGGTTGGCGTCGGCCGGAGCCAACTCGGGCAGGGCGGCCATCCCGTCAAGCAGGTGGGGCAGATAGTCAAAATACGAGTCGGAGAACCAGGGATTCACGTAACCGATCCCGACGTAGTTTACTGCCCGGCCGTCCCGGGAATACTTGCTGCAGGCGGAATATGTGGCCAGTGCGAGGGCGGCCCGGGCCTCGGCTTGCCGTGCGGTGTCGTCCGTCTCGGCCGCCCAGCGGGCCAGCACGGACGCGTAGCGCGCCGTGTGGCTGCTCATTTCCTTGAAGCAGACGTCCTGTTCCCGAATGCTGGGGGCCCCGTAGCGCTGGGTCTGGCCGAACCGGTGCAGCACCCAGGTGAGTAACGCGGCCACGTGTTCGAGATGCCGCGGCACGCGTTCCGGGTGGCGAAGGATGTAGCGGGCCGTCTCCACGGGGATGTGCTGGTTCAGGTTTTCATGATTCGGCTGGACGTCCTCGTAATACCCCGACCACCGATGGTTCACGAGGGGATAGCGGACGATCCAGTCCAGGAGTGCGTCGCGTACGGCGGGATACCGGCCCCCTGCCGTGTAACCCAGTTCCGTGAGCGCATCGAAAAACCGGACTGGGAAGATCATGCTCGCTGTGTAAGGGTCCAACACCGCCCCGGTCCGCAGATTGACCCGGAACGGCAACGGGGAACGTTCCGCGTCGCCGTCCGCTACGTGCGCCGCGACGGTCTGGGCCAAGGCCCGGGCCGCGTCCAAGTACCGACTTTCACCCGTGAGTTTGAACAACCGGATATAGGCCAGGCCGACCATGCACATCTTGTCGACCCCCGACCATTCATCCGTGTATTCGCCGTCCGGTGTGTCGTCCTGCGTCCGGGGCACGTTGGGCCAGGCCCAATCCCCCGGCGTGTGGTAATGCAGCACCCGGTCCACGAGGAGCCGTACCCCGTTGAAAGCCTGCCGGTCGCCCGTGTAGGCATAGTACCGGGCCAGCGTTTCCACGGCGTAGTAGGCGTTGCTGCCCTGGTTGTTCTGGTTGCGGCGAAAGGTCCCGTCCTCGTTCAACTTCGACGTGATGAGGTACCACGGGTCCGCACCGAACCGCGTCGGATGGGTCGGACAATGCACGACGAAATTCATGCTCTCCACAATGATTGCGTGCAGAGACGTCCACGGGAGCAGGCGCCCTTCCTCATCCAGGACGACTTCATGGTCTAATAGCAGGTCCCCGCTCGCGGTGGCGCTTCCGGCGAAGACGACGCCGAACAATACGATGCACGGTATACATCCAAGCAGCGCTTTTGGAAACACAAAACCGGCCCTCTCCGCGTCTTCCAAGCGCCAACCATAACACGGGGATCGCGAGGACGCAAGCAAGAGTCCCGTCGGGTGTCAAGCTTGCATCGTGTTGACCGATCGCATCAAGATTCGCTAGAGTCAGAAATGTCGGTTCGAGAGTGAGGGTAAAGGCGGGAAAAGCAATGTGCTACAAAGTTACCTGGTATCAGTTTACTGAACATCCCGATTCGGACTCTTGTTGGTCCCTGTCGGTCGGACCGGACGGCAGAATCTACGCCGCCGCGTGTGCCGAGACTGTGCCGGGAGGGATCGTCAAGGTCGTCCGCTATAACGCTGAGAGCGGTGTGCTGGATTACATCTTAGACGTTGATAAAGCCGTCGACGACCCAGGCGATTCAGGTCGCGCGACCCAGTGCAAGATCCACTACAGTTTCGCTCCTTCCTTGTCAGATGGGATGCTGTACATGGCCACTCACCTGTCAGGACCACCTATCGACGAGCCGGCGTACTCGCCCTGGCGCTCGTGGCACGATCCTAAGCGCTGTTTTCGTGGCAGCGGGCTATTGGCCTTCGATACCAAGACCGACGAAGTCCTTTGGTGGGACACGCTGATTCCGAAGGAAGGCTGCCGCTGCCTGCTGCACGATGAAGAGCGCGGGCTGCTCTATGCCCTGAGCTACCCGCGGGACCACTTCATCATCTATGAAATCAAGAAGCGACGGCGCCGCGACATCGGTCGCATCGGCTCTGTCAACGCCCAGGTATTGTTCCTGGACTCCAGACATCGCGTCTGGACGACGAACGATTACGGCCACTTGGTCCGCTATGATCCCGAGAAAGACCGCTTGGAGACCTCGCCCTGCGTTTTGCCACACAATTCGGCATTCCAGACCGGTTGGCACTCCGTTTTCTATGACGCAGTGGCCAGCCCCCATGAGGAATGCATCTATGCCGTAAACTGGATCGCCGACGCGCGCCTGATGCGCATCTGGCCGACCGAGGGCGAATGGGGGCGAGTAGAAGACCTCGGACCGCTTTCCCAAAAACGCGATCCCTCGGTGCCAATCAGCACCTTCATTGATCATGTGGGCGGCCTCGTGTTTGCCGGTGACGGCCAACTCTATTACGTCGCCTCGCGCTGGCGAGACCCGGTGTACAATCCGCTGCCGGGGGGTCACAAGGAGCGCGAGGGGATTGTCTGGCGGATGGACCCCCACACGCTCGAGCGCGAGGAGGTCGCCGTGCTTGAGCGGCCGGACGGATTCGCGAATTACGTTTCACGCGGCGCCGTCGATTGCAACGGCGACCTTTTCTTCGGCCATGTGGGGCAAAAGCCTGTCGGCCTGTTCAAGATCGATATGCCGGCTGACAGGAAGAAGAAAAACGCGCATTTGCCGCTCAGGATGTGGGGCTAGGCGGGAGGACGAATGGAATGACTTCCTCTGACGATAAGAAGGCCGTCATCGACGAGATCGTTCACGGAACGTTTGTCAAGGAAGGCGTTATGGTCGCCTTCCCACTCTGTTTTCCCGGCGCCACGACCCCCATCACTGCCGCCGAAAGCCACATCACCGCTCTGGATGCGACCGCCGACGGTGTTGTATACGGCGGCACGAGCGGCAGGCTGACGCACGTGTTCGTGGGCATGTTCAACGGCGTTACAGGCATCGTTTTCGACATGGGCACGGTGGAAGGCGCCGACCACTGCGCCGCCATCTGCTGCGGGCAAGAGTACTTCGTGGCGTGCGTCAATGGACCGGGCGGCGGGCGCATACTGCGCCATAAGCTCCAGCCCCTGCCCTTCGATCTCATCCAGGAATGGGCTTTCTCGCGCCAGCCCTTTGAAGACCTCGGCGAGGCAGGCAAGTGCGAGAGAATCGTCCACGCGGTGACCGACCTCTCGAGGCGATTTGTGATAGGCACTACAGATACGCATCTATTTCGTGTAGATTTGGAAAGTGGCCAAGTGGAAGTCATGTGCGAGCTCTTGGGGGCCGGGCGATTGGGCGTCGGTTCAAAGGGAGGCACTTTCGGCCTCGACGAGGGGAACCATCTGTGGCGCTGCAACGCGACGACCGGAGCCGTGATGCGCAAAGACGTCAAACTCCCACCTGGTTCCTGGGACAATGTCTCCCTGATATGGGCCCGCGATCGCGTTGACGGAACGCTGTATACCGCCGATGCCGAAGGGAACCTCTTCGCATTCACGGAAGAACGCGGGTTTAGCAAGTGCCTCGGGCGCACGAGACTCGCACCGGTGGGGCCGATGGCAGCAACCTTCGACGGCCGTGTGTTCGGCACATGCGGGGAGGAAATCAGCAGGCTCTTCTGCTACGATACCGACGCGCACGAACTCACGGACATCGGTGTGGCGGTCTCCGTGATCGAGAGGCGACGCTATGGATACGTGTTCGGCGACGCCGTAACCGGCCGCGACGGTCAGGTCTTCTTCGGCGAAGACGACGACCTCGGTCATCTCTGGCTATACTTCCCCCGCATCAAACCTCGCCGCAACTGAGCGGGCGGATTGCTGCCTTGCGCAAACCTTGTTTTAATGTGCTTTACCCGCGCTGGCACGCCGTTTCGTCGCATTCCTTGGAGTTGCCCGGTAAGATCAGGCGCCGCATCCCACGAGCGCCTGTAAGATTCTTCGCGCACTGGCATCCAGCGCCTCACCGGCGCAATATGGTGTCCGGGCTGTTTGCCATCCTTTGCCGGGTCCGGCGGCCAAGAGGGCCGACGCATTGTGCCTCCCCTGGCGAAAACTGCTAGGATGCGCCCTTGTTCGTCATGAGCAGAGAGGGGTCATGAACGCCAATTTCCGACCATTGGACCTCATCGTGGTAGGCCTGTACTTCGGTGGCATCACGTTGGCGGGCATCTATTTCGCCAAGAAGAACAAGGACACGGAAGACTACTTCGTTGGCGGCCGCAACTTCCCGGGATGGGTCGTCGGACTGTCGATGGTGGGGACCTCGATCAGCTCGATTTCGTTCATGGCCTATCCGGGGGACGCCTACAAGACGGCGTGGCTGCGGGTGATGCCGTGCTTCATGCTGCCGTTCGCCATAGTTATCGCGTCCCGGTGGTTTCTGCCGTTCTTCCGCCGCGGGAAGGTGACCTCCGCTTACGAGTATCTCGAGAAGCGCTTCGGTCCGAAAACGCGGGTATACGCCGCCATCATCTTCATCATCGGCCAGATGATGCGACTGGGCACGGTGCTGTTCCTGTTGTCCCTGCTCATACACGAACTCACGGGGTTGCCCTCCCTGTGGTGCATCCTCCTGGGGGGCGCGTTCGTGTCTTTCTACACGGTGGCGGGCGGCATTGAGGCCGTGGTGTGGACTGACGTGGTGCAGACGGTCGTCTTGGTTCTCGGGGGACTCCTCTGTCTGTTCTATATTGTGCACCAACTGCCGGGCGGACTCGCCGAAATCTTTCGAGTGGCTGTGGCGGACGGGAAATTCCGCGCGGCGGAAGTGGCCGTGAACAGCAACGTCGCCTTTCAGGCTGAGGAGACGGCCTTCGACCAGGTACTCTCCTTCGAGCCGGTCCGATGGACGCCGTCGCTCTGGCGCAAGACGGGCCTCATGATGCTACTGCTGGGCTTCTGCACCTGGATCGGCGAGTACAGTTGCAACCAGAACGTAATCCAGCGTTACTGCGCCTCGAAATCCCCCAGAGAAGCCCGGAAGGCCATGTGGATTTGCTGCGCGTCGAGCGTGCCGATCTGGACGTACTTCATGTTTCTGGGCACGGCGATGTACGTCTTCTTCAAGCAGTTTCCCGACGAGACGGCCTTCCAGATTCTGGTTGGCGCCAACGGGAAGGAGGCCGAGCAAATCTTGCCCTACTTCGTGCTGAAATGCCTGCCGCCGGGCATCTCCGGCCTGGTGATCGCGGCGGTCCTGGCCGCAGCCATGTCGTCCCTCGACTCGAGCATCAACGCGATCTCGACCATTTCCGTGGTGGACATCTACCGCCGCCACCTAGCCAAGGGCCGTGATGAACACCACTATCTCTTAGTCGCGCGAGCAGTCGCCATCGTCGCCTCCGTGCTGATGCTGGTCATTGCGGTCTGGTTCGACTCTTTGGAGAAGAAGACGTTCCAGGACACGGGCATCATTATCGCCGCATTCCTCGGCGGCGGATTGCTCGGCATTTACATGCTAGGCTTCTTCACGACCTGGGGCGACGGCCGCGCCATTCTCTGGGGCATTATTCTCACCACGGCCTTTACCATTTGGAAGGGCGGCGTCACGCTGGAATGGTGGGACGCACCCTCCAGCGCGTGGCTCAACACCGACAACTACTACACGGGCTTCCTGGCCAACGTCATCATGTTCCTCTCCGGCTTCTTCGTCGGCGGCCTGGCCAGCAAGCTCGAGGGCAAACAGCGCGACATGACCAACCTGACCATCTGGACCCAGGACGGCACACCCCTGGATTAGGAACACGATGACGACCAGGCTTTCACGAACGCCACCGAAACGGTGCACAGTGCACAATGCACTGAGAGGGAATCACTGGACCAGGGTCTCGACGCGAACCGGGGGTAGACGGGCACATGATGAGGGAGGGGAAGTGAAGAGACGTCAGTTC
>CAYRLQ010000260.1:0-6240 GCA_964425145.1 uncultured Nitrospiraceae bacterium
TGATCCAGGTCGGAGGCCTCGATGGTAGCCAGTTGCTCGGTGGTTACCCCGTAGTACATGCCGTTGTACTCGAGCGATCGGAGAATACTCCCTTCCAAATCAACCGTGCCGCGCGCGTCGAGGTCGTTTTCGTCATAAGTGATGAATTGCATCCGATCATAGCCGCCAGACGCAGAACTCCAGCCGCTGAAGGGCACGATCAACAGCCCATCAAGCACCGTGAAGGCCTTCACGTCGCTGTAGGCGCTGGACCAAGTCCAGTCTTCACCGAAACTCACCCGGTCGACCAGGCCCTGAAAATCCGGATCGGACAGACGCGCCGGATCGGAAACGTCGAACAGGCTCACACAGACCCGCCTCCCTTCGGTATCGTCCACACCCAGCGCGATAAGCCGATCACCCATGGGCTCGATATGCGTGGACCAGCCGGGCACCTCGAGTGCGCCCGCGACCACCGGCGTGCTCGGGTTGGACAGGTCTACGACGAACAGGGGGTCCACCATAAAGAACGTGACAATGTACGCGAGGTCGCCATTGAACCGGGTGGCAAACAGCATCTCCCCGACAGCATCCTCGAGTTCGTAGCGGCCGAGCGTCTCGAGGTTATCCGGGTCGGCCAGGTCAATGGTGGTGATGTACACGCGCGGGTCGCCCCACCAACCGCTTGAAACCACGCGTAGGACACCGTCGTACGCGTCCATCTCGAACCGGTCCGCCACGTAGCCGTCCACCTCTACCGAACCGCAGACGGCCATGTCGCCGTCCGGGTCCCTGATATCCACGTAGGTAATGGTTGTGCTGTTCCCGCTCTCCCACCAACTCCAGTCCGGCGCGGCCGCAAAGATGGCTGTATCGGTCGCGTGGATAACATTGCCATAGCCCGCGAAGGAAATCTGGTCCGCCTGGTAGATGTGGTTCGGAACGGCCACATTGACGCTTGTAACCCAGGACTCCGAGGTCTGCGTTTTCAGGAAGTTGGTCGCTACGGCCACCTCTTCCCCCTCTCCCCAGTCGGTCCAATACCATTCGTACTCGGCGCACACTGCGTAGAGCACCTCGCCCACGAGCCGGCTGTCGACCAAGTCCCCCTCGAGGTCGAAGGGGTCGCCAAGAACCCTCGCCTGGGGGGGATCGCTGATGTCGACAACATAAAGCCGGGCCTGGGTGTCGAAACTCACCGTGTTTCCCTCGATGGTGTATTCGCTCGCGTAGGCCACCAGTACATACGCTCGATCCGCCGTGATGTACAGATCGCGTGGGTAACCATACGTGGGCACCTGGGCAACGATGGCTTGCGCGTCCAGGTCGACGAGCGTCAAGCCACGATACTGGTTGAGCACGTATAGAAGGTTCCCCGCCAGCCGGATAATGTCGGGCTCGACCACCTCGCGCGGCTCGCCTTCACCTTCCGTCCCTTCATCCACTGCCAGCCCAAATAGGCCGTTCCAGCCCAATTGGTTGGCCACATCCGCGCTTGTGAACCTGAGGAAGAGATCGGGGCACCCAGCGCAACAAACGATAACCAGCGCGAGCAGAAATACTCTCGTCCGAGCAGCCATGGTTCTTCTCCTCTGAGCCCGGTCCCCGGCGGCGCCTCCAGAACCTCGCGCTGGCGCCGCATAACACACCCCCAGGTAGGGTCGAGCTCCAGCAGGCAGGGTCGAGCTCCTGCTCGACCGGCCTTTTCGGTCACGCAGGAGCGTGACCCTGCCTCTACACCCTTGCCGATTATCCCGGCCCGCGTTGGCCTAAGTCGTTCTCGAGGGCCATGATGAACTTCGGGTCGAAAGCAACTCCGAGCGATCGGCCCTTGGCAACGAACTCCCACGCGCGGGCGTAATCACCTCGCCTCCAGTATACCACAGCCAGCCCCTTGTGCGCCTTGAGGTCCCTGGGATCATGGACCAGAGCGGTCAGCCAGGCCGTCAGGGCCTGGTCCCAATCCTCCAAGGAGTAATAGCACAGGCCGAGATTGTAATAATCGCCGGGAACGCCCGGGTCGAGCTGAATTACACGTTTATAAGCGTTGGCGGCATCCGCGTACCGCTCCAATGCGAACAAGGCATTCGCCAAGCCCGATTGCACCCGAACATCGTCCGGCCGAAGCTCGGCCAGGCGCTCCATCTGTGCGAGGGCGCCCTCGAGGTCCCCCGCGGCCCTAAGGGCCAAGACGAGGTTCTGCAACGTCGTCGCATCATCGGGTTCTATCGTAAGCGCAGTCCGGTATTGTCCAATGGCCTCGTTAATTCGGCCCAGCCGCCTCAGACAAAGCCCAAGATTAGTATGGGCGCGGGCATGGTCGGGCTCGAGGCGCAGAACCGTCTCGTAGGCCGTCGCGGCCTCTTGGTACCGTGCCAGGTCAAACAGGGCATTGCCCAGTTGATAGTGGAGTTCGGCGTTCTCCGGGTCCTGACGCGCCGCCTTGCGCAACCGCTCGGCCGATTCCATCAGCGCGCCCCGCGGACGCGGATCGGCCACACCGGCCTCCTTGGCCTCATCACCTGGCGTCGTAGCGCACCCTGCCAGCACAACCAGCGCCAGGCAGAGGGCGTTGCACGCTATTGGCAATTGTTTGAACACAGTCCCGACATTGACCCTCATGATTCTTCCGATGATCCTATCATATAAGCCTCGGGAAAGCATGTCGCATCGACTCTTTTGCACGCACCCAGATCAGCTACTTCGAGAAAAACAAAGACTACATGCGCTACGCCCTATTCAAGGCCCATGGCCTCTTCATCGGCTCGGGGGTCATCGAAGCCGGATGCAAAACCGTCATCGGACAACGGCTCAAACAATCCGGAATGGAATGGACCGTCCGCGGAGCCAACGCCATCATCGCCTTGCGATGCGCCACCCTCTCAAACCGAACAGAAGAATACTGGGAGCAACGCGCCGCACGAAAACCCCAAAATATGACGCAGGCCCGAGGTGCGCCAATAAGCCAAATCCAACCTACCCGTCATTGCGAGCGAAAGCGAAGCAATCTCGCCTGAGTTAAGCCACTGTGCCTAAAGAGATTGCCGCGTCGCTCCCTTCGCTCGCTCCTCGCAATGACGCGCAAGGGAATTGCGTATTCTATCACCCAGTCCGCCGCCCACTCGTCATTACGTTCGCGGCGCCAACGCCATACTCGCTCTGAGGTGTGCCAAGCTCTCACGAAGATACGAAGATTTCCGGGAACAACGCGCCTCATGACAAAAACCCCAAAATTTGACGCAGGCCCCGACTCTTTTGCGGTTTATTTCAAAGCTAACATCTGGGATTAATTCTGTCCCGACACCAACTGCGGTACGCACTCTTGCCGGGGGAAAGTATCGGGGTTGGGATAGAGTAGAACAGGCACCACAGCCACGGTGCAGGTCAACGCTTAAGATGAAGAATCAGAAGGGGATAGAGTCTCGCCCACGAGTTCATTAAGAACATGGAAATCAAGCAGTCGGCGGACGACCGTGATTTTATCATTTAGCTTGAGAGGTTCACTGGTGACTCCTGGGCAGTCAGTGAACACGACCCCGCGCTGCACTTGGAGAATGAGCATGTCCGCGGCTTTTTTTACATCGTCAAGGGTCCCGGAAACACTGGTAACACCCATGGCAAAGGGCGCACCTTCCTCGGGTGTGTGCTCAAGCGTAGGTCGTGTCACCGTGGAGCATCCGAGATGAGCAAAGAAGGCCTCGAGAGGAATCCGGTACTGTGGTTCTTCCTCTGGAAGACAAAGGAGTACACGCTCGGAACCGGATTCCCCAAATTCCAAGCGAAGCTCATCAGACGAAATCTCGAGCAAATCGAGAAATTCACCTAGATCATCACGCAAACCTGAATACAGCTTTGGGAAGTCCAAATTTACACCGTCCAACTTGCTCCACAGGTTCAGCGATTCAGTCTCGACCAGAGAATCTCCCGCATTACCGAATCCAAACGCCTTGGCAAGTTGATTGGCGAGACAGGTACATCGGGTTATTGCCAGGAGATCACGCTCCTCAGGTGTGCCTGGCTCCTCTGTTTTCAACAGATTCTCATACTTGTGATGGTCTGCAATAGCCCGGCGGACATGCTCCGGCAACCGCCAGTGCTGCGCTATTTGAGCGCCGACGTAGGTATGGTCGACCCTAAACTGCTTAAGCTCTCCCAACCGGACAGGAGTCCCTTCCATATTGGCGTCCTTCACCGCTTGTTGGTACTCCAGTGGAAGATATTCGTCGAGCAGCATCTTGCCAACATCATGCAAAAGCCCCGACAGGAAGGCATCATCAGGATCGATCTCGTCCCATAAGGAGGCGGCCAGGGCACGCGCGCAACAGGCCGTGCCCAGAGAGTGGACCCAGTACTCCGTCCGGTCGAAACCGAAGGTATCCCCCTCTCTCTCAAACATATTGAACACGGACTGAGTGAGCGCCATATTTGCGGTTGCTCTCATGCCAAGACGTGCGATTGCAGCTTGAAGGTCGGTGATCTGGTGCAAGCTGGCCTGGCTAACCACGTTTGCGTAGCGAAGAGCGCGAGCCGTGATGGCGCCGTCAGACTTAACAGGGACCAAAACATCTGACGCACCCGTATCCTGCTGCGCACAGAGCCGAAGGACCGCACTGACAGCGTGGGGTAACGCAACTATGTCCTGTGCTTTCTTAAGCACATACTCCACACGGCTGCGGGGGTCTTTCGTATGCCCAGGAATCTGGATTTTGGGCGCCTCATGGGGTTGGGGAAGGGCTTTCCCTGTTTTAACCAGCGCTTTACGGACTCGGGACACTATCAAGTCTGCTTGTGGGGGCGGAATCAGCACATCGAGGGCCCCGTGCCGGGCTGCTTTAACCACTTTGTACTTGGACGGGAATGTCTCTAAGACGATGACCGCGACGCCATTGCCTGCAAGCTCCGTGCAGAATGGATAAGCGTCCTGATTTTCGTAGTCGGTGCTGACCAAGGCCAGCGAAGGTGAGGAGATAGCGACTTTCTTTCGTCCAACTCTTGGAGTAGAGGCCTCGACTACTTCATACTCGTCTCGTGGGAGAGCCTGCGTTACCGCGCGGTACCACGTGCGTGTACGCTCGACAACAAGAATCCGATGCTTCTTGGACATACTCACCCGGCTTTCCGCCTCAATACCCAGGCCAAATTATGAACGATATTGCATCATCCGGCCCTAATATTATTTTACATCATAGCTAAAGATTTGCAAAGCACTTTTTCCCCGCTCGAAAATGGGCTTGACTTGCACGAGGCTCAGGCGATACCCTGCGTCGCAATTCACGCAAATACGAGGAGGTCGAATCGTGCAGGCATCCACCGTCCTGGAACAGATCGGCAACACGCCCATCGTCTCTTTGAAAGATATGACCGGGGCGAGTATCTTCGCCAAGGCGGAATATCTCAATCCCGGCGGGAGTATTAAGGACCGGGTGGCGCAGTTCATGCTCGAGGAAGCGGAACGCCGCGGCGAGCTCATAGCGGGCATGACCATCGTCGAGCCTACTTCGGGAAACACGGGCATCGGCGTGGCGCTCGTGGGCACGCAGATGGGCTATCGCGTGGTCATCGTCATGCCTGAAAACATGAGCGAAGAACGCAAGAAAATCATTCTGGCCCTAGGCACCGAACTGGTGCTCACACCCGCCGAGGAAAGCCTCGAGGGCGCCGTGCGCGAGGTCGAACGAATGCGCGCGTCCGACCGGAACCTGTACGTCCCGCAGCAGTTCGAGAACCCCGACAATCCGAGAATTCATTACCTTACCACCGGCCCGGAAATCTGGAACCAACTCGACCATCACGTCGCCGCATTTGTCTCAGGGCTGGGTTCCGGCGGCACGCTGCAAGGTGTCGGCACCTTCCTAAAGGATCGCAACCCCGCAACCCAGATCGTAGCCGTCGAGCCCAAGAACGTATCGGCGTTGCTGGGCCATGAACCCGGCCTCCACAAGATTCAGGGTATCGGCGACGGGTTCGTCCCGGCCGTTCTCGATCCGTCCATCGTGGACAGCGTGGTCGAGGTCACCGACGAGGACGCCATCGCCACCGCGCGTCGGCTGGCCCGAGACGCCGGGCTGCTGGTCGGCGTCTCGTCGGGCGCCAACGTTTGGGCCTGCACACGCATCGCCGCGCAACTCGGCCCCGATGTCGTGATCGCCACCGTTCTGGCCGACCGGGCCGAGCGGTACTTTTCCACCAGCCTCATTTAGCACACTGTATTCTGGTATTCTGGGGACAGTATACTTAATTCAGTCGTTCTTGGTCTTTGGT
>CAYRLQ010000261.1:0-6229 GCA_964425145.1 uncultured Nitrospiraceae bacterium
TCGTCGAGTGCGTCGAGAACCAGGAGCATATCCGGAGCCAGTTGGAGGCTCTGGACCTCGTGGCCTTCGTTGCCGATGGCGCAATACTACCGCGCGAGACCGGCGCGAGCGATCGGCCCCTGTCGCGCGACGAAGCCGTGGAGTTTCAGTCAGCCGAGTCGCTGCGCGTCACCCTCGGCCTGCCCAACCCCGTGTCCGGGTCGCGGCAGACCGCCGGCATGGGCATACCCAAGGGCGTGACGCTCGTCGTCGGCGGGGGCTATCACGGCAAGTCCACGCTGTTGCGCGCTCTCGAGCGCGGCGTCTATCCACATATACCCGCCGATGGCCGCGAGTACGTGGTGGCCACCCGCGACGCGGTCAAAATACGCGCCGAGGACGGCCGTCGCGTCGAGCGGGTCGACATCAGCCCGTTCATCAGCAACCTGCCTTACGGCCGCAGCACCACGGCCTTCTCGACCGACGACGCCAGCGGCAGCACCAGCCAGGCCGCCAACATCATCGAGGCGCTTGAGGTCGGCGCAACCACGCTTCTGCTGGATGAAGACACCTCGGCAACGAATTTCATGGTGCGTGACGGGCGTATGCAGGCCCTGGTCCACAAGCAACACGAGCCCATCACGCCCTTCATCGACCGCGTCCGGGAGCTGTACGACACGCTGGGCGTGTCAACGGTGCTGGTCATGGGCGGCTGCGGCGATTACTTCGACGCCGCCGACACGGTCATCATGATGCGCGACTACCTGCCGCTGAACGTTACTTCCGAAGCCAAACGCGTTGCCCAGGAGCACACCACCCATCGCGAGAGCGAGATCGCGCAACCCTTAGTGAAGACTACCGCGCGGGTACCCCTGGCCGAGAGTTTCGACCCATCCCGTGGGCGGCGCGATGTGAAGATCGAGGCCGAAGCGCTCGACCTCATCCGTTTCGGCAACGACAACATCGACCTGCGCGACGTCGAGCAACTGGTTGACATCAGCCAGACCCGCGCCGTCGGCAACGTTATCCATCTGGCGACGGAACGGTTCATGGACGGCAAGGCGACCCTCAGCGCGGTGGTGGGCGCCCTCGAGCAATTCTTCGACGCGGAAGGGCTCGACGCCCTCGACCCGTTCCACCGCCGCGAACGCCATCCAGGCAACTTCGCCCGGCCGCGTAAGTACGAAATCGTCGCCGCCATCAACCGGCTCCGCACGGTCCGCATGCGGCAACAGTAAACCTCGGCCATCTTTTTTTAAGCATGTCAATCTTGTTATCCTTGTCGAAGAAAGGGGACACAAGGCCATGACCAAACCGAACTTCATCATCTTCTTGACCGACGACCAGGGGTACGGCGATCTCTCGTGCATGGGCGCGACGGATTTCAAAACGCCGCATCTGGACGCCACGGCGGCATCAGGCGTGCGGTTCACGGACTGGTATTCGAATTCACCGGTCTGTTCGCCCTCGCGAGGCTCGCTCATGACGGGCCGCTACCCTGGCAACGCCGGCGTCCGCTCGATCCTCGCCGGGCACCGCACCGCCTCGGGCCTGCCGCCGGAAGTGCCCACCATCGCCGAGGTACTGAAGAAGCTGGGCTACCAGACGGCGATGTTCGGCAAGTGGCACCTGGGACTGGCCGAGGGATGCCGGCCACACGAACACGGGTTCGACGAATGGTTCGGATTCATGGCCGGTTGCATCGACTACTACTCCCACATCTTCTACTGGGGCATGGCCCGCAAGGGAATGGACCCCATCCACGACCTGTGGGAAAACAACCGGGAAATCTACCGAAACGGCGAGTACTTCACCGAGATGATCACCGAGAAGGCCGTCGAGTTCATACGCCGCGCGGCCGACTCGGACAAGCCGTTTTTACTTTACGTGCCCTACAACGCGCCACACTACCCCATGCACGCCCCGCAGAACTACCTCGACCGGTTTCCAGGCCTGCCCTGGGACCGGCGGATCATGGCCGCCATGCTCGGGGCCGTCGACGATAGTGTCGGCGCCATCCGCGCGGAACTCGAACAGCACGGCCTGCTCGAGAACACCTGTATCTTCTTCCAGTCCGACAACGGCCCCTCGCGTGAGACGCGAAACTGGCTGGACGGCACCCGGGACCCATACTACGGCGGCAGTGCCGGCAAACTCAAAGGCCACAAGTTCAGCCTCTACGACGGCGGCATCCGTATGCCGGCCCTGATGAGCTGGCCTGCGCGCATCCCCGCCGGGCAGGTGCTCGAAGCCGTGGGCGCGGCCATGGACATCTTCCCCACGTTTCTCAAGGCCGCCGGCGGCGACCCGTCTGAGTACCGGCTCGATGGCCTGAATGTGCTGCCCATGGTCGCCGACGGCGCCGAGAGCCCCCACGAGGACCTATTCTGGGAACAGGGCAACCAGACGGCCATCCGCCGGTTCAAGTGGAAGCTTGTGCTCAACGGGCAATTGGTCGAGGGCGCCCCGCCCGAAGACGCCGTTCATCTCTCTGACCTCGAACTCGACATGGGCGAGCAGAAGAACCTCAAAGACGAATTCCCCCAGATCACCACCGACCTCACCGAGGCCGCCAAGGCATGGCGCGCAAACATCGAGCAACGCTGGAAAACATATTGGCGACCACGCCTCCGAGGAACAACCAGCCGCCCAGGCACGTAGAAAGTCGAGCTCGAATTCTTGAGCGGCGCCCGTCAGCAGCGAAGCCAGGACGAGATTCTCGTCCTGCTCTTTCCAACCAAATGCCGGATACGCTTGCCTTCAAGAAGGGCCTCACAGGAAGCGTGAAGGTACGAGGTATTTGCGCAGGGGGTATTCTGGGGGGTATTCTGGGGACAGTATACTTAACTCATCCATCACGAACGACGCGAAACGCTCTTGCCACAGGTGCCCGCGCCACCCTTCACGGAAATTCACATGGCGCGTGTAGCGCCGGTGGGCCTCACCCATGGCCCCACGCAACCCGTCCGGCGTTTCCGGCACGGCGATCAGATGGACATGATTGGGCATCAGGCAATAGGCCCAGAGCGCGACCTTGTGGCGCGCGCACGACTGCGCCATCAACTGGATGTAGACCGCGTAGTCGTCCTCGCAGAAGAAGGTTTCCATGCGCCGATTGCCCCGCTGCGTGACATGATGCGCCATGCCCGGCGCCACGACCTGTGCTATCCTTGGCATAGGGACCACGCTACCCACACCAAGCCCGAAAGTCAACAATTGAGTATACTGTCCCCAGAACTCTGAGAGATGGTAGAATCATATCGATGCGGACAACTGTGTTGCATCGCTCTGTGAACCTTAGGACGAAAGGAGTGTTTTCATGAATGCCAATGCCTTAAGACCCACTGCAGCTCTCGTAGGCCTGCCACCGCTGCTGCTCGTCAACCTGTGCCTTGCGCAGGCCGAACCGGATCGCGTCAATTACAATGAGGCCGAGGTCCCTGAGTATACCTTGCCGGACCCTCTCGTGATGTCCAACGGCGACAAGGTCGCCGACGCTGAGACCTGGCGTAACAAGCGGCGGCCGGAGATCTTGGAGTTGTTCGAAACGCACGTTTACGGGCGCAACCCGGCAGCACCGGAAGCGATGACGTTTGAACTCACTTCGGTTGACAACGAGGCACTCGGCGGGAAGTCGACGCGAAAGGAAGTGGCCGTCTGCTTCGCGGGCAACAGGGAAGGCCCTAAGATGGATATTCTCGTCTTTTTGCCCAACGGCGTGACAAGGCCGGTGCCTGCTTTTGTCGGTTTGAACTTCTTTGGGAACCACTCGGTCCATCCCGACCCAGCCATCACTCTTTCGATGCAGTGGATGCCCGACAGCAAGGACATGGGCATCGTCAACCATCGTGCCACCGAGCAATCGCGTGGCAAGCGCGCCCAACGATGGCCGATCGGCAAGATTCTCGACCGAGGGTATGGCGTGGCAACCATCTATTGCGGCGATCTCGATCCCGATTTTGACGACGGATTCAAGAACGGGGTGCATCCGTTGTTTTACAAGGAGGGTCAGACGGAGCCCGCCTCGGACGAGTGGGGCACAATCGGCGCCTGGGCATGGGGGCTGAGCCGGGCAATGGATTACTTCGAGACCGACGATGCCATTGATCATCGGCGCGTGGCCGTGCTGGGGCACTCGCGGTTGGGGAAGACAGCGCTATGGGCGGGGGCACAGGATCAACGCTTTGCAATGGTCATATCCAACAACTCCGGTTGCGGGGGCGCGGCACTGAGCCGGCGCCGGTTCGGCGAGACGGTCGCAAGGATCAATACATCCTTCCCGCATTGGTTTTGCGACAACTTCAACAAGTATAACGACAACGAAGACGCGCTGCCGGTCGACCAGCACATGCTGATTGCGCTGATTGCACCTCGGCCGGTTTACGTGGCCAGCGCTGAAAAGGACCGATGGGCCGATCCACGTGGAGAATTCCTTGCGGCCAAGAACGCCGATGCCGTCTACCGCCTATTGGGCGCCGATGGTCTGCGCACAGAGGTCATGCCCCCTCTCGACCAGCCGATCATGAACACCATCGCATACCACATCCGCACCGGCGGGCATGATCTGACCGAGTACGACTGGCAACAATACCTGAACTTCGCGGACAAACACCTCAAACGGTAACAGTCACGGCGAGCAGCGACGACTCGTACAATCGCTCTTGAACAAAGTGGCATGATGGCTCAATAATGGGCCGAGAGAGGGACTAAGGGACGGAATCCCATGCGAGGTCTTCGACGAGCCCTCGTGCACTTGGCGTAAGACACAGGCCAACTCGGAATCTCCATTGAAAGGGCTAATCATGACAAAGGTATCAGGTACGAAATCGATTTCGGGAGGTGTTTCACGGAGAGATTTTATCAAGACGTCGGCGGCCATGGGGGCGGCATCGCTCTTATCGGGCTCGGGGCGCGCATATGCCCAGGGTTCGGACAGGATCCGTGTGGGGCTTGTCGGATGCGGCGGTCGCGGCACAAGCGCGGGGATTATCGACTGTGCCGAGTCGTCTGAGGGCGTCGAGCTTGTGGCCATGGGTGACCTTTTCCAGGACCACGTGGACACGGCCCCCGGAGTAATCAAGAGAAATCTCAGGAGGAGGAAGTTGCCCGTTGATGAGATATATAAAGTCACTCCTGAAACCACCTTTGTGGGCTTTGACGCCTACAAGAAAGTGATTGCCTGCGATGTGGACATGGTCATTCTGACCACGCCGCCGTACTTCCGGCCGGAGCATTTCAAAGCCGCCGTGGAAGCGGGCAGGCATGTGTTTGTGGAGAAACCGGTAGCCGTTGATCCGGTAAGTGTTCGGTCGTTTATCGAAACATCCGAACGGGCCGAAGAAAAGGGCTTGACCATTGTCGCTGGCACGCAGATGCGCCGCGCGAGGCACATAATGGCCGTAATGGAACGGATACACAATGGGGATATCGGTGAAATCCTGGGTGGTCAGTGTATCCGATGCGGCGACGGCATGTTGGAATGGCGGCGTAGAGAGAAGCAGCGCAAACCTGGGTGGTCTGACATGGAATGGCAGATTCGAAGGTGGCTTTTTGTGACCTGGCTGTCCGGGGATTTTATCGTCGAAATGCACGTGCACAACCTGGACTTGCTGAACTGGGCCCTCCAGTCAACGCCGGATCAATGCATGGCCATGGGTGGCCGGCAAGTCCGCACTGCTCCCGAATATGGTAATGTCTTCGATCATTTCGCTGCTGAGTATGAATACCCCAACGGGGTTCGCATCGAATATATGGGCAGCCAGATTGACGGAACCAGCACTCGCAATGACCTGCGACTGGTTGGCACGACAGGGAAGGCGTACGTGGACTTCGCCGGAGTCCGTATCGAGGGGGAAAACCCCTTCCAATATGATGGTCCGGCGCCCAATCCTGCGGTCCAGGAATACGCCGACATGATCGCGAGTGTTCGGGAAGGCAAACCGATCAATGAAGGCAAACGGGTCGCGGAAAGTACGCTGACGGCGATTATGGGCCGCATGAGCGCTTATACGGGACGAGCTATGAAATGGGAATGGCTTATGCAAGCCTCCGAATTGGACCTGAGCCCGGAAAAGATGGCGTTGGGCGATGTTCCGATGAGGCCCGTGGCCGTGCCAGGCGTAACAAAACTGGTCTAAAACACAGCGGATTCGTCCCTCCGGAGCGGCGCCAGGGCTGCCAGACGCACCGTGATTGGCAGATCAGGTGCCGGGTTCGTCGCCCCTGCCGACCTTCAACCGCGGGCGGATGG
>CAYRLQ010000262.1:0-2609 GCA_964425145.1 uncultured Nitrospiraceae bacterium
TGTACGAGGCGTCCTCTTCCCAGGCGTCTGAGGGCAGGCCGGCCTTCATGGCGAGATGGGTGAGCGTTTCCGAGATGTCCCAACCCTGTTCCGGCGCCACCTGCGGCAGGAACACCGCCCGCCGGCCGTTCTTCTCGAGAACCATGCCGTGCCGGCCGATGACGATGTCTTCGTAAGAGTCGACCGGTTCGGGCGGGGTCAGGGCCGAAATCTCGAAATCCACTTCTGCCAGCTCGGCGAGCTCAACCTGGGGAAAGCGATAGTCGTTGAGTGCGGCGTTGATCGCATGGTCCATCACCACCTCATACAGCGGGTGACGCGGGAATATCTCGCCGATGCACCCGCGGAGTTGGCCACGTTTGTGCAGCGTGACGAACGCCCCCATCACCTTTCGCATCCCGGTGGTGATGATAATGCCCAACTCCTCGGGCGAAGGCCGTTTGCCATGCTCGAGATAATACGCCAGCGTGCCACGTGCCAGTTTCAAGAGCGCTTGTTTTTCTTCGTCTGAAAGTGTTGCTTTCTCTTGGGCCATCTCTACCGGTTCTCCTTTCGGCCATACGCCGGTAAACGCGGCGCTCACGTAACTCACCGAACTCGTAAAATCGTTCATGATCCGCCCTGAGGTGTCGTAATGCAGCAGATGCGCCTGAGACGTTTCCGGCAACATTGCCAGAAGTATCGAGATAGGGGAACGGCCGCAAATTGTGGCGCCTGTCTCGGCGATATAGTTGAAAAACCCCTCGAGGTCTTTCTGCTCGATCCGCTCCCAGGCGCCCATGTCCAGCTTCTCGAGGTTCTCAGGGATGTCGTCCTTAAACGGCAGGTATCCGAAGTTTGGGCCGTAATGCGTGAAATCACTGCTGGCCACCACGAGCGTGTTAGGATCGATTAATCCCCGGAGAATTGCAGCCATCCTGCGCGCCGATTTGATGTCGAGTTGGCCGACCACAATCGGCACGAGCATAAATGGTCCAAGGGTGTGCTGAAGCAAGGGCAGTTCAATTTGTACGCTATGTTCCTGAGCGTGCGCCTCCGGAATGCTCTGAAATGCGTTATACTGCTGAAGCGCCGCGATGAAATCCACATCGAGTTGGACCTCTCCCAGGGGGGTCGCGTAGTGCGTGAACTGCGCTGGCACGCTTGCTACGTTCCGCATCGGCAGCCGATGCGTCGGCCCTATCACGACCACGCGCTCGAGTCGCGACCCGGCGATGGCGCGCAGGGCGTACGCCGCCGTCTGGCCCGAGTAGCGGTAGCCCGCGTGCGGGAGAATCAGGCCCTGGACGTTTTCAAGCGCATCGCCCGTAGCCTTCGCGACAAACCCCTCGATTTGGGTCGCCAGTTGCTCGCGGCCACGAGGGTACCACCTGCCCGCCAGCGGCGATTTGAACACCCGCTTTTCCACGACTTCCGCCACGGGAGCAACCGGAGGGAGAACATCCACCCGCGCCACTCTCGTCATCCACAGCCACCCCGGAACCCCGACCAAGAGGACCAAAGCCGCGAGCAGCACCGTTAGAATCATGATCTGACGGGTGGAAACCCCGTCCTGCTCCCAAAATGTGTATGTGGCACAGCCGCCCTCGGCTGTGGCACGCGGCGGCTTTCCCGATGACGGATTGGAAAAGCCTATTGGCTTTTCCCCCATATGCTTCTTCTCCTTGGTGTTCGTACGGCTTTACCCTGCCCACTTCCCCGGACGGGTCATCTCCCTTTTGTCGATCTTTTCAACGGGACCGGGATAGAATCGGGCCCGGAGCGCCTCGACGTAACGGGCTGGCGCCAGGCGCTCGGCCAGCTCCAGCAGTGGCGCTGTAACCAGCGCCATTTTCAAGAACCCACGGCGTTTCATTCGCCACCTCCAGCCCGATTCCCATCAGTATACCACCTCTGCCGTCACTGCGGAACGGTTTCACGACCACGTCCCGTAAATCTCCGTACCGCAGTCGGGACACATGCCGCCTTTCAGGTTGTTTTCGAGAATGACGTATCGTCGCCGCTCGACAAGGAGCTTCCCACAATTGGGACAGTACGTGTTCTCGCCCTCAGGGCGCGAGATGTTGCCAATGTACACGTAATATAGTCCCTCGGCCTCGGCGATCGCCTTGGCCCGGTCCAGCGTCTCACCCGGCGTGGGCGGCAGATTCTTCATCTTGTACTGCGGGTAAAACCGCGAGAAGTGCAGTGGCGTTTCCTTGCCCAAATTCGCCGCCACCCACTGGGCTAAACTCCGAAAGTCTTCGTCGCTGTCGTTGAGCGTGGGAATGGCGAGATTGGTCACCTCGACCAGCAGGCCCATGGACTTCGCCAGCACCAGCGTGTCCAACACGGGCGTCAGCGTCCCGTCGCAGATGTCTCGGTAAAACGCGTCTGACATCGATTTAAGGTCGATATTTGCCGCGTCGACGTGCCGGCATAGTTTCTCCATGGGCTGCTTGTTGATGTACCCCGCGGTGACCAGCGCGTTCTTGAGCCCAGCCTCCCGCGCCCTAATGCAACTGTCCAGCGTATATTCGTAGAACGCCAACGGCTCGCTATAGGTATAGGCGATGGACCGGCAGTTATACTCCATGGCAAGCTGGGGAATTACCTCCGGCGGGAGCGCC
>CAYRLQ010000262.1:2619-6211 GCA_964425145.1 uncultured Nitrospiraceae bacterium
CCTTGGCAGGGTAGTCCTCGGGGTTCTTCTGCGAGATATCCCAGTTCTGGCAGTTCTTGCAGTGCAGATTACACCCCACCGTCGCGATCGACAAAATCCCCGTACCCGGCAAGAAATGGAACAGCGGTTTTTTCTCAACCGGATCGATGTGCACCGAACACGGATGCCCGTAGGTCACCGCCACGAGCCGCCCGTCGATGTTGACCCGAATGCGGCATTCGCCGCTCTGCCCCGGCTGAATAATACATGCCTTGGGACAAAGTTCACATTGTACTATCATCGCTCAACCCGTCCACTCCCTCCATTGTGCACCCAGTTCCTCCATGCGTCAAGCCGGAGGCAACGAATCCATTTCGAGTAGATTTTTACTTGAGGCAACAGGCGTGTTGGCGCGCTCGGGCCAAACTCAGCACATAGGTGCCCCAAGAAGGCTGGCTTGCATCCAGTAAGGCGCGGTTCCTCGGGCGGCGCTGGTGGCCTGCGCCGGCCTCGGCTACTGCTTGCCCAGGATATCCTCAGTGCTGGCAATAGCCGCGAAGATGGCATCCAGAATATCCAGAACCGCGCCAATGGTGTGCAGCGTCTCTCTGATATCACTGGCGGGCGCAGGACGACGCTTCGTCATCGTGCGAACGTGCATGGCCGTTCATCCCCTTGCTCACAGGCAACTCCTACAGGAGATGTGGGAATATTTGCCAGATAGGGAGATATCCCCACATCTCTCTACATCTCCATATCCCTCACGGTGGGCGCATTGGAAGTATAAGCCGTTTCGTGTTGGTCAATTGCCGGTAGGAATGCGTATCAACAGCTTACGCGCCGTTATGCGGCTCTATCACCAATGCGATTGGGTCTGCTGGTGTGCCTGCGAAAAAGGCGGCCTCCAACGTCCAGCATAAAGCCAGGTTCTATCACGCCCATTCGGGGTGCTACAGGCGGCCGATTCGGCCTGACCTAGTACCGCCCACCGCAAACAGGGCTACAGAATTACGCGATGAGGGTCAATGACCGATTCTCGGATTACTGGGTTAATCCTTTGACGAGCCCTTGGATGCTTGCGACCGCCGCCACGGTTGTCGCCATAACAGTGAGAATCTGAGAGATTAAATCCAGCGTGTCTGAGAAGTCACTCGCTCCCATAGGGGGGCAAGCCTTTGTAATTGTGCGAATGTGCATCGCTCATCCTCCTTATAGGTCAGCTATCATCCAGGAGAGCGCAAGTATACGGCAGGCGGCCAGGAAATGCAAGGTGTTCGGCCGCCGGTCGGGCCTTTGCACCACCCGCGGGCGCCTCCGCCCCCATTTATCGACACAATCGAGACATAAGACATCTGCGCAGTTAGGGCGAGCTTCTTTTTCATGTCACACACGATTCGATTCGCATCCTTATTGGCGTTGAGGTGTACTAGAGAGATCACTACTCCTGGCGAGGGCGGTTGGCGAGGTGTTTGAGGTGGTAGAGGACGTCCTGGGCCTCGCGGGGGCTTAGGCCGTCGGGGTCGAGGGTTTCGAGTTCCTTCTCAACCGGGCTGGGCCCGGTGGGGTGTTGAGGGCCGAATAGGTACATTTGCTCGGGCAGCCCCACCGAGGCGGTATTGCCCGCCTCAAGCGATTGGAGAATGTCTCGTGCCCGGGCGATGACCTGTTGCGGCAGCCCGGCCAGCTTGGCCACCTGGATGCCGTAACTATGGTCCGCACCACCATCCACTATCCGGTACAGGAACACCACCTTGCCGTTCCACTCGCGCACGGCCACATTGAGATTCTTGGCGTGCTCGAGCTTATCGGCCAGTTCGGTCAACTCGTGGTAATGCGTGGCGAACAGCGTCTTGGCGTGGACGCGGTCATGGATATGTTCCGCAACGGACCAGGCGATGCTGATGCCGTCGTAGGTGCTCGTGCCCCGGCCGATTTCGTCCAGTATGATCAGGCTGCGGTCCGTGGCCGCGTTGAGGATGTTGGCCGTTTCGATCATCTCGACCATGAATGTGCTCTCGCCCCGGGCGAGGTTGTCCGAGGCGCCCACACGCGTGAAGATGCGGTCCACGACACCCACCTGGGCCTCCACCGCAGGCACGAAACTGCCGATTTGCGCCATCAGCGCAATCAGGGCTACCTGGCGTAGATAGGTCGATTTACCCGCCATATTCGGCCCGGTGACGATCTGCAACGACGCCTCGTCCGGGTCGAAGTCCGTATCGTTCGGCACGAAATCACCCCGGGGCATCAGGTCTTCGACGACAGGATGGCGCCCGTCACGAATGGCAAGCAGGTTTGAGTCGTCGACGCTGGGTTTACAGTAGCGCTTGGCCACGGCGACTTCCGCTAACGAGCACAGCACGTCGATGGTCGCGAGCGCATCGGCCGTTTCCTGAACGCGGCGCGCTTGGTCCGAAATCCGTTCCCGCAGAGCTACGAAGAGGTCGTACTCGAGCCGTTGCATACGTTCCTGACCGGTAACGATCTCTTCCTCGCGGTCTTTCAGGGCGGGAGTGACATAGCGCTCCGCATTGACCAGGGTCTGTTTGCGCTCGTACGTGTCGGGCACGAGGTGTGTGTTGGCCTTGGACACCTCGATGTAATACCCGAAGACCTTGTTGTAGCCGACTTTCAGGTTCGGGATGCCCGTCCGCTCGCTCTCCTGACGTTGTAGAGTGGCGATCCAATCGCGACCGCCGGAGACCAGGCCTTTCAGCCGGTCCAGCTCCTCGTTGTAGCCCTCCTTGAGGATACCGCCCTCGGTGATGGCCAAAGGCGGCTCGTCCACGATGGCCTCGGCGATCCATGACGTCACATCCGACAGGTCGTCCATGCCATCGCGCAGTGTGGACAAGAGTGGCGCGGTAACCGGCGCGAGCATCGCTTTGATGGCAGGCGCCTGTTCGAGCGAGTGACCCAGCATCCTGAGGTCGCGCGCATTCCCCCCTTTCGACGTCAATCGGCCCAGTAGCCGCTCTAGGTCCGCCACGCCTTTGAAGAGCTCCTTCAAACGCATACGCAGTTCACCGTTTTCGGCCAGTTCCTCAACCGCATCGAGCCGCGCGCGGATTTCACCCACATCGACCAGCGGGTGGAGAATCCAGTTACGCAGCTTGCGCCCACCCATACTGGTCTGCGTCCGGTCCAACACACCCAGCAGCGTGCCCCGCTTCTTTTTGTCCACCAGCGATTCGGTGAGTTCGAGATTACGTTGCGTGTTACCGTCCAGCACCACGAAGCCCGCGGGACTGTACCGGCGCGGTAGCCGCAGATGCGGCACGGCGTCCCGCTGTGTCTCCTTGACATAGGACAGCACAGCCCCGGCGCACGCCGTGGCCTCCGGCGCGCTCTCGAGCCCGACACCCTTCAAGGTGCTGAGCCCGAATTGGTCCACGAGCAGCTCGCGCGACAATCCCGGATCGAACGTGTCATCAGGACGTGTTGTGAACACCATATCGTCAAAGCGGTTCTGGACCCGCTGGCGGAGGGCCGCGTCCGCTGTGTCCGATACGAGTACCTCGACCGGCCCCATCCGGGTCAACTCGTCCATTAGTGTCCGCTCTGCGTCTCGGTCCACCTGTGCCGCCAGAAACTCACCTGTGGTCACGTCAAC
>CAYRLQ010000263.1:0-6208 GCA_964425145.1 uncultured Nitrospiraceae bacterium
CGTGCACGAAAAGAGCAAGCCGCCTGCGCTGCAATTAGCCATTGAAGGGCCACGGTGCATTCTGCCAAGATGGCGTGTACCCCGTTGGCGATGAATTCGAGGGGATACGAGAGCGCAACGGTTATGCAGCCAACGCCAAACACCCCACACACCACCCGGCGTGCCGTCTCCACCGGGTTTGGGCTATGGGTGACGTTTTGTCTCGTCGCGGTGGTGTTGCGCGGGGTGCGATGGGACGAGAACTATGAGTTCGCCCAGGTAATCACGCGCACCATCTCATACACCGAGGGGCACCCGCTGTTCCGCTACGTGCGGAGCATGTTCAGCCTGCAAACGTATTCGTTGGCGGCGCTGTTGTGCCTGACGCCAAGCCCCGCACTCTTGTGCGGTTTACGCAACGTCCTGTTTCTGATGGCGACTGTCTTGCCGGCGTTTCTTTTGGGGTCGATGCTGTCGCGCCGGACCCTCTGGGGTCACGTCGCGGCGGCGATAGTGCTGCTGGGCACGCACCTCGCCTTTTATAGCACTTACCCGCAGTTCGTCTGGCCGCACATGTATTCGAACGGACATATCGGCACGGGCTACGCGCTGCTGGTGGTATACCTCCTGGCGTCGGGGCATTGGCGGACCGGCTATTTCCTGGTCGGGCTGATGCCTTGCATCCACCTCGGCCAATGGCCGCCGGTGCTCGGCTTTGCGGGCTTACTGGCGCTGTGGACGTGGCAGCGCGGCCATGGACGCAGACTCAATCGTGCGCTTACCTTTGCCGCGCTTGGGCTGGCCATAAGCGCCGGGTTCTGGGGCGTCCTGCGCTTGTTCGCCGTGCCCGGCCCCACCGGCGGGCCGTATTACTCCGCGACCGACCCGCAGGCGGTCTGGCTGGGCTACATGGCGCGCCATGCCTCGCACCGCAGCATCCCATGGTGCACGGGGCACATCACGTTGGCCGCGTTGCCTCTCCTCGGGCTGGGCGCGGCGCGCATGGAAGCCCGAGACGGTAATCCGGGCGGACCCTGGTGTTGGATACTCGTGTATGGGACATGCGTGGCGTGCATCGTCTGGGCCACCATGGCGGTGCACGTAGCACTGACCTCAAGGATTCCGTTCCTGCTCGTCAGTTGGATGCCGTACCGCCTGATGAACCACCTGCCGCCACTGCTGGTGGTCATGACCGTGGCGGTCCTGTCCGGCACGCGCGACAGGAAGACCGCCGCGGAACTTCTCGTGGCTGCGGTGCTGCTGTACGGCATTACGAAACCCGGCTTGCAGACACTCGTCGGAAATGGCCTGTATGCGCGCTATTTCGAGACCGGTATCGGCGTCTTTTTCGCCCTTTACGGGGCCGCCATTGGGGTGGTCATGCGGCAGTTGAAGGATGACCGGCCATTTCTCGTGCCATGGATTGCGGCGGGCCTGCTCGGTTGGGTTGCACTCGGGTTGGTGCACCAGTTCGGCGCGGCATGCTGTGCATGCGGCCTTGGCGCGGCCTTGGCCCTCGAGCAGAAAACAGGGA
Source organism: uncultured Nitrospiraceae bacterium (assembly GCA_964425145.1). Taxonomy (GTDB): domain Bacteria; phylum Hydrogenedentota; class Hydrogenedentia; order Hydrogenedentales; family SLHB01; genus CAYRLQ01. The sequence continues at coordinate 1,514 of CAYRLQ010000263.1, forward strand.
CTGCCACAAGCGAGTCCCCGAGACAAGACAGTGCCTGTTTTCTGCGCCGGCTCGATTTCGAGAAAGCGCTGGGCGCGCTGGCGTTCGTGCTCGTCGCGGTACTGGCCTACCGGGAATGGGCCACGCGCGATCACCTGCCCGTGTCGCCATTCGAGCGGCGCGTGGTCGAATACCTCGACGCGCAAGGCGAGCAGGACGCTATGCTCGTGGCCGGCTACCAGCAGGAGGGGCTTCAGGCCCGGACCGGCCACCCTGTCATGGCGGACATGGCCACTATGACGTGGATCGCGTACAAACCCTCGCTCGGCCCAGCCATGGACAAACTCTACGGCGACCTCTACGGCATCCACTTCACGCAGCAGCCCACAACCGAGGTGGGGCCGCAGGCCTGGTTCGAGCGCTGGGCGGCGCGCAGTTTCGCCCAGTGGCAGGCGCTGTCCGAGGAATATGCGTTCTGCTACCTGGTGGCGCCGAAATTCATCACGCTCGACCTGCCCCAGGTCGTCGAAGGCAAAACAGAGTCTTTGTATTACATACCACCGAGAAACTCCGACTCATGAGCGAGACTGCGCCCGATACATCGATAAACCCATGCGATCGCGGCTACAAACGCGGGCTGCTGCTTGGCGTGGTGTTGTGGCTGGCATTTTGCGCCATGGCGGTGGGCGTGCGCGGGGTCCGCTGGGACGAAACCCTCGAGCATGCGCAAGTGATCACGCGCCAGGTGCCCTACCCAGAGGGCCATCCGCTGTTCCGTTACACGCGCGGGGCGTTCAGCCTGCAAACCTACGGGTCCGCGCTGCTTTTCCTGCTGGGCGCGGGCCCGACGCTGCTGTGCGGCCTGCGGAACGTCCTGTTCCTTGCAGCGACGGTCATGCCGATCTTCCTGCTCACGACGCTGTTCACGCGCAGGGCCATCTGGGGCCACATGGCGGTGTTGCTGGCGCTGGGAGGCATATACCTCGAGTTTGACGGCAGCTACCCCATCGCGGTATGGCCAAACCTCTTTTCGAACGGGCACATCGGCGGCGGCTACGCCCTGCTCACACTGTGGGCCCTGATTGCGGGGCACTGGCGCTGCGGTTTCTTCATGTTGGGGCTGATGCCTTGCGTGCACGTGGGCCAAATGCCGGTCCTTCTGGGGGTGGCGGCGCTGCACGCGGCCCGGACGTGGCGGCGTGGCCACCGCCGCGAACTCGCGCGCGCGCTGGGCTATGCGGCCCTCGGCCTGGCCGTATGCGCGGCGTTCTATCTCGGGAAGCTGTGCTTAGCCGTGGCCCCGCCAACCCAGGGAGCCTATTACGCTGACGCCGACCCCTGGCCCATCTGGCGCGGCTATACGGCGTGGCACGACATCCATCGCGCGGTTCCACCGGGCAACGGCCATGTCGTCCTCGTGGGCATGCTGCTCATAACGGCGATGGCGGCATACTGGGAGGCACACCGGCAAAAGAAGGGGCAAAAAACGGGGACAGGCGCCATTTTCTGGCTATTCCTCTACGGAGCAGGGACGGCCGCGGTAGTTTGGGGCGTGATGGCCATCCACCGGCTAATGGGGCCCAATATCCCTTTCCCGTTCATCGCCTGGATGCCCTACCGATTGATCAATCACATCCCGCCGCTCCTACTCGCAACGCTCGTGGGGAACCTCGCCAGTGTGTGTGACGAACATGAGGACAGGGTCGCCGGCGCCGGTGGGTTGATCGTGCCCGCCGCGCTCGTCTTTTGCATGCTCCGGCCAATCCTGGCGCCTATCGTTGGACCCGATCTCTTTTCCCGCTACGTCGCCGGCGGCGAGGCCGTGTTCTTCGGCCTCTTCGGCGCGGCGCTTGGCGCACTTCAGACGCGGCTGAAAGCAAACCGCACGTTTAACGCCGGTTCGCTGGCCGCATGGCTGGCCGCGCTCATCGGACTCGCGTTATACCACCAGTTTGGCCTTGCCTGTGTGATGGCCGGGTGGCTCATCGCACGTGTGGCCGGCGCAACGCAGGTCGTCGGGCTGAAGAAAACAGGGACGGTCCCGTCTCGCGGACCCGCTTGGGACAGTCTTCGTTTTCCGCTTCTCGCAGCGGTTTGCTTTGCGGCATGCCTCGCGCTGCTCGGCCACCAATGGCGCTGGCGCGAGCACATGCCCCTCAGCGCGTTTGACAGGCGCGTGGCGGAACACCTGCGGGACCAAGGCGAAGGTCAGGCCATGCTTCTGGCTTGCCCCGACGAGTTCATCCTCCAGGCGCGGACCGGCCATCCCGTCCTGGTCGAAACGGCCACCCCCTCGCTGATCAGCTACATGCCCGCGCTCGGCCCCGTAATACAGAAGATATACCACGACATCTACGGCATCCGCTTCGACCTGCCCGCGCCGGAGCACGCCGAAACCTGGGAAGAACTCTGGGCCGCCCGCACCAGAAGCCAGTGGCAAACATTGGCCCAACGATACCGCTTCCGCTACCTCATAGCGCCTGCAGCGATGGCGCTCGACCTCCCCACCGTGTTCGAGCAGGACGCCACGGCGCTGTACAGGATTCCTGAGCCATAATCCTGTCACGATTGCGGGCATGACTCACGGAATGGTCCGTGCCCGAGTAGTCCGGCCTCTCGCGGCAAGGGGCATGCGGTCGTTGACGTCAACCAGCCCGTATGGTATGACTGTCTCTGCCGTAAACGGGCAGGAACAGACTTCAGCGCAGTAGCAGGCCGACGCGTCTGCAGAGGGCCTGAGGAAAGGAAACATATGCGTATCACATCACATGGCGCCGCCGAAGAGGTTACCGGCAGCAAACATCTCGTCGAAATCAATGGTTACCACATCCTCTTGGACTGTGGTTTGTTTCAAGGCAGACGGAAAGAGGCGGCGCGTAAGAACAAGAGGTTGCCATTTTCCGTAAATGACCTACACGCCGTAGTGCTCAGTCATGCACACATCGACCATAGTGGAACGCTGCCGATGCTGGCGCGCCATGGCTATCAGGGACGCGTCTTCACCACGCCGGCCACGCGCGACTTGTGCGCTGTCATGCTGCTCGACAGCGCCCATATTCAAGAGCGCGACGCCAAGTGGCTCTCGAAGAAGAATATGAGCTTCGTGCCGCCCATCTACGGGGAGGAGGACGTCCGGGCCATTATGCGCCGGTTCATCTGCGTGCCCTACGACATCCCGATCGACGTGGCGCCCGGCGTGAGCGTCACGTTTAAGGACGCAGGCCATGTGCTCGGCTCCGCCATGATCCTCATCGAGTCCATGGAAAACGACAAGCGCCGCACGGTCGTCTATAGCGGCGACATAGGCCGGAAAAATATGCCCATACTCAAGGACCCGTGGGAGCCCGACGATGCCGACGCCGTGATCATGGAAAGCACCTACGGCGACCGCGATCATGACCCCATTGAAACGCTGGATGAAAAACTGGCCGACGTCATCAACCGCACCCATGCGCGCGGCGGCAAGGTGATCGTGCCCAGTTTCGCCCTCGAACGCGCGCAAGAGTTCGTCTACGCGCTCAAGCGGCTGGAAATGGACAACCGAATCCCAGACATACCCGTTTATGTCGATAGCCCACTCACCGTCAACATCACCGAAGTCTTCCGCCTGCACACCGATATGTTTGATGAAGATATGCGCCAACTGATGGAACACTCAGGCAACCCATTCCAACTCAAACACATTCAATACATTCGCAACGTAGACGCCTCGAAGCGGCTCAATACCTTGCGCGAACCCGCCATCATCATCTCCGCCGCGGGCATGTGCGAATACGGCCGCATTCTCCACCATTTGCGCAATAACTGCGAAGACAGACGCAACACCATACTCATCATCGGATTCCAGGCGAAGCACACCTTGGGACGACGTATCGTCGAACGGGAAAAGGAGATCAAAATCTTCGGCATCAAGCATCCCCTGCGCGCTGAAGTCAAAACACTCAACGCCTTGAGCGCACACGCCGGCCGCTCAGAACTCATCGCCTTCGGAAAGCGATTCAAAGACCGCGCCGAACGGCTGCTCCTGGCCCACGGCGAGGACGAGGCCTTACAGGCCCTTCTGTCCGGACTGCAAGCCGAAGGGTGCCGGAACGTCTCGATTCAAAAAGAAGCCACGCCCGTGGACCTGTGATCGGCTTTGGGAGTGCGGCGACACGACGCCGCTTTCGAAAACGGTGACGTATCGTCGCAGTCCAAAGCGCAAGTACGCTTGCGCGCAATTGTTGCAGGTACTTTACATCCTCAGACGAGTTTGAGGGTCGCATCCTGATGGTGCATTGTGTTGCTCTTTTTGCCTTAAGCTGTACTTAGAAGCGAAAACCAGGGTCAAAGCCCAAGAACGACTGAATTAAGTGTAGTATCCCCAGAATACAACCACGGCGAAAAGACTCTCCATATATTAGAGAACTTTGTTGCAGTGGCCAGTAAAAAGTGTTTCAGGAGTGTGCCACGCGAAACGAATGGTGTTTGGCATACAGGCGGAGGCGAAATCGCACTATTCTCTGATTTAGCAGGCGCCAGGAACTAAAACTAGACGGAACAAAAGAATTCAACCACGGGGAACCCGCCGCTACCCTTCTTGGCCGGGCTGGGAACCCTCTGCAGGATCGTGGCCATGCGCAGGCGGCGCTGATGCGTCGTCATGCGCGGACGGGCAGGGGGTTGGGGAGTGCGGATTTCATTGCGCGTCTTGAATCGCAACTGCGCCGTTTCCTG
>CAYRLQ010000264.1:0-6206 GCA_964425145.1 uncultured Nitrospiraceae bacterium
TTCGCCTTCGCCCTCACCCTCGCCTTCGCCTTCGCCCTCGCCTTCGCCCTCGCCTTCACCCTCGCCTTCACCCTCGCCCTCGCCTTCACCCTCGCCCTCGCCTTCACCGGCATTCTCGAATGCGACGAAATCCTGTCCGGTGAGACCTGCCGTCACCTCTGTATAAGTCAAAGATTGAGGCGTAAAGACGTAGTCGGACTTGGCCGGGATCACCGCGCCCGACCAGCCCAGTGGAACGGGTAAGCAGTAGTAACCGGTCACGTCCGTGGTATCCGACCCGGCCCCGTTGTCCCCGGCGACAATTACGCCGGGAACGGGCGAGTCCGCAAGCGAACGGACGGTCCCAGAGATGTGAGCCAGCGCCGGGGCCTGGCCCACGCCGATGCCCAGGGACGTCTGTGACGAGATGGCGCTGTTGTCCAGCAGACGAAGCGTTACGATGAACGTCCCCTCCTGCGGGTAACTGTGTTCGGCCACGGGGCCTGCGGCGTCCTCCCCGAGACCATCGGAAACGTCGAAATCCCACACATAGGACGCGATGCCCCATTCGTCCGTGCTCGCGGTGGCGTCCAGCGAAAGCAACGCGCCGGGTTCAAGGCTGGGTGGGTCGGGGACGGTGACAATAAACGGCGCGGGGGCGAGCGTATCTTGTACACCGAAGGGCCCACCGTCCGCCCCCAGGTCATTCCGTGACCCGTCGAGATCGTCGAAAATGCGACCCCAGTCACCGCCATCACGGCCGGGCGAGTCGAGCCGCAAGTGAAAATTGAGGACTGTGGCATCGACGAACCGCGGATCGGCTACGAAGTCGCCCGGTTCAGGCGACGGACCATCGAAATCGTACCCGATCGTGGCAAAGAACAAGTTAAAGGACCCGTCGATGATCGCATCGGCGTCGCCAGCCACGCCCGTGCCGTTCGAGCGGAAAATATTGTTCTTAAACCGGGTAAATTCGGCGCCCGGTTCCCCTCGAACGCCAAAACCTTGGTTCTCGTAGGCCACGTTGTTCACGAACACCACTGTGGCATCGGCATGGGCCAACAGCCCCGTCTCGCTCGAGTGCACAACGGAGTTCGTCACCTCGGCAGCGGCCCCCGCCGAAACGCTCACGGCCGCACCCCACTCGGCGCCGCCAATCGTAAAGCCCCGCACGATGCACCCGTTATTGAGCGTTATCACGTCCTCGGCCGCCTTCCCCCCATTCGGCGCACCTGGGCTAATCCAGGTGTGAAACGCGCCGTCTTCGCTCACGAGCCTGGTGCACGCCTTCAAAGTAACGTTTTCGACGTACACCCCGCGCCTGACGAGGATGGCGTCACCCCGGTTTTCATCGGCCGCGGCGGCCGCCGCCGCGATCGTCAAAAAAGGTTCCTCGACGGAACCATCCCCTCCCTCCGTGCTCTCGGCGTCGACGTGGAACGTTCGCGGAGAGAAAATGGACTCGATCCGCGTAACCACGACCTCCGTGCGGAGTTCGCCCGGTCCGCCCGCATAACGGTAGAGGGCCTGCCCGGTGATTTCCTGGACGCCGATCTGCCCCGCAGGGACATCGACCCGATAGGTGAACGTAACGGGAAACTCGGGAATGTTGATAAGCCAGGCAAACTCGAGTAACCCCGCCGTCCCCGAGTCCGGCACTACAAGTGGGCCGGCGCCCCCAACGAGGGCGTCAAAAGCCCAGCCCGCAGGCAGCGTCTCCTCGAGACCCAGAGCCGTCACCGCCTCATCGCCCGTCTTGGTCAGCGTCACGGTGATATCTAACCCGGCCCCCGGCGTGTAGTTCCCGGTGCCCTCGACCACCCTGGCTAGGGAAAGCGTGACGGATTTCGCTCCTGCAACGTCTCTCAAGACCCACTCGAGCAAGAGCCGCTCGAGGCCACTGCCGAACCCCTCCGTTTCGATAGCATCGCCCTCGTTGGTGAGGCGCACGCTCTCGGCCATGTCAAGACCCAAGGCGGCTGCACCAGCGAACACAGAACAGGCGAGCACTAACCGACACAAGGCCACGAACACGGCCCTGCGGAAGACGATGCGGATGGCATGAATCATCACAACCCCGCTGTCACGCCTCATTGACCGATAAACTCATTGCTTGGCAGAGAAGAGGCTGTCAGCCCATAGCCATAACTGCCTAATTAGCCTTGAGGCGTTGCAATAAAAGCGCAGTCCCGACCCCTGGGGCCCCTGGTGTCTTGTAAGCACCGAAACGCTGCATTCACCAAGGGTCTGGGCGCTCTTTCGTAACAAGTTGCGACCCGTCAGGGACGGGCACGGTGGCGGTTGCGCGAAACCCTCTTTCATGAGCGGCGCAATCACTTCCATCCCCCAACAACAAATAGGATGAGCCCCTACCGGCAGAGCAGACCGATTATTTTTTTAGTATGACACAGAGTAAGGTGTTATTGCAACGGGAAAATCACAACGGGCCTGCGTCACAAAAGGGGGTTTTGTGATTTGCGTTTTCTTTTGGGCTCGGGTATTGTATCTGATTGGATACAATATCGGGTTGGGTTATCTTAGACGGGATGGGAGGAATAGCCATGCACAAAGGAATTGAGTCCCTCGAAGCGCAGCGGGAAAAGGTCCTGGAGGCCATGCGCACCATCCGGGCAATGCGGCCGGGCGCGGTGAGCGAACAGATGCTCAAGGTCAAGCACAAAGGCAAGAAGAAGCCCGTGCTTCGCGGCCCCTATTACCTTTGGCAGTATTATGAGCAGGGCAAGCCGGTGCGCCAGCGGTTGCGCTCAGCGCAGGACGTGGCGCGCGCAAGAGAGGAGGTGGCAAACTATAAGCGGTTCATAGCGTTGTGCAAGGAGTTTGAAGCGTTGACGCGACGATTGGGCGAATTGGAGCGCAAGGACACCGCCGAGGTCGAGGCGGTAAAAAGGGGCGCAAGTCGCGCTGTTCAACTGGATGACCTGCTGGATCTACGAGGGAATCTATTTCGCGCCGATGAACGTCTATACCATGGACGAATCGCACTTCTTTGAAGGGTTCGACTACTATACGCGCCATGAGGAAGATGTGTTGGACTTTTACATCGGCACCAGCCGGGACGGTGTGAACTTCGACAAGAGTTGGATATACGCACGCAAGCCACTGGTGCCGCGTGGTCCGGCTGGCAGCTTTGACAAGGATGGGGTCTTCCCTCCTTCCCAGTTTGTCACCCATGAAGACGAACACTGGATCTACTATGGCGGAGCCAGCGAGCGTCACTACAGCATTGGCCGGGACATGAAGATCGGACTGGCAAAGCTGCGGCTGGACGGTTTCATCTGTTTGGAGGCAAAGGACAAGCCGGGTACGGTCGTCACGAAACCTTTCAAGCTCGAAGGCGGCCGGCTGGAAGTGAACGTGGATGCACGTGCCGGCCGGGTACAGGTTGAGATACTTGACGAAAACGGTGAGGCGATCCCCGGTTTCTCCGGCAAGGACGCCCCGGAGTACCAAGCGGTGGACGACCTGCGACTGAAACCTGTCTGGAAAAATGACAAAGACTTGTCGACCCTGAAGGGCAAGGTGGTGCGGATTCGGTTCCGTTTGCGCAACGCCCGACTTTTTACATTCCAAATTCAATAGGAAGAGCGGTGGAAAATACGAGGCAGGGTCCAGAAAAATAGGGGGCAACAGCCCGTTAGAATAACAGATTGGTCTCATAATCTCTCATCTCAGGATCTGGCACTTCATATGGCCTTAGGTAACGGTCGGCAAGACCGCAGTCTCGATGTGATCTCGGGCTTCTGTTACTCGGGTTAGGTGACGTACAATGAGCGTAGATTCGCCACTGTGCGCTGACCGATGAATCCTACTAATGGTCGTCGGGTTTCCTCCGATTATCGGTGACCTTTGGCTGTTCGCTGGCTTTACGGCCGGGTTGCTGCACTGCCCAAGAGCTGAGTTCCCAAGCCCCCGTGTCCCTCAAACCTTTTCCAACCACAACCGCAAAGCTTAAATACTTCCATGCCTTTAACGCTCTGTAATGCAATCGCAGGTTTGGGCTCTATTGCCTTGTGGTCTCGCACACCATCAAAATATGTAAACCAACCACGGCCTTGAGCCAATGGCACCGCAGCCTACGTATCAGATATTCCGGGCGGAACAAGCATATTCCGCGATGGAGTAGTTGTCTGAGTAGGGTTTTCTTCAGCTGAAGCGCTGCTACCCTTTTCTCTTCCAGATTTCTTCTTGCGGCACACCTGACCCTGCGCAGGCCCGCTGCTTTTGTCCAGTCCTCAGACCCCCTCCGACGACGCATCAAGCTCGGCTGATTCCTCTTCACTCGGCTTCACTCGGCCCTCAGGAAGTCTGTCAAGGTCGCGATAAGGCGCTCCCCAGCATCTCCTTCGGGCCTCAAAACCTGTCATCAGCCGAAAGGCTTTTTAACTTGCTACCACTATGTCGATCGTAACGAATAGATATATCCAATCGATAGGAGGAATAAGCGGAAAATATCCAACAAACCAGAAAAAGTCTTCAACGTGGGCGCTGTCAGAGCGGCCATATTTCGAAACACCATCACGCACAACGGCCGGCAAGTGGTTCTGCCAAAAGTCGTCTTGGAGGTGCGCTACAAAGACAAAGCAGGCCAGTGGCAAGGCACAAGCAGCTTGAGCCTGAATGATTTACCCAAGGCCATCTTGGCCCTTCAGAAAGCCTTTGAACATCTCACAGCGCAAAACGAACCAGGCGAAGGGGAGGAGCCGGAAGTCATTACCTTCAGTCTGCCGAGCCACACCACATGTCCGGGAGCCAGCCCCTGGTGCCTGGAGCACTGTTACGCACACCGGTACGAACGGTTGCGACCTGCCTGTAGGCGGGCCTGCCAGTGCAATCTCATGCTGGCTCAGCAGCCTGACGAGTTTGTCAGAGTCTTGACCGGCCTGCTTCCACGCATCTTGCCATGCATGAGAATCCACGTGAGCGGCGATTTCCACAGCGCGCAGTACTGCGACGGGTGGCGTCAAATCTGTGCTGGATTCCCGCAAACCAGGTTCTGAGCATACACGAGGTCGTGGACTGTGCCGCAATTACATCCAGCGTTGGAGCAGTTGCGCGCTTGCCCGAACGTGGAGATCTTTGCCTCAACCGACCCGACCATGCCCCTCCCGCCCCAAGGCTGGCGCGTGGCGTTCATAGAGACTGACCAGCGCGCCAGTGGTGTGCTTTGCAAAGAGCAGACCCAACAACAAGAGTCGTGCCTTGCCTGCGGATACTGCTTCCGGCAGGACAAAGGCAACGTAGTATTCAAAGTCCACTGAACCCCGCGCTTTTCACTCGCAATCTTGAGAACGCCCTGCAGGTGAGTTCTGCCATGTAGGGCATCTCGTACTCAAAGGAGGCTAATGCCATGAAAATCACATTGGACACCATTCGACAAACGCTTCGTTGCGCCTTTGGCCAGGAGAGCTTCATTGCCTCGTTCATCACGAAGGTTCAACCAGACAAAGTCTGTCCAACATCATCCATCGATGCCAAAGGCGTCATGCGATACAACCCGCAATTCGTGGAAAAATACGTAACCGACGACAAGGATGTCTTTTCCCTTATCGCGCACGAGTTGATGCACCCCATGTTCGGCCACTTTATTCACCAAAGCGGCCAGCTGGAGAACATCAGTGCGGACATGATCGTCAACGCGGCTATCAGTCTTGTTCTCAGCCATGGATCAGGGAATGGCAGTCTCTTCCGGAAGTTCTATCAACCTATTGGCCTCGAGGGGCTACTGCGTCCTGGCAGTCAGATGTATCAGAGCCGGTACTCGAGGCTGTACGACACGTTCTACCAGGGTCACGGCTCAGGTCACAAGCTCAGCACCGGTGAAGTTATTCAGGCGCTGAAGGTCTTGACGCCAACGCACGAGATCCCGCGCTTGGTGCTGCTGGGGTCGCACGGAAAAACGGGGACTGGCACAAGCGAAACGACCGAAGGGAGTGGAGACGTGCCTGTACCCGCTTTTCGCCCCGACGTCCTCGGCCATATCGCCCAAGACTTGCAACGCGCGGCAGAGAACCCCGGCGGAATAGGCGCGGCCTATGGGGAGAGTCTCTACGAATACTTCATCGACGTCCTGAAGACGCACCTGAGCATCAAGAACGTGCTGCTGCAGAAGTTCTCGACGCGCCAGAAGGTCGACCGGTTCAAGCAGGTAGTCCAGCGACCCAGGATAGGTATGTCGCCGATTCCGCTCCATCCGTCCAAGCGCGACT
>CAYRLQ010000265.1:0-6202 GCA_964425145.1 uncultured Nitrospiraceae bacterium
CGGCCCGTTCGGCAGGGATGTTCTGCGGTGGGGTACGCTCGAACTTCGGCCGAGCCTCGCGTGCCGTGGCCACGTCAGGTAGCCTCCTCCTTTTGGGGCGTTTCTTTTTGTTCCTCTTTGGGTTGTTCCTCTTCGATGGGGCTCACCCAGACCTTCAAGTCGGCCTCGATGCCGCTGGCCAGCCGCACGGTTACAGCGTAGATGCCCAGTGCCCTGATGGGTTCCTCGAGCATGATGGCTTTGCGGTCGATGGGGTGGCCCATCTCAGCAAGCTTCTCGGCAATGTGCGCCGTAGTGACCGCACCGAAAATCTTGTCTTCGGCCCCGGCTCGGACGTTGAAATCGAGGGTAAGCGCCTCGATGGCCTTGGCCACATCGGCCAACTTGGCGCGTCGCTTTTCTTCGCGCATGTGGATAAGCCGGCGCTCATGCTCGATTTGCTTGGCGCTGCCTGAGTCGGCCTGTACCGCCATTTTTCGGGGCAGGAGGAAATTGCGGGCATAGCCGTCGGCAACCTTTACGGTATCACCCGTCTGACCGAGATTGGGAACGTCCTCGCTGAGAATGAGTTTCATGTAGAACACCTCCATTTGGGCATCCGTGCCGTTGCGCGGCGGTCATTCATCATCGCGCCCGTCGTCGTCCGCAGCCTGTTGGGCACGCTTTCGCGCCGCGGCCACTCGATCCGCGACCTTGCGAAAATCGCCCCAGGTATCAAACAGGCCGACAAAGCATAACACCGGGTGCGCCCCGAGAAGAAATATCACCATCACGACCGCACAGCAAGCGATCAAGGCCGGCCGCAGGGCATCGAATATGTAAACCAGAACTGATACGCCGTTTATCCAGTACAAGGCTGATAACGCGATGGCCGAGTTCCAGGTCACCAGCCGCAGCAGCGCGTTGGGCCAGACGCGGCCGGTAAGCCATAAGACCGCCAGGACAATCGCGATCCACACGACCCACTCGGGTGTACGCATCTCGCGAAAGGACCCGAGGGGACCAGGCACATCCGCCAAGCGGCGCACCCTTCTTACGGCCACCGAGAGAACCACACATGCGCCGATCAGAATGGGCCAAAACATCACACCTAAACCCACTTCGGCCCAGTGTTGTCTGAGCCAGGCGACCTGTTCGAGCATAAGCGCTTGCGGCCCTTCGTCCGCCGGCCCGGCCCGGTCGGCTAATTGGGCGGCCCAGGCGTCAAGCCAAACGCGCGCATGGGCCTGCGATGCCTCCCAGAACGCCAGCATATGGCCCGCCACCAAGGCATACGCACTCCCCGCCACCGCGGCGACAATCCAGCCGTAATGCCAGCGCTGGGCGATGCCGAGCCCCAGCAGGATGCCAAGCGCCGCCACGAGCACATAGTACACCATGGCGCGGCCGAGCCCCAAGGCGGCAAAGGCGGCCAGCGCGGCGCACAGAATCAGTCCCAGGCTCTGCCCTTTACGCTGGCGCACCCAATGTGTTGCTACGGGAATTGGGAAAAGCGCCATGGCCAAGGCATCCAGCCCGAGCCAAGACGCCACCACGCACCCCGCGAAGAGTCCACCCCAAATGTGCCCATAGGATCGCATGGCTCAACAGGTCCGCGAAACGCAGCTATGCACAGAGCCACAAGTAATGCCGTACCCTCTCGGCCGATTGCAATAAGCTCCACTCTCGGGTCATTGCGAGGAGGGCGTCAGCCCGACGCGGCAATCTCGGAGCCATGCAGGGCCATGATGCATCCGAGATTGCTTCGCTTCGCTCGCAATGACGGAAAGTATGCGGCGTTATTTACGATGCTGTGTATATGCACCGGCGCCGGTCTAGTCTGCACAGTAGGGCAACAGCGCGATTTGGCGGGCGAGCTTGATGGCCCGTGTGAGCATGCGCTGATGCTTGGCCGTGGCGCCGGTGATGCGGCGCGGAATGATCTTGCCGCGCTCGGTCACGTAGTGCTTGAGCATGGCGACGTCTTTGTAGTCGATGTATTCGACCCGATCGACGGTCAGGCGGCATATCTTCGTGCGACCCTGCAGCCGCTTTTTCTTCACCTTTTTGGCGCGCGCCTTCCTTCTTGTCGAGAATTTAGCCATCAGTAACTGCCACCTCTCCGTTCGAGCATTTAGAATGGGATGTCGTCTTCAGGAACGGGTTCCTCGATGGGCCGCGGTTCCGGCGCGGCAGCCGTGGTGGTACGCTCGACCCAGTCGAGGGTTTGAACCCGAAAGACGTCCATCACGATCTTGCTGCGTTTCTCGCCGGTGCTCTTGTCTTCCCAGGCATCGGTCTTCAGCCGGCCCTCGACGATAATCGGACGTCCTTTACGCAAGTTCTCGCCGCAGTACTCGGCCGTGCCTTTCCAGGTCGTGACGTCGATAAAGAGGGTCTCTTCCTTGCGCTCCCCATCGGCAGCTTTGTACGTACGGGACACCGCGAGTCCCATCTTGCACAGCGGCGTGCCCGATGGGAGATACCTCAGCTCAGGGTCGCGCGTTAGGCGCCCGGCCAGGAGCACCTTATTCAGGTCCGGCATGCGTAGGTCCGCCATCCGTTCATCCTCCCCTGGTTAGTCTTCTTCAACGTCCTCCGTTACGTCCTCTTCATCGGCCGCAGCGGCCGACCCAACGGCCGCGGGAACGGTCACATCGGCTTCGCGCTTGGCCGCCACCCGTCGCTCCCGACGGCGCGCTTCCTCGGCGCTGGCCCGGATTTCTTCCTCTTTCCGACGCTCTTGTTCGGCCTCCAGGCGCAAGGTCTTTTCGTCGAAATACATAACCAAGGACCGGATAACCGATTCGGCGAGACGGAAATACTGCTCCAAACGGGGAATTAATCCCGGTTCGGCGGTAAACCGCAGCAATATGTAACAGCCTTCCGAGAATTTCTTGACCTCGTAGGCAAGCCTGCGTTTACCCCAGGTCTCCGAGCGCACGATAGCGCCGCCGTTTTCGGTGACAAGTGATTCCACTGCCTCGGCTATCGTCTGGATTTTGTCATCTTCCAAGTCTGGCCTGATGATGTAAAGCGCTTCGTAAGTCCTCAATACATTCCCCTCCCCTCAAAAATTCCCTCTCGCTATACCTGCGCAAGGAGTTTTCAAGACTCCGTATGATATCAAATAAGTGAGCCCCGCTCAAATCGGCCCGGAAAGCTACGCAGGCATCAGTAGGCGGGCATGGGGAAACCGGACGGGACGGGGTAATGCCGCTGGCTGCGGGCGCTGTGGAATGTCGGGACACCGTTCTCGAGGGTGATGGTGATACCGCCGGCCAGGTCGGTTCGGAGGACCGTGGAGCCGCGCATCCCGTAGTTGCGTAGGACGAACGGATCGACGGATTCGCGGCCGTGGGTTCCTCCGGTCGAGATGATGCAAACGCGGGGCCTGACCGCGTCAATGAAAGCCGGGGAACTCGAGGTTCTTGAGCCATGGTGCGGCACTTTGAGAATGGCTGTGTGGCCGATCGCGGGGGCCAGTGCCGCCTCGGCCTGGGCCTCGATATCGCCCGTTAGTAACACTTCGAGTCCGGGCCAGCATAGCCTGAGCACCAGTGATGCGTCATTAACAGTGCTGTTCTCGGGCCAGTTTTCGGGCGGGTGTAGCACATCGAGCGTGGCCCCGGCCAGGTTTAGCCTGTCCCCACGCCGCACGCGGTGGACGGGTATGTGATGCTCGACGCAGCGTTCAAGGAGGGCATGTTCGGCGGGGTGGCCCACATCGCGCGGCCCGAGAATCAGACACCCTACGGAGGATCGGTCGAGCACATGAAACAGCCCCCCGATGTGGTCGCGGTCGGGATGGGATAGGATGACGTAATCCAAATGGTCAACCTGGTGGCTCCACAAAAAAGGCCCCACGACGCGCGCGCCCATGTCCACGTATTCGCTCGCATCGCCGCCGTCGACCAGCACGGTGTCGCCGCCGGGCGTGCGAATGAAGATGGCGTCGCCGTGGCCGACATCGAGGAATACCACGGCAGGCTCAGGATCGAGCGGCCTCCAGCACAGCCACGCCAGGCCGGCAAGCGCGACAGCGCCGGCCAGCCATAGGCGCCGGCGGGCCTGAGCCGCAACTGCGCCTGCGAGCAAGGCCACGACACCCCAATAGGCCACCATGGCGATGGCGGTGGGGCTGACCACTCGCAGGTGGCCGGCGGGTGCAGCGGCGGCCAGTTCGGTCACGGTGCGAATGAGCGCGACGATCGGGGCGAGGGCATGGCCGAAGAGCATTGCAATATCCGCCGACACCAGCGCGCAAAGCGTGGTGAAGAAGCTTAGCCACAGCGTAACGGTAAGCAGCGGCACGACCACCAGGTTTACCAATGGCGCCACGAGTGGCAGCACGTGGAAAAAGTGCACCGCCAATGGCAGGGGAAGGATTTGGACAGAGAGAGTCATTGCAAGGCCCTCTTGTAGACCACGTGGGACCGGGGCGAATGGCGTAACGCGGTCGTCTCGCAGGTCAGGCGAGACCCGGGCGAAGAGCGAAATGAGTCCATCTCGGAGAAAACGCGGCGCCGAGCCGAGGATGGCGTTGATACGTCCCCTGAATATCAAGATCGACGCCAAGCTCGAGAACGAAAGCAAAAAGGCCCGGTCGAATAGATTCTCCGGGTTGACGAGCAAGAAGAGCATTCCAGCGATGCCCAGGGCCGTGGGCGAATCGGGCTCGCGGTCGAAGAAGTCCGCCAGGAGGTAAAAGGCGATCATGATTGCGGCACGCAGGCTCGAGACCCGGGCCCCGGCGACCAGTGCAAACAGCAAGACGGCGCCCATCGTCAATGCCGTTCGGGCGCGGCGGTTGCGGATCACGAGCCGCAGCAGAAACGACACGCTGATAAATACAATCCCGATGTGAATCCCCGAGACGGCGAGGATGTGTGCGGTTCCAGAGTCTACGTAGACCTGGTACTCCTGATCCTGAATTTGGCCACGGCCCCCCAGCCAAACCGTCAGGACAAAGGGCAACGCCGAGTCCGGCACCGCGCGTGCAAGCCGGCGAGCCTCGAGGTCGCGCAAGCGCGACGCCCAGTACCCGGGCCGCCACCAGCGGCCGGAGGCGGTCCGTTCGACCGCTTCAGGGCCGCGAACGCGCACCGCGCTGTGGATGCCTCGTCGGCGCAGGTAGTCCTCGAAGTCCTGAATGCCAGGGTTCACGTGCCCAAGCGTGTGCTTCAAGGCGCCTTGAACCCGGACGCGCTCGTCGGTATAGACGGGTCGACCGGGCTCGATCCAGCGGACCAGCAAGCCCCCGCACAAGGGGACCGGTGTGCTGCCGCCGACGCCAACCCGGTCGACGTCGAGCAAGAAACTGGTGTAACCGGCGCCGGCCAGGTGGAGGTTGGGACGGCGTACGCGGCCCTCCAGGAGGTATCGGCGCTCGGGCCGGGCCGTGCTGTAGCGGCTGAGGGGGTCGCCCGGTGGGCCGAAATGACGGAGATTCCACACTAATGCGCCGACTGCAGCAAAGGCTATCAAGATCGAGACGAGCCGAAGACTGGCTTGGCGGCGCATCGGGATGGTCAGCGCCAGGCCGGCCACGCACAGGAGCGCGGGGAGGACGGCACCAGGGCACAGCCCCAGCGCAGCTCCATAGGTTCCGGCCCCCAGTGCCAGGCCGACCCACACCACAGGGCGCTTCACAGGAATGTCACCAAATGCTCGTTGTCTTCACCATCGGTGGCACGAAGTTCACCGGGTATGCCGGGCGCGGCCGCTGAATGAATTAATATAACGTAGCGAAAAGCAGCAAGAGTGTGTTCAGAATGACGTAGATATAGCTTAGCGCGTTGTCCAAGGGGATATTGATAATCTGGTTGTACAGGGATTCCAGCAATTGGACAAGACCTTCGAAAATCACCATGGTTTCCCTCTCCTGCAGCGGCACAGCGCCGAGATTGGGCCGCCGTGCCTCTAGCCTACAATTCCTCAACGATGTCCATAGGGTATGGAAAGAAAGCTGCGCGATCAAGTCCGAGGTCGACTGGAAAGCCTGCGTCCCTGAAAAATGTGTGTTGAGCAGCGCGTAAAGGTTTATGCCATGGCCCTAAATGGGGTTGTGGGAATGGGAATGCCTGAAATGGGGCAGGGTGTGGAGGTTCTAATGGGAGCGTAACCCATTGCTATGCAGTTTTTTACGAACTGCTAAAAAACAGGCATGAATCGTGCGTCTTTTTTCATAACGCCATCGGCAATTGTGCATTCTTCAGGAGAA
>CAYRLQ010000266.1:0-6202 GCA_964425145.1 uncultured Nitrospiraceae bacterium
GGTCTTTGGTCCCGGTTTTCGCTTCCTACTGAATTAAGTATACTGTCCCCAGAATGCGTGTTCCATTTTCCACTTTCAGCAGTATGTCCGATATCAGCCAGTGCCCGCTCTCCCGACCGCGACCGAAGGGAGTTTCGCCCGATTCGTCCATCGTATGAATCCAGCTATTGCCCATTGCTAAACCTCGTGCATCTTCCGCAACCCGCTTACCTGACTTATATCGGATGCCCCGTCCTCGGGCTTTAGCGCGAAAAAGCGCCTTGACTTGTGAAGCCCTCTCCGGTTTAATTTGGCCTGGCGCCTTGTGCGCGAGCAGAACAGGGGCTGTCCCTGTTCTTGCAGATTTATCACGAAATCGCCGTTTTTATCGGCTTATCACCCCGAAAACGGCTACTAGAGGAGGTAACCATGACCAGTCGTTGGATGGTAGTCCCTGTTGCGCTGTTGGTCGGAGGGCTGGGCGGGGCGGAGCCTGTCTTTCGGACCGAAAATATCTTTCCGCTGGTTGATAAACACTGCCACGGAAGCAGCATCGTCGAATGCCCCAACGGCGACCTGCTGGCCTGCTGGTATCATGGTTCGGGCGAGCGGAGCGCCGATGACGTTTTGGTGCAAGGGGCGCGGTTGAAAAAGGGCGTACGGGAATGGAGCGCCGTGTTTGTTATGGCAGATACGCCGGGCTTTCCGGACTGCAATCCCGTTCTATACATCGACAGGCAGGAGCGGCTGTGGCTCTTTTGGATTCCGGTGCTGGCCCGCCGTTGGGAGTGCTGCATGTTGAAGTATCGGAGGGCCGAGGAGTATCAAGGTGATGGCGCGCCGAAATGGTCCTGGCAGGACGTCATCACGCTCAAACCGGGCGACGTATTTGCCAGAACCCTCGAGGAGAAGTTCGACCAGTTGCATTTCGGCGATGGAATGTGGGGCGAGTATGCCCCACCGTATCGAAGGATGCTCATTGAAGCGGCGTGCGACCCGTATAAACGGCAGACGGGCTGGATGACGCGGATTCATCCCCTGGCGCTGCCCAGCGGACGTATCCTGTTGCCGCTATACTCGGACGGGTTCAACGTGTCCATGGTGGCCATCTCCGATGACATCGGCGACACCTGGCGCGCGAGCCGGCCCATCGTCGGTCTTGGCCCCATCCAACCCACCCTGGTGAGGAAGGCCGACGGCACGCTGGTGGCCTACATGCGCGACAGCGGCGATGTGCCCAACCGCGTCCTCGTGAGCACCTCGAAGGATGACGGCGAATCCTGGTCTGCCGCCCTCGACTCGGACATCCCGAACCCCGGGTCGAGTCTCGAGGTTGTTGCGCTGGAGGACGGCCGATGGCTCATGGTCCATAACGACACCGAGCAGGGCAGGCACCGCCTGGCCGCGAGCCTCTCGGATGACGAAGGCGCGACCTGGCAATGGAAACGGCGGATCGAGCCATCCGATAAAGAAGGCAAGACCTTCGCCTATCCCTCCGTCATTCAAGCGCGTGACGGGCTCATTCACATGACCTATTCCTTCACCACAGCCGCGGGCAACAGCATACGGCACTGTGTCGTGAACACGGAATGGCTCGGATCTCGCGAATGAGACTCAAAAAGTGGGGACCGTGGCGAAAAAACAAAAAGTAATTGTTCACGAAGGCATTTTCGTATTTTTTATATAAGAGCCCCTGAAACCGCCGATTAACGCGGATACACCCGGATTTTTCTCCGATTGCCATTCAATCCGCGCAAATCCGTGCAATCGGCGGTAGAATGGCCTCTTGAAGGCACCTTTTCCCTAGGAAAAATGCGAAATGTGTACGTCAACGCTTGCAATAAAAAATATACACAGGGCCTTGGTGATTTCGAGAGCCCCATTTTTCTGCTCAAGCTTCGGAGATGTTGGCCGATATAGTTGATCGGGACGTTCAATGTGGGAGTTTGGGCCAATAAGTGGAGGGTGTTGCTATGAGCCGAGGCATGTTCTGCGTGCAGTGCGCATTGGAGATGGCGGAGGGCAGGTGGAGCACCCTTGCAGGGATTCCGGAGCTTATAGACGGCGAGTGTCCGGAATGCGGCGGCACGCGCGGCATTGCTTCAGAGGCTGGAGAACTCGTGTCGGCTGAAGCAAACGCTTAACGTCTGCTCCCGCGTTGAATCCATACAGGCCTACTCCGCGGCGCCAGATTACATGGCCGAGGCTCTCCGCCCGGACTCACAGAAAACGAGGCACCTACCCATCTCATACCATTTTTTCACATGCTCGGTCCGTCCGCATCAAGGAAAGCTCCCCCCACCCGATGGGGGGAGCATGCGTCACGAATAGATCACGTAAAGTGCGCCGGCGTTCGGGCCGGGGCCGAGACCAGGGCCCTTGGGCAGGCGCACTGACTCAGCCACCCATGGCCGTCATGATGTCCGTGAAGGTCTGGACGGCCTGCCGTGTGATGGGCCAGACGTCTCCGGGGTATTTTACAAACTGGACATGGCCGTCCATGAACAACACGTTGGCCCCGCCGGGAACGTGCGTAAAATCGCCGGGGTTATCATAAACTCGATCCCACATGACCGAGATATCCGACTGGGCCTCGGAAGACGCAGCCGGGTTATTGATGTCGGTGATAAAGAATCGCTCGATACCGTCCCGGATGTGGTAAATCTGGACTGGGTCCCCGGAAGTTAGGTACCCTGTAAAGTCCGACCACAAGCCGTCCGGCCAGTTCGCCTGGAGGGCTGGATACAAGCCCGACGCCACCGTCGGGAGGTTGAAAGTATCATCATCCAAGGCCCAGCCGAGGTAGAGATAGCCGATCCCGGGGAACCGCGGGAGGACATGGCCATTGTCGCACACCCGCCAGTAGCTGCCATGATACGTGGCCGGGTCCGGGCTATACTTCAACTCGCTCCGGGCCAGTGACGCGATGTCTGAGTCGTCCGATGGACAAATGATGATGCCGAGGTCGCTGAAGTACTCGGGATACGTGGCCGGTCCGTCAAACATCAGATAGAAGCTGAGCTTGTCCACGGTTACCGGTGCGCACGTGGCCTCGTCGTAGGAGACGCCGAGCAAGGGAAATCGGCCGCCTTTGTCCTCATTCGAGTACATCTTGAACACGAGCCCGCACTGTTTGAGGTTGTTGGCGCAACTCGCGCGCCGTGCCGCCTCACGGGCGCGCGCCAAAGCCGGCAGCAGAATAGCCGCCAGAATCCCGATGATGGCAATGACCACCAGCAACTCGATCAACGTGAATCCTTTCTTCATGATACATGCTCCTTTCCTCGTTTCTATAAAGTTCCGCATCACAACATGTTTATTATAACAGACCCGGTTATTCTTAACAAGGGGCTCACCACCCCAAGATCGGACAGATTACACTGTCGCCATTTTTTTGCCATCCGATGGTGTAGCATGGGTCACGAATAGATCACCTAAAGTGCGCCGCTGTTCGGGCCGGGGCCGAGACCAGGGCCCTTGGGCCGGCGCGCGGGCTCAGCCACCCATGGCCTCCATGATGTCGTTAAAGGTTTCCACGGCCTGGAACGTCACGGGCCAGACACCTGAGTTCGGGTACTTCTCAAACTGGACATGGCCATCCATGAACAACACATTGGAGCTGCCGGGAATATGATTGAACGCCTCTGGATCATCGAAACACGTATCCCACATGACCGCAATGTCCGATTGGGCTTTAGCACTCGCCGCCGGGTTATTGATGTCGGTGATAAAGAATCGCTCGACACCGTCACGAATCTTGTAAATCGTCACCGGGCTATTATCACTGGTCCTGTTGCCTGTGAAATCCCTCGAGTAGTTCTGAAGGCCCGCGCTGAGGTGGGTGAAAAACTCGAAGGCGGTGCTGAGGTTAAAGTTCTCGTTGTCCATCGCCCACCCGACGTATACGTAGCTAATCCCGGGGAAACGCGGGATGCGTCGCCCATCGTCACAGTCGCGGTAGAAACTGGTGTGAGCGTCAGGACTGGCCAGGCTCAGCTCAGACCGGCGTTTCCACGCCACTTGGTCGTCGTCGGAGGGGCAACAAATAATCCCCAGATCGCTGAAGTACTCCGGATACGTGCTCGGCCCGTCAAACATGAGGTAAAAGCCGCCCACTTCCGGGATACAGTCGGGCGGCTGCATAACGATCCCGCACGTGGGGAAATTGCCTCCTTTGGCCTCGTTCGAGTACATCTTGAAGACCAGGCCGCACTGCTTGAGGTTGTTGGTGCAACTGGTGCGCCGTGCCGCTTCGCGTGCGCGCGCCAGGGCCGGCAGTAGAATCGCCGCGAGAATCCCGATGATGGCGATGACCACCAGCAACTCGATCAACGTAAAACCGCGCTTTTTCATGATGCAACCTCCTTCTAGAATTACTGTTATAATAACCCGCAGCTATTCGCAAAGACCTACACCGGCCTTTAGTATAAGTTTACACCATTCTTGGCCAAATTGCGCGCACAAAAAAAGAGAAAACACCAAAACCCACAAATCTGACATGCCCCCACGGCGTTTTGGCGGATTTGGCTGTAGTATATATCTGTCTAATTCGCACGATGAAGTCCACGGTGACAAGGCGTCTTGGTACACGTTTTCACAAATACGATGACGTATGAGTAAGGAGGAGAAACCTTTTTTGACAGGATTGACAAGATTCACAAGATAGAGGAACAGAATCTTGTCAATCCTTGTCTAAAAATACGTGACCAAACTTGCGAGATGGAGTACTTAGGCGTCAAAATGAGTTTACAGCCGCGCCGTTTGACCTTTTCGCCGCCAACGGGCTATCTTGGTGATGCGCGGGGTTAAGGAAACGGAGCATGTATGACATGAACACGGACCGTCTACTGGCAGAGATAGTGGTGCGTATCCGTGAGGCCGTGAAACCGGAGCGTGTCATTCTGTTCGGCAGCCGTGCACGCGGAACGGCCCGGCCGAACAGTGATTTTGACTTGCTGGTGATCGGCAAATCGGAGGAGCCCCGGTATCGGCGCGCCGCGCCTCTATATCGACTGTTGGCGGATCTGCCGGCGGAAGTGGAAATAGTGGTCTACACGCCGGACGAAGTATCGGAATGGAGCGAGGTCGAAGAAGCCTTCATCACCACCGCGGTTCACGAAGGAAAGGTGCTTTATGAAAGGGAAGGTTGATTTAGTACGGGGGTGGCTGCGTAAGGCGCGGAGCGACGCCATAGCCATGGATGCTTCACTGGACGCGGGGGCATTTGACGTGGCCTGCTTTCATGCTCAACAGGCTGCGGAAAAGTACCTTAAGGCCTTCTTGATTCATGCGGGTGTTAAGTTTCCCTTTTCCCACAACCTGGCAAAATTGGTGGAACTTTGTGCGAAGGTGGATCAATCGTTTTACTCCCTCATTCCTATGGTTGAGCCGCTGACACCATACGCAGTCGAACTGAGATACGATAGTGAATTCTGGCCAAGCGAGCAAGTAGCGCAGGAGGCGCGCACCTCGTCTTTAGCCGTATGCGAGTTCGTCGTGAACAAGTTGCCGGAAGGAATTGAGCATTCAGCAAGCTGAGGCATTTGCACTGTAGCATTCTCTCCTTGCATTTATCACCGAGAGGGATTAGCTATGGAGTTCAAACTTTGGGCGCTTACCGCGTCGAGAGGGTCAAATTCCTTCCAAATAATAGACATTGTTGTATTGTTATTTTCTGCTACCGGAAGTGGATGGCTCAAAGAAAGGATCGAAACATGACAACACAAACTGTGCTTTTGCTGGCGGCGACGGTGTTTTGCGTGGGGTGGTCGCTCTCGGCCTCAGCGGGTGAAACGCTCTCGCTCCGTGAGGACTGGCGTATTCAGTCCTCTGCGGAGGTGAAGGAGGCGGGCGAGGCCATATCGGCTCCGGGATTTCCGTGTTACAACTGGTACAAGGCCGCGGTGCCGACTACCGTGCTGGCGGCGCTGGTCGAAAACGGAGTTTACCCCGACCCGTATTACGGCGACAACCTCAAGAGAATCCCCGGCTACCGCGATGGTCGGTGGATGGTCATACCCAAGGACAGTCCCTTCTACCCCTCGTGGTGGTACCGGACCGAGTTCGAGGTTCCCGGTGAGCTTGGGGGCAAACACCTGGTCCTGCACCTCGATGGCATCAACTACCGCGCGAACGTCTGGCTCAACGGGAATAAGATCGCCGAGGATGAAGACGTCGTCGGCATGTTCCGCCGCTTCGAGTTCGACGTAAACGACGCCGTTGT
>CAYRLQ010000267.1:0-6142 GCA_964425145.1 uncultured Nitrospiraceae bacterium
AGTATATGCAGTCCATAAGTAGCTTGGTCAAACGGCTCGACATGAGTGCGGAAGAAGCCCTCGAAAAGTTGCGCTACATGTTCTTCGAGGTCGGAGACGTCGACGTAGAGATCACCGACGAGCAGTGCGACTTGCTTATCGATATCGATGATGATCCATCGATCACGCAACAAGTTCGTGAGGCCAAGATAACAGAACAGGAAAAGGCCAAGAAGCGGGTCGAACGCCTTCGGCAAGCCACCAAGAAAGCCGCAGCCAAACGTAAAGCCAAAGCCGCCGCCAAGAAGAAGGCCGCAACCAAGAAGAAAGCTGCAACCAAGAAAAAGGTCACCCCCAAGAAAAAGACCGCTGCCAAGAAAAAGACCGCTGCCAAGAAAAAGGTCACTGCCAAGAAAAAGGTCACCGCCAAGAAAAAGGTCCCTGCCAAGAAGAGGACCGTCCGCAAAGTAGCCGCCCCTGGGGCGGAGATCGTAGCTGAGGTCGTGGAAGCGGCCGCAGAAGCGAAGGCCGGTAAAGCGAGGGCTATCATTGAGGGCCTGCCCGAAGAACGCGCTAAACCCATCGCGGACATCTTGCCAGTTGAGTCCACTGAGGAGGCGGTGGAGAAGATGGCGGCGAGGAAAAGGGGGAAGCGGGCAAAACGGAAAAAAGCGGAGGGGGCCGAGGACCTGGCGGTCCAGATCGGCAGTGCGATTGACCACGAAGAGCACTTGGTGGAGATAGTCCGGGCGGACGGTACGCGTCTCGATGGGCCGGAAGCGCAGATTGTTGACGGCTCGGTTTCCTTGTACGAAGACGAAGAGGAACTCGGGGTGCTGGCCGAGGCGGAACGGCGCCAGGAAGAAGAAGACCGGCGCAGAGCCAGGTTTTCCTCGCGGCCGTTGGCCGAGCCGCACCCGGCTGTCGTGGCCGAAGTTATCCGTAAAGCCGCCCAGCGCGACCAGCCGGCTAAGGGTGCGAAGGGAAGAATAGGGTTCCAGAGGCCTTCCACAGACCGACAGACTCGACTCAGGGTATCCAGAAGGACTGGGAAAACGGCGCGCAAGCGCCAAAGGAAAGCCGAACGAGCACGCGCCAGCGAGGGGACCTTGCGCCGCGATGCGGCGGCTGCCGTGCGCGAATACCAAGCGGGTGGTCTGGGCGTGACCAGGCGGCGCAAGCGTAAGCGCACCCGGCACGAGGATGCCACGACCGCGGCCGGCGCGCAAGCCCAAAGCCCTGAGCTGCTCGAAGTGGAACACGACATGACGGTGGAGCAGTTGGCCGAGGCGATGGAAGTGCCCGTCAACGACCTTATCCTCGAGCTGATAGACGAAAACGTCCTCGTCAACAAGAACGAACCGCTCGACCTGGAGCTAATGCAGCGCATCGGGGAAAGGCATGGGTTCGAGGTCCGGGCGGTCATATCCGAGGAGGCCGAGGTGCTGGCGGAAAGGCCCGACGCCCCAGCGGACCTTGAGCCGCGCGCGCCCGTGATTACGGTCATGGGCCACGTCGACCACGGCAAAACCACCTTGCTGGATATGGTGCGTTCGGCAAACGTTGTCGAGGGCGAAGCAGGTGGCATTACGCAGCATATCGCGGCCTATGATGTGCCAATTGGTGAGGGCCGGGTCGTGTTCTTGGATACGCCAGGCCACGAGGCCTTTACTCATATGCGGGCGCGCGGTGCCCAAATCACCGATGTGGTTGTGTTGGTTGTGGCCGCCGACGACGGTGTCATGCCTCAGACTGTCGAAGCGATCGATCACGCAAGAGCTGCGGAAGTCGCCATCGTGGTCGCTGTCAACAAGTGCGACAAGCCAAACGCCCAGCCCGACCGCATTCGCCAGGAACTGGCACAACACGCTCTGGTGGGCGAAGACTGGGGCGGTAAGACCACAATAAAGAATATCTCCGCGCTCACGGGGGACGGTGTGGAGGAATTGATGGAACTACTCGTCCTCGAATCTGAAATGCTCGAGCTCAAAGCCAATCCCCAAAAACGGGCCCGAGGGGCCGTTATCGAGTCGGAGATCACGCGGGGGCTGGGTCCGGTGGCCTGGGTGTTGGTGCAAAACGGCACGCTCAAGGTGGGCGATGTCTTCCTGGCGGGCCAGTGTTACGGCCGCGCGCGCACGTTACAGGATTCGCGTGGCAAGAGGGTCCGGCAAGCGGGGCCCGCCACGCCGGTGGTCGTTACCGGGTTTGACAGCCCGCCGGATGCCGGCGACGCCTTTGTCGTCGTTAAGGATGAGCGGGTGGCGCGTGCTATCGCTGAGAAACGCGCCGCACTGGCCAAGCAGAAAGCAGGACCCGCGGTACGCCACATTACGTTGGAAGATTTCCACGAGCAGATCCTGGCCGGCGAGAAGAAGGTGCTCAACATCGTGGTCAAGGCTGACGTGCAAGGGTCCGTGGACGTTATGGAGTCCAGCTTGTCCAAGCTCGGCAACGAAGAGGTCCACACCAACATCGTCCATGCCGGCGTGGGCGGGATTAATGAGTCCGACGTCCTCCTCGCGAGCGCGAGCGATGCCGTTATTATCGGGTTCCACGTTGGGGCCAATGTCCGCGCACGGAAACTGACCGAACAGGAGGGCGTGGAAATCCGCACCTATACCGTGATTTACGAAGCGATTGACGCAGTGCGCAGCGCGCTCGAGGGCATGCTCGCGCCCGAAACCAAAGAGACTGTCGTCGGCCACGTCGAAGTCCGGGCGATATTTCACTCTTCGGCCCTGGGCAACATCGTCGGAGGCTATCAGCAAGACGGGGAAACCATACGAAACTTTCCGGCGCGCCTGCTGCGCGACGATATCGAGGTGTACAATGGCAAGATTGCCAGCCTGCGCCGCGGCAAAGAAGACGTCCGGTCGGTTTCGGCTGGATTCGAGTGCGGGATCAAACTCGAGAACTTCGACGATATCAAGACGGGCGACATCATCGAGGTATATCGCATCGACTCTGTAGCAGCAACTCTGAGCTGAATAGTGTTTTCTTGACCTCAATACATTTGACCCAGGTTCAGGCAACGCCATTCTGGGTACGTCGCCATGACGATCGGACTTCTGCAGATCGATTTCAGGATTCCAGGCTCCCGCTCCCTCAAGGATAAGCGCCGAGTGATGCAGAGCCTCAAACAGGTCATGCGCAACCGGTACAACTGTTCTGTCGCCGAGACCGACTTCGAAGGCCAGTGGAGCCGGGCGCGGCTCGCGGTCTGCGTCGTCTCCAATGACAGCCGCCACGCCAACGCGCAGCTAAACGAGATTGCGCGGTTCGCCGGGACGAAAAACGGTGCAGAGCTGCTCGATTACCACATTGAGATGTTCTAATGGCACGACTCAGGCCGCAGCGTGTTGCGGAGCTTATCCGCGAAGAGATCGCCAAACTACTCGTTAAGGGTCTCAAAGACCCGCGAGTCGGGTTTGTCTCAGTTATGGCAGTCCGCATGTCGGGTGATCTCCGTTATGCGAGTGTCTACGTCAGTTTGTACGGGACTGAAAAGGAGCGCAAAAGCTCGCTGATAGGATTGCGCCGCTCGACCGGATGGATTCGGCGCGAGATCGGCAAGGCGATTCGCCTGCGTTTCACGCCGGAAATCCGGTTCTTCCCAGACGATACCCTTGACCAGGTGTACCACCTCGAGGAGGTATTCCGCGAAATCCGCGAGAAAGAGGGGCGTGGTCGTGACGAAGATGGCTGACCTTGCCGGGATCGCGGCCGAATTGCGCGCTGCCGAGTCGTTCCTGGTGACCTCGCACAGCAATCCCGACGGCGACGCGATCGGTAGCATACTGGCCACCTATCATTTCCTGCGCGCATTGGGAAAAACCGCGATTACATGCGTTAGCAGCGACCCTGTTCCGCGGGTGTACCAATGGCTGCCGGGCGCGAGCAACATCGTCGGCCCCGGGGTGGAGCTGCCGCCGTTCGAGGTGGCTGTCGTGGTCGATGTGGCCCGGCGCGACCGGTTTGACGACGTTGCCAAAAGGATCGGCCCAGAGGTCAAAGTTATTGTCATCGATCATCACATCGAAGAGCGCCCATGCGGCCATGTCAACTTCGTTGATCCCAGCTACGCCGCAGTGGGCGAGATACTCGTCGAGTTGTTCGCGGAGGCCGGCGTGCCCATTCCCCGTGAGGCGGCCGTGTGCGCCTATGTTGCGCAGGTTACCGACACAGGCGGCTACCGCTTCTCGAACACGAACGCACGGTCGCACCGGATCGCAGCGATGCTGGTCGAGGCCGGTGTCGACGTCTCCGGGATCAGCCACCGCGTTTTCGACGTGATTTCAGTGCCGAAGGTCAAACTGCTTGAGCGTGTATTGGCACATCGTGGGTTTAGTGCGGGCGGCCGAGTAGCCTGGTCCGAATTGACTGTTAAAGACATGACTAATGTGGGCGCCACCGGCGAGGACCTCGACGGGCTGGCGAATTATTTGCGCAATATCGAAGGTGTCGAGGTGGGTATTTTGTTCCAGGAGATAGATGCGCAAAGCACGAAGGTCAGCTTACGTTCGCAGGCCGGGTTCAACTGCGCCGACTTCCTGCAGCAGTTCGGAGGGGGCGGACACCCTGCCGCGGCGGGCGGCACCTTGGACATGCCCCTGTGCCAGACACGCGCCCTCGTGCTCGAGCGGCTCTCGGTGGTTCTGGATGGCTCGAAATGAAGGGAATCCTGCTCGTAGATAAGCCTCCGGGGATGACGTCTCATGACGTCGTGGACCGTGTGCGCAAAGCGGCCGGTATGCGACGGGTCGGACACACCGGCACCTTGGACCCGCGCGCCACGGGCCTGCTGATCCTGTGTCTTGGCGGGGCCACGCGACTCTCCGAGCACCTCACCCGCTTGGACAAAGTGTACGAAGGCACGATGCGCCTGGGCACGGTTACCGATTCCTACGACCTTGACGGTGCGGTGCTCGAGGAGAATCCCCTGCCCGATTTGGACCTCGAGCACCTGCAGCGCGCGTGCGACGCCTTCACCGGGGAAATCATGCAGGTCCCGCCAATGGTGAGCGCCGTGAAAGTCGGCGGCGAACGGCTATACAGAATCGCCCGAGGTGGCGAGACCGTTGCGCGCGAGTCGAGGCCGGTGACTGTGCATGAATTCCGCGTGCTCGGTTACACCCCGCCCGATGCTCACATCCGTGTGCACTGCACCTCGGGCACCTATGTCCGCAGCCTGTGTCATGATATTGGGCAAGCGCTTGGGTGCGGCGCCGCCCTGGCATCGCTGCGGCGCACCTGGGTCGGCCACCATTCGGCGGAGAACGCCGTGCCCCTCGACGCCCTCAGCGACCGGGAAGCCGTGAAGACACATCTCCTGCCCATCCAGGAGGCGCTGGATTTGCCTGAAGTCATCGTCCGCCCCACCAGCCGCAAGACTGTTACATCGGGCGCCACCCTGACACGTAAGCACTTGCAAGGCGACTGCCCCGTACGCACAGGCTGGGTCCAAGTGAAGACGGAATCGGGCGAGCTGCTCGCCCTGGGCCTTGTGGAGGCCAGCCCATTAGGCGTGTCTATTCACCCCAAACGGGTCCTGGCCGAGTAGCGATGCCGTAGGCGCCAATGCGCAGAGGGCTCCGAAGAAACTAGTGGGCTGATTCCAAAACAACATCGCAATAAACACGCGAGAAATCACCAGTCGAGTAGTACAGTTTTTAACCACGGAGAACACGGAGACACGGAGAAGAGCATGAAAAACAGTAGGCGTTCAGCCGTCAGCTTTCAGCTATGAATCAGGTGTTGGCCAGTTCTTCCTCTGCGTAACTCCGCGGGCTCGGCGTTTCTGCGTTTTGTACCTTCAACGCAGAGGCGCCGAGGACGCAGAGGTACTCAGAGACCGACGCGCCAAGCGCATCGAACCGAAAAACTGATGGCTGAAAGCTGACACCTGAACGCTTACGAAAAACGAATCTACGTGTCTCCGTGCGCTCCGTGGTTGAAAAAAGAAAGGATAACTCGCTTGGATGCCGCGTTGGTCTGCTGATAAACTTCAACGTGCCTGTCTTGAAAGATGGAATCAAGAGAAGAATTCCCTGAGCACACAACTCCGGGTCTCCGTGTTCTTGGTTGAGAAAAAGAAAGGAGTATCCCCATGAAGCTGTCGAGAGTTGTGGTTGCCGCGCTATTATCCATGAGTTTGAACGCC
>CAYRLQ010000268.1:0-6133 GCA_964425145.1 uncultured Nitrospiraceae bacterium
CGAGATTGCTTCGCTTTCGCTCGCAATGACGGGTAGGTTGGATTTGGCTTATTGGTGTGATTCTTGACGGTTTCCCCAAAACGGCATATACTAATCAATTGTCAGAAATCAGCGAATTGCAGGTACGTGTGACTGGGAACAAACATGGACCGAGTTCAGACCGACATTATCGCGAGACTGCAAACCGCGATCATGGATTGGAAAGACGAGGTCACGGCGGCGCAGCAACAGCTAGCCAATCACATCGCGGACGCCACAGGGCAACTCGATACGCTCTCTGCCATACTGTCTGAGAAAACCGGCGCGAAGGCGCTCAAGGACGTCAAGGATAGGCTGGCCGTCCTGGAAGAGAAGCGCGCCGCCCGCGAGCGGACGATTGAAGCGCTCAAGCAAATGCTCGCGGTGCGAACCGACGCAGGTGAGGCCGCCGGCCAACATCTGGCGCAGACGCTGCTCGAGCGCGCTGAAATCGAACAGGAGAGCCTCAAGCTCACGGCGGAAATCGAGACGCTACGCGCGGCAAACCAGCGGCTTGAATCTCGCATCCTCGCGATTGAGGCCCAAGAAGATGCGCGCAGGCGCCAACACCGGATCGCGCTCGAGGCGCTCGGTCTCGATGGCCGGCCGCGCAAGATGGGCGAAATACTTGTCGCCTCGGAGACTATTTCCCCCGAACAGCTTGAAGAGGCCCTGAGCGACCAGCAGGACATGCCTGGCCGGCTATTGGGCACGATCCTCATGAAAAAGGGCTATGCCGATGAACACGACATTGCCCAGGTCCTCGCTTCCCAACTTCACATCCCCTTTGTGCGGCTGAGCAGGGATACCGTCAGCCCCGAAGCCGCCGGACTCTTGGACGGCGCGTTCTGCACGTGGCACCTGTGCGTGCCGCTCCGTGCCACGTCGGACCTGTTGGTCCTCGCCATGGCCAACCCGCTCGACTCTGGGGCCATCGAGAAAATCGAAGCCGCCAACGCCCGCCGCGTCGTCCCCGTCGTCGCAGTCCCCTCCGAGATCACCGCCGTCATCGAAAGCGTGTTTGGCGCGTATTAAGGCGCCGCATCGTAGTTATACAGCACGTCATAAATAATGCCGCATATTGGCGGAAAATTGCACGAGCGGTGCCCTTGCGTCATTGCGAGCGTAGCGAAGCAATCACTTGCCCGCCAGAGGCGGGCTTGCCACAAAGGCCATTGGTTCAAGTGATTGCCGCGTCGCTCACTTCGTTCGCTCCTCGCAATGACGCGATGCGATGCGGTGCCAATTGTGACGCTACGTATAATCCTTATTGGAAGGTCACAGCTTACCTGAAAGCGGGGGCGTGAAGGGTACGGACGCAACTGCGCGATGTGGAGCCAGTAGAGGCCCTTCAGGCGCCGGTGTGCTTCATATTGCGCGCGCCGCTGGTAGCTATTGACGAAGCTGGTCCTGGTGCTTGCGGTAGAGCCCGCGGAATTGGTGGTAGGTGAGGCGTAGGATTTCAGCGGCTTTGCGCTGATTGTATTTGGCGCGCTCGAGGGCCTCCGTGAGCAGGAAGACTTCCACTTCCCGCACTGACTGCTCGAAGGGCTTGCCCAGGAGGTCTGTCCCAGACAATTGCCCCTTTTTCGCGCTGGGCCGGGTTTGCGGTGAGGTGGAGTGTTGTTCCAGGGGTGCTGATGGGGGCGCAAAGGGCGATTGGAAGGGGTCG
Source organism: uncultured Nitrospiraceae bacterium (assembly GCA_964425145.1). GTDB lineage: Bacteria > Hydrogenedentota > Hydrogenedentia > Hydrogenedentales > SLHB01 > CAYRLQ01. Next base: position 1,691 of record CAYRLQ010000268.1, read on the forward strand.
AAGACAATGTCGCCGTCGGTGATCACGGCGCTCTCGGAACGGTACACCGCGCGTTCGACCACGTTCTTCAATTCGCGTACGTTGCCAGGCCAAGGGTAGCGCTCCAAAACCGCGATGGCATCCTCGGTGAACTCCGCTACGTCGGTCCAACCGAGCTCGAAGGCCATCCGCGCGGCGAAGTGGTTGGCCAGGAAAAGAATATCCTCGTGCCGCTCGCGCAATGGTGGCAGGAAAAGTACCTCAAAGGAGACGCGGTCGAGGAGGTCCTCCTTAAACCGTCCCTGGGCGGCCAGGCTGGGCAGGTCGGCGTTGGTGGCGCCGATAATGCGGACGTCCACCCGAATGGCCTTGGAACTGCCGACCCGTTCAAAGGTGCCGTACTCGACAACGCGGAGAATCTTCTCCTGCACCTCGAGGGGGATGTTACCCAACTCGTCTAAGAGCAGGGTGCCGCCGTCGGCCGTTTCAAAACGTCCCGTGCGGTGGCGCACCGCACCGGTGAAAGCACCCTCTTCGTGGCCAAACAGTTCCGCTTCGATAAGCGAAGCAGGCAGGGCCGCGCAGTTTAAGGCGACGAACGGCTCTTGCCAGCGCTTCGAGAGGTAGTGGATGCGAGAAGCGGCCAACTCCTTGCCAGTGCCGCGCTCGCCGATCAGCAAGATGGGGCGATCAACCACCGCGGCCCGTGACAACCGCTCCTGAAAGGCCAAGAATGCCTCAGATTCTCCCAGGGCTTCCTGGATGCGCGGCTCGTCCTCGGGGTCGCGGGTAAATGCCATGGTTTCCGATGCATCGTTCATGGTGTTTATTGCCACTAAATAATGGAATTGACCGTAGCTTAGCATATTGCGCCAAGGTTTTTCAAGCCTTAAAACGCCATTATCGTACGCCAACCTGCTGTCGTCGCAGGACTTACGGAGCTACGCCAGAATTGGCACGGCGCTTGCCTTCATCCAAGCGAATTATTTAACACCTCACCAGCGAGTGCAGGTGGAACGGATGGGACAGAACACGATGGTGGCAATGACTGATGACGAGCGCAGGTTTGGCCGTGTCCCTTTCACCGGGACGATTAGGTATCAATACGCCAACGACCTGAGCGGCCTGGCGACATGTCGCAATTTGGGTCACGGGGGCATGTGCGTGCGCTTGGGGCGTTATCTCCGCCCCGGCAGACTAATTCTGCTCGAGGTGATCGATGCTGACGACACGGTGGAGCCGGTGGAGTTTAAGGGGCGGGTTGTTTGGTGCCGCCCCGCCTCGAGCCCGTGCATGTTCGCCGCCGGGGTGCGCGTGTTTCACGACGACCTGGACGTAGCGCGTGCGATATATGCGTTTATGAGCCAAGAGCTGGTTCAGTCGGGCGCTTTTGAGGCGCTACCCGCAAGCCGAACCGTGCAAGAAGCTGCGAAGGAATGTGCAGCACGGGACAGGACGGTCGGCCCGGTGGTCGAGCGCACTGTCGCGGTCCGGTCCCGCTGTTGTTGTCACTGATAACCGTTGTCTGAAACGAGGCGGCAAAGTATTGGAGGAAACACGATGGGAATCTTCACACGGGCACGCGATATCATCGGCTCGAATGTCAACTCGATGCTGGATAGGGCCGAAAACCCGGAAAAGCTCGTGAAAATGATGGTCCGGGAGATGGAAGAGACGTTGATCGAGGTGAAGGCCTCGTGCGCAGGGGCCATGGCTGCCAAGCGGAGAATCCAGCGGGAACTGGATTTGGTCCGGACACGCGCAGAGGAATGGGAGGGCAAGGCCCGGCTCGCGGTGTCGAAGGACTGCGAGGACCTGGCCCGCGAGGCGCTGATCGAGCGGCGTCGGCTCAATGGGCGCGCGGCCGCGCTCGAGGGCGAGTTAGACCAGTGTGACAACTTGCTCGAGCAGTACCAGACCGACATCGCCCAGCTTGAGGACAAGCTCGAGAAGGTCCATGAAAAGGAGCGGGTCCTGGTCCAGCGCCATGTCCACGCGCAAGGGAAACTGCGCGCCCAGCGCGAGATCCGCCGCGTCGACACTTCAGAGGCGCTGGCCCGGTTCGAGAGCTTCGAGCACCGCCTCGACCGTCTCGAGGCCGAGGCCGAGCTCGTCAACTTCGCCCGCAAGCCAAGCCTGGAAGACAAGTTCGCAGCTCTGGGAGGCGGCGACGATGCGATTGAGAATGAACTCGAGGAACTCAGGGCCTCGGTCAGAAAGCCGGCCGGTGGATAAGGGCGTCCCTTTGGTGGTAGCTATTTGCAACCATGGGGTCGGCATTCATAGGCCGGCCTTATAAAGAAAGGACTTGCGTCATGTCACGAGCGTACCGCGAAAGCTTTTCAGGCCTTTACCGGTCAAGAGATGGAATCCTCTTCGGCGTCTGCAAGGGACTTGCCCAGTACTTTGATCTCTCCGTGTTTTGGACCCGCGTGGCCGCCCTCACCGTCCTGTTGTGCACCGGAGTCTGGCCGGTCGTCGGCGTGTACTTGCTGGCTGCGCTCCTGATGAAGCCCGAGCCGACGTGGTACTAATGGCATCATACCGAGGTTGTTTTATGAGAGCACAGCCGAGGGCGGCTGTGCCAAAGGCGGTGCTCCTGAAACTCCGATACACTGAACGCAGAGTTGAACACTGAAGCATTCGGCGGTGGCGTCAACACAGACGACCTGTTGAACATTGGAGGTGACTCGCGATGGGGATTTTCACAAGGGTACGGGACATCATCAGCTCGAACATCAACGCGATGCTCGAGCGGGCCGAAGACCCCGAGAAATTGATCAAGCTGATGATCCACGAGATGGAGGACACGCTGGTCGAGGTGAAGGCCTCGTGCGCGGGGGCCATGGCGGCGCAGAAGAAGATGCAGCGCGAGTTGGCGCAATGCCGCGGGCGGGCCGACGAGTGGGCCAGGAAGGCGCAACTAGCGGTGGATAAGGACCGGGAGGACCTGGCGCGTGAGGCACTCACGGAAAAGCGGCGCCACGCCCAGCGGGCGCAGTCGGTCGAGGACAGATTGGGCCAGTGCGAGGCATTGGTTGAGCAATACCAGAGTGATATAATGCAGTTGGAGGATAAGCTGGCGGCGGCTCGGGAGAGGCAAGGCGTTCTCGTGCAACGCCACATTCATGCCCAGCGAAAGAAACGGGCTCAGACGGACATCCGCAAGGCCGCCAGCTCGTGGGCTGTGCCGAAGTTTGAGAACCTCGAACAGCGCATCGAGCGCATGGAGGCCGAGGCTGACCTGGTGAACTTTGGCCGGAAGCCCTTGATCGACGAGGAGTTTGCGCGGCTCGAGGATGACGATGAGATCGAAGAGGAGCTGGAGAAACTGAGAGCCGCCTCGAAGAAGACGGGCGAAGACCAGCAGCAGTAGCAGGGCGATGGGGTGGCCTGCCCCTGTTTTTGCTGACTGTGGGTGGGTGCTCGATACGAGACCAGATGGAGTAGGGGATAAGGACCAGTGAGAGCACTCGTCAGAATCACCGCATTTGTTCTTTTGCTGACTATTTGCCTTCCGATACTGCTGGCAGTCACATTCGCGTTGGTTGCTATCACCGTTCCCCCAGTACGCCATATCTGCCCCAGCATGTTGCGTGACTTGGATTTCATTTCGAGCAGGTATATCGGGTCAGGCAGCGATTTGTTCCGGCAGCCGTCTCTTCTGGGTGCGGGGCTCCTCAGCTTGGTCCCTTTGCTCTTCCTGATCATTGTGGTGTTCGCACTGGTGCGGCTGCTGAAGGGCAAAACACCTACAGGCCGAGAGGAGCAGGCGATGAAGGTCGACGAAACCCGCGTCATGCAGGAAATCTACCGTGGGCTCGCAGATTTGGAGAAGCGCGTGGAATCGCTCGAGACCATTCTATTGGAAACGCGCCGGCCGGCCGGATAAGAATGCCGAGGAGGAGGATTCATGGAAGCGTCTGTCGCCACGTTGTCCCTTATGGCACTGATTCTTGTGTTGGCGATTCCGCTGCTGGCCATCGCCGCGCCCGTGCTCATCGTGCTGGCGATCATCCGTGCGTTGAGCGGCTCTTCGGGCAAGCGCCGGCAGGCCGAAGTGGAGGAGACGCGTATCATGCAGGATATCCACCACGGCCTGAGCGAAATGGAAAAACGCATCACTAACCTTGAGACGATCATCCTTGAACGGGCAAGGAAGACGCATCACGCGGAGCGACCCTGACAACCCTAAGGGAAGGATAACCGAGCAATGTTTAGAATAGGTCCTGAGATATTGGTCTTTATGATTCCCATCGTGGCGATTTTGGGTGGGGTTTTCCTTGGGGCACTCAAAATCCTTAAAGGAAACTCGGCTGGCGGCAGGGGGGAGAGCCGGGCCGAAGAGACCGGGTTGATTCAGGATATCCACCACGGTTTACAGAAGATGGAAGAGCGCATCGAGGCATTGGAAACGATCTTGCTTGACGTGGAGCGGTCGCGTGGAAAAAGCGATACGGAGTG
>CAYRLQ010000269.1:0-6115 GCA_964425145.1 uncultured Nitrospiraceae bacterium
AGACCAAGAACGACTGAATTAAGTATACTGTCCCCAGAATAGGCCCGCTGTGCAATCTGCCCGCTATTATGGATCAATCAACGGTCCCTGGCGACTGCTTGATTCCGCGCCAAAACGACCGGTTGACTTGAAACCACGCGTTAGGCTAAATTTGTAAGAAGATCAACAAACGCGTGGGTTGTCTCTTAGGCGCGCGAGGAGGGAGTTCATGCATCTCGCCGAGGAACAAAAGCTTCCCAAGGAGTCCCCGGAGATTCTCGTTGTCGGTGGCGGCAAAGGTGGTGTAGGGAAGACCTGTTTCGCCGTGAACACGGCGGTCGAGATTGCACGAAAAGGCTGGCGTGTTATACTGGTCGACGCCGATCTGAGTTGTTCCAATGTCGAGACGATCCTGGGGGTCCGCACGGAGATTCGACTGGATGATTTCTTCCACCAGAAAGGCGGCAAGAAACTGCGTCCGGTCTTATGCGAGACGCCCTACGAGAACCTCCGGTTCATTCCCGGCACCACGGGTCTGCTGGATGTGGCGAACCCCCGATACCAGAAAAAGATGGCGTTTATCCGCGAGCTGCGCCAACTCGATGCGGACCTTATCATCGTGGACCTGGACGCCGGGGCCCATTTGAACACGCTGGATTTCTTCCTCATGACGGAGACCAACGGCGTGCTCTTGATTACGCCCGAGAAAACCAGCATCGATAATGCGTTTAAGTTCCTGCGCGCCGCACTGTTCCGCCGCATTGAGCGGTTCTATCAATCTGTAGAGGTTGGGTTTTTATTGAAACGGAACGAAACCCTGAGCGATTTCATTGCGTCCGTGCAATCATTTACCGCCTTCGAGGAACTCACGCGGAACCGTATATGCGGCGAGTTGGTGGCCTTGGCCCGGTCTTTCCGGCCCAAAATCGTCGTTAACAAGGCCACAAACGCTTACGAGGCCCGGATTGCCTCGAATATCCTGGCGAGATATGTCCGGGAGCATTTGAAGATCGAGCCAGAAAAACTGGGGTTCATGTATTTTGATAAATGCGTATCGGAAGCGGTAAACTCAGGCACACCCTTCATCGTCAGTCGGCCGAAATTGAGGGTCTCGATGTGTATAGCAGATATGGCAAACCGGCTAGGGTACGTCTAAAAGCCGCGCAGCAGCGTAGTAAACGGGCTGTACCCAATCGTAGACCCCTGGACCTCGAATCGGATACACCGTCGGACCCAAACGTCCCGGACACCTACGATGAACTCGATCAAGCGAAGGAGAAGTCTTTGCTCCAAAGATTCAACGAGGCTTTTCAAGGCGTCTTGCAAACGAGCCGCGGCACTGACCGCACACGCGACGCTGCTGCGGAGGCGGGCGAGGAGCTACGGGTCACCGCCGACGATCTGGCCATCCGCCGCGCGAAGAACGTCAGCGCCAAGCGCATGGTCATTCCCGAGGGTGTTATTATCGAAGGCTCTATGACCAGTGGGTCCGAAACTGAGATATCCGGGCGAATCGAAGGCGATGTCACCGTTGACGGGCGATTGTACCTCGGCGCAAGCGCACTGGTTACCGGCAACGTCCGCGCCAACCAGTGCAAGGTCGAAGGCATGGTCGAGGGCAAAGTCGAATGCTCCCAGGAACTCGCGCTGGGCAAAACAGGTCGGCTCAACGGCGATATCATCGCCGGCAAAGCCATCCATTTGGCGGGTCAGGTTTTCGGTAACGCAGCCACGCCAGGGGTGCTACATTTGAGTGAAACGGCCAAGTTGATCGGCGACGTTCGCGTCCGCAGACTCATCATCGAGGAAGGCGGCTCCTTCAACGGTAAATGCGCCATGCGCACACCCGCCCAGAGGAGTGCAGATAGTCATGCTGTTTCTTGATTCTACCATTGTGCTGCTTTTGCCCGCATTGATCCTGGCGATTTGGGCTCAGACCAAGGTCAAATCCACTTACGCCAAATACGCGCAGGTTCCGGTCCGTGCCGGGTTGACCGGCGCAGATGTGGCCCGGCTTATTCTGCGCGACGCCGACATTGCCCTCTCGAGCAATCCCGAGGCCCATCCTGCTGGCCCGGCCTGCGGGCTGGCCTGCGTTCCGGGACAGTTGACCGATCATTACGATCCGCGCACGCACATGTTGAATCTCTCTGAAGCGGTCTACCAGGGACGTAGTATCGCCGCGCTGGGCATCGCCGCGCACGAGGTCGGCCATGCCATCCAGCACGCCCGCGCCTATACCCCCCTGTCCGTCCGCAATGTCATTTATCCCGTGTGCAATTTCGGTTCGATGTTAGCCTTTCCGCTGTTCTTTATCGGTTTGATCGCGCGCTTCGGGCCCCTGATGAACGCCGCTATCCTGTTGTTCTCGTTTGCGGTCTTCTTCACCGTGTTGACCCTCCCGGTCGAATTCAACGCCAGCCGCCGGGCCCTACGCGCGCTGGAAAGCGGCGGGTACCTCGATGCGGAGGAGCTCGCAGGCGCGCGTAAAGTGCTCGGCGCGGCCGCCATGACCTATGTCGCCGCGGCGGCGATGGCCGTCATGAGCCTTATCCGCATGCTTCTGCTCAGCCGCGACTAAGCCTGCGCATCATGCAAATCCAAGACGGCTACGAGTGGCAATCGAAGTATCCCGAGCGGCGTTACCCACACCCGTGTTTCACACAGTGTCTGTTTGGCGCGCTCACTCTGGCCGTGCTGTACCACTTGGGCCATATCCCATCGGCACGAGCCGCACTGGAGGACGAGCTTATCCGCGTTCGCATGGAATCCAGTGCGATCGGCACCGGCCTTCCCGTGCGCAACGCCGCGGTGAAGAACGCCGAGCACGCCGTCTTGGTCCAGGTGCTCGAATCGATAGTGGGGGAGGGCGCCATGCCGAAGGTTGCCTCACTACTCGAACAGCCCTCGCGTTATGTCTACTCGACACGCGTGCTTCGCCATGAACAGAGCGCCGGGACCACCACAGTCGAGATAGAAACCTTTGTGCGCAGGAAGGCGCTCGAGACCCAAGCCGCAGAACTTCTGGCGCGGCGCTTGCCCTGGCCGCCGAAAGCGCTCGTCCTCGTGGCCGAGCGCATAGGTAAGGACGGGGCGTTTTCCGTGGCGGAGGATGGCGTCGGGCAAACGGCCCTTTCCGAAGCGCTTCACAAAAACCACATCGCCATCGCCGACCGGAGCGCGTTGCGGGAGCGCTATAGCGACGCCGACCTCATCGGCCGCGTTCAAGGCGACCTGGAAGTTGCCCGCCAATTCGCCCAGGAGAACCTCGTGGATGTGGTTCTCCTGGGAGAAGCCATTGCCGAAACTGAACTGTCCCCAAGCGGCGCGAACGTGTATCGCAACAAGGCGACGGTTACCGTGCGCCTCATCCGCGCCCGGGATGGTAAGCTTCTCGAAGCCATTGCCCAGGAATCCGTAGTTCACAGCGCCAATCCTGCCGAAGGCGGCGCCCAGGCCATTCAGGATGCCTGCACTAAGCTTCGCCACGCCATCACGGTGAGAACGGTGCTCGCGGCCGTCGGTGCCGGACCCAGAGACGATGTCATACTCACCATCAAGGACCTGGGTAGCCGCGCTAGACTCGATGAGGTCATGCGTGTACTGAGCGAAAGCGCTGGTGTGGAAGCCGTGGAGGAGTTATACTGCGCTGAAGCTGAAGCCTGCCTTCGTGTGAAATACAACGGCCCCATGGCACCGTTCGTCGACAACCTTACCTTGCGCGACTATCCCGGGTTCTCGCTCGAGGCGCAACGCGTTGTGGCGCGCGACATGACAGTTTGCGTGGTGGAATTGTGAACCGGACGGCCAATTGTATAACCCGTTAGTCGGTCGTGTAAGTGCATGTTCAAACCCCGGGGGGTGGGCCGTTGCATCCCCAGGAGGTTCGGATGAAAGTCAAGCAGTCTTTTTTTATTCCCTTTGAGCATCCCTTAGACATTGCGAACTATGACCACGTTGACTGCAACCTATGTGGAAGCGCGCACTATAAACTCATCGGCAAGGAATTGTTTTTCGACATCCGCGAATGCCGCGACTGTGGCCTTGTATACGTCACTCCGCAGCCCTCTCTGGGTGATCTGCCCAGGTTTTACGAGGCCATGTATCCCGATGAAACCGACGAGTCGGCGCAGGCCCGGACCTTTGGGTACATGGAACCCCACCTGCGCCGCATCATGCTCAAGCGGTATCCCGAAGCCAAGCGCGTGTTGGATGTCGGGTGCGGTTACGGGCTCCTTCTGAAGCATCTGGAAGACCTTCCTTTGGAACTTACGGGCGTGGAATTCAGCAAAACAGCCGTTAACTATGCCCGCCGGAACGTCCCCAAGGCCACAATTCACCAGGGCGATGTGGAAAATGTCGGCCTTTCTACCGAAAGCCAGGACTGCATTTTCATGATTGCCGCGTTAGAACACGTTAAGGACCCCCACGCGACGCTGCGGCGTTTGCACACCTTGCTGGCTCCAGGTGGATTGCTGGTTGTGCAGGTTCCCTATTCGGCTCCATACCTCAAAGTGAAGCGCTGGCTGCCATGGCTCCCGATTACGCTCGGGGCCCCGGCCCATCTTTTCGACTTCTCTCCCAAAACGCTGCGGCGCTATTTTGAGGAAACCGGATTTCGGGATATTCACGTGGAGATTGCACGCCCCTACGCAGGGCGGCGCTGGTGGCACGTTTTTCTGATTTGGGGAATCAAGCTCCCGGGGCTGCTCCTTTACCACCTTACGGCAAGGCGCTACATCTATCCTTTCTCGAGCGCAATCGTCTGCCATGGAATACGGAACTGATCCGTTGTGCATCAGACGGCCCGCGCTCGGGCACGGGACACTCACAGCCAGCAACTCAGCATAATGACATTAGGTCTCATCGGCGTTTTGAATGAAGCGAAGAATCTCATTAGCCCCTGTGTTTCCACGCGATTCGAGGTCCTTCGCTGCTTGTCGAATTCAGTCTCGCAGAACCCTAACGACAGTTTCAGAATGCTTTGACAATTCCTTACCCGCTGCGACTAATGCATGTTTCCATAACTCGAAGGCTTCCTGTTCGGACAGGGATTCTGTTCGAGCGGCGGGCCTGGGAGGCAAGTCCAAGAATACGCCGCTGGTATAGGAATCATAACCTTCACCGACAATCGTGACTTCGTCGGGGACAGGAAGTCCAGGGAAGGGAACGTACACTCCTATATGTGGCTTGTGGATCAATCCCTCGACTAGGGCATACGACATAAACTCGACGGTGTTTTGAACCGTATCCTTTGTCTCTCCGGGCAATCCGATGATAAAATAGCATTGAACTTCTATTCCGCTCTGTTTGAGCATCATCAGCTTCTCGGTAATCTCATTTACGTAAATGCCCTTTCTCACAGCCTCGAGAATGCTCTGGTTAAAGCTTTCCACCCCCAAGGCGATTTGGCAGCAGCCGGCTGTCCGCAACAATTCTATCCCTTCGGTATCCAGGCAATCGAAACGGGACTGGCACCAAAAAGGCACATTCACCCTTTGGTCAATCATCAAGCGCAATATTTCTTTGCTATGCGCGCTATCGCCCAAGAAAGTCAGATCGCCAACAACAAATTCCGTAACCTTATACTCGGTCTTTAGAAGCTTCAACTGCTCCATCACACGGCCAGGACGAATTCTTCTCAGCTTATATCCACTCATGTAGGCAGGGGCACAAAACGTACATTCATACGGACAGCCCCTCGCAGTGAAAACCCGATAAACAACATCCTCGCCCTCCATCAAATCATACGCAGGAAAGGGCAAAGTGTTGAGGTCTTTCACGAAATTCTGACCCGGATTCAGTATATTCTTGCCAGTTCTTTTGTCACGCCAGACGATTCCTTTTATTGTAGATAAATCGGTTTGTGAAACTCCTGTTAGAATGTCTACCAGCTCGACAATAACATCTTCGCCTTCTCCCAGAACAACCACATCATAACAATCGTGTAACTTGACGAACTCGTCAGGATTCAGCGTGGCATAAATCCCACCCATAATAATGGGCATTCCAGGATGCTTAAACTTGATGTATTCCCCTACCTTTTTCATTATCGGAAAACTGATGGTCAAAGATGAGATCAGGACGACATCGATGCCCTCGATGTTTCGATCGATTAAGTCGAATATCTCTCGAT
>CAYRLQ010000270.1:0-6094 GCA_964425145.1 uncultured Nitrospiraceae bacterium
TGCTCGACCGGATAACCCACGGGCCTTTTCGGTCACGCAGGAGCGTGACCCTACCCTGGGCGCGATGCCGGCGCGACGAGGAGATTGGGGAAAGGGTTTCCCAAGTGGCAGGATGAAAAACGCGTTTTGGTTCATAGTCGCAGGGGCCGCACTGGGCATTGCGTTCGTGGCGCAGAGCCCCTATATGGCCTTCGCCGTTTATGCCTTTTTGCTGCTGGTGCTGGTGGCGCATTTTTCATCGCTGGCGTGGCTGGCGGGGTTGGATTGCGAGCGGACCGTTAGCCTGGACACGATCCGACAGGGCGAGGAAGTGGACGTCGAGGTGACGGTGATGAACCGGCGCGGGTGGCCCATTCCCTGGATATTTATCGAGGATGTCCATCCGAAGTTCTGCCCGCGTAAGGGCGATAATACGCGCCTGGCGATTTTGATGCCGGGGCGGTCGGTGACGCTGAACTACCGCCTGCAATGTCCCCGTCGCGGCTACCACCGTATCGGGCCGCTGCTGATGGAATCGGGCGACCTGTTTGGCCTGCAAAAGCGGTTCCGGATCGGCCGACAGCAGGACTACGTGTCTGTGTTGCCCACGGTTGCGTACATTGAAACGTTCAATGTGGCAGCCAGGCGGCCGCAAGGGCCTGTGCGCATCTCGAACCGCGTGTATGAGGACCCGACGCGGATCGCCGGTTTGCGCGAGTATGTCCCCGGCGATCCCTTGAACCGGGTGCACTGGAAGGCTTCCGCGCACACCGGCGACCTTTTCGTCAAGACCAACGAGCCCTCGAGCGTGGTCGGCGGTACGCTCATCCTGGACCTGCACGAAGACAGTTATTACCCCCCGGAGGAACGCGACAGGCTTATGGAACTTGCCGTTACCACCACGGCATCGATCGGCTACCTCCTGCAGATGTCGGGCGAGCAGGTAGGGATGCTCACCAACGCGCGCGACGCGGCGGAAGTGGCGCGGTATGAAGTCGAATCGAGGCAGGCCGAGTCGCGCGATGAGGCCAATGAGAGCGTCGTCGGCGAGGCGGAGTCAGACCGGGTGAGCCCGCTCCAGGTGCCCACGTTGCGCAGTCCCATCCAGGCGCAGAAGATGATCGAGAACCTGGCGCGTGTGCTGCCCACAGACGGGCTCAGCGTCGAACGGCTGGTGCTGTCGGAATTCCGCCGGTTACCGCGCGATGCCGCGTTGCTGCCTGTGGTCCCGCATGTGACCGAGTCGTTCGCGCTGGCGCTGGCGTCGATGAAGCTGTCGGGATTCAACGTATCGGTATTTTTGATTGGCGGTGAGGCGCCGTATCAACAGGCGGCGGCATTGCTCGCGCCGCACGAGATATACGTGTTTCACATCGAGAGCGAATGGAGCTTGCATGAGATCTCTCCCGCCCGAATCGGACAATAACAGGCCGCCGGACGAGGCCGGTCCCGCGACGGATTCCCACTCGCTGGGGGCGACCGCTGTCTCCGTGCGGCAGCGCGCCGCCAAGCCGATAGCGACGGACATCGAGTCGCTCCGTGCGAGTATGGCCGGGGACAGGAAGCGTTTCCAACGACGCTCGCCCACGGATTACCTGATCGACATCCTGACGCCGCTCATGATTTTCCTGATGGTTTACACGGTCATCTTTTTCCTGCTCGATGTCCGATACATTTACACGGAGGTGCACGATAAAAACCTGCGGTGGGTGACGTTTTTCTTCGTGATGGGCATCGTGGCGCTCAGCCGACTGATCGCACGCGACGGGTCGGACGAGTCCATGCTCTACGTCGCCGGACTAGCCGGCGCTATGGGACTGTACACCTTGTCGATAACGGAGATGTACGGAGTAGGCTCGGTTTCGCGCAACTTCATGAACCGCAGTCCCGTGCTCGCCACCGGCTTCAACATGGCACTGGTCATGCTCATCTGGTGGGCAACGAATCGACTGATGCACGAGTGCTGCGTGGATGAAAACCCCACTGCAGGCGACATCGGCGTGCTGACGGGCACGGTCCGGCGCGTTCAAAAGGCCCTCGAGCGCCGGCCGGGGCATACGCGCAATAAGCGCAAGGATGAGTCGATGCTGCTGACGAGCGTCACCGAGGCGTACGATCCGACCGAGGTGAAAAAGCCCCAGCCCAAGAAGCAGGCCCCTGTGGACATCGCGCCGACGAAACGGCTGTCCAAGCGCCATCCGGGGTTTTCAGTGTTTTATTTCTCCGTGCCCGCGATGGCCGTTTTCGTGCTGGGGTTGCGGGTGGTGCAGCAGGGCGGCGAGAGGATGGTCAAAGCCGGCCGGTTCTATATGGTGTGCTATACGGTGGCGGCCCTCATGCTGCTTATGCTAACCAGCCTGGGCGGCCTGCAGGAGTACTTCCGCGCGCGCCGGACGCATATTCCCGCCGGGCTCGGGTGGTTCTGGATCGGGCTGGGCGTGGTCATGATTGCGATAGTGCTCGTCGGCGCAGCGCAATTGCCCAAGCCGAACCTCCCGCCCATTGCCTATGTGGATGAACACCAGACCGATTATTGGTCGCGCGGCTCGAAGTTCGAACTGCTCATCACGGCCGCCACGCCCGTCGAGATACTCGAACAGTCGCGGTTCGTGGATCAGGTCGGCAAGGGGGTGCTGATTTGCCTGGCGCTCTTCATGGCCTATAGCCTGCTTAAAGTGGCCGGCTCGGCTGCGGCCGTCATCGCGCGGCGGCGCGGCCTTTTCCCGCCATTTGTCCGGCGCTTTTTCGACGCGCTCGACCGGTTCCTCCAGCGGATTACCCATGTCCCTTCGCTGCCGAGGGTCCGCCCGCGCATCCGGGTGCGCCGCGACATCGCCACGTGCGCGCGGTATAGCAACCCCCTGGGCGACGTCGCAACCACTCGCGCCATGACCATGGCCGACATGGTTGATCATGCCTATCAGGCGCTGTGCGCGCTCGCCTACGACCTGGGTGTTCCGCGTCAGGAAGGTGAGACCCCGTACGAGTTCATCGAATCGTTTCCCACGGCGCTCGAGAGCCTGCGCGAGGAGGCCGTCGAACTGACGAACATGTACGTCCTTTCGGCGTACTCGGGCCGCAGCCTCGGACCGCGCGCCGAGGACCGCCTGCGGAAGTTCTGGCTCGAGTTCGAACGCGTCCGCCGCCGGGTCCTCCTGTAGTCTGTCAAGCGTGACACGACGGCCCCAGTCTTTCGCAACAAACAGGAGCAAAAAAGGTCTGACCCAACGAGTCCGCGCGTGCGGCCCTATCGCTCCGGCGCGTACTCAGCCCCGACGCATTGGTTTTTGGTAAGGGCGTGTTCGGGTGGCCAGAGGTGGCGTTCCATGGCCTCGAGGAGCGGGGCGAACGAGGTTTGGTCGAGCGCGCAAATGGGAGTCCCCTGGTACTGGATCGCGAGACCGCGCACGACATCCGGGTCGCACAGGTCGGTCTTGTTGAGCACGGCCAGGATGGGTTTCCAGTTTAGTCCGAGCTCGGCCAGCAGCGCCTGCACGGTCTCGAACTGGTTTTCGGCGTTCTTACTCGAGGCGTCGATCACGTGCAGCAACAGGTCCGAGTCGTGCAGTTCCTCGAACGTAGTATGGAACGCCGCCATCAGGTCCTTGGGCAGGTTGCGGATGAACCCCACGGTGTCGGTAATGATGACCTCCCGTTCTCGCGGGAACCGCAGCCGCCGCGACACGGGATTGAGCGTGGCGAACAAGGCGTTCTCGACGGTGACCTGGCTTTCAGTCAGGTTGTTGAGCAGTGTGGATTTGCCCGCGTTGGTGTAGCCCACAATCGAGATGATGGGCAGGCCCTTCTTCGTACGCATCGAGCGCCGTATTCTGCGTCGCCCACCGAGCTTGGCCACCTCTTGCGAGAGCTGGCCTATACGGTCCTGCGCGCGGCGGCGGTTGATCTCGAGCTTCGTCTCGCCGGGACCACGCCCGCCGATACCACCGGTCAAACGTGACAGGGCGGTATGCTTGGCGCTGAGCCGCGGCAACAGGTAGCGCAGTTGCGCGAGCTCGACCTGTAGTTTGCCCTCGCGGGTTTGGGCATGCTGCGCGAAGATGTCCAGGATAACCTGCGTCCGGTCGAGAATCTTTAAGTCGGTGTAATCCGCCATGGCCTTAACCTGCGCCGGGGACAGATTCATATCGAACACGATGACCTCCGCGCCAAGCTGCATCGCCTTGATCACCGCGTACTTGAGCTTGCCCTTGCCTATGACGTACTTCGGGTCTACGGGCCGGCGTTGGATGATCTGCTCGACCACGTTGATGCCGGCGCTGCGGGCCAATTCGCGCAACTCGGCCAGGGAGTCCTCGACAGCAGTGCGCGGCTGCTTCGACACATGGATAAGCAAGGCACGGTCGCGCTTGTCGCCGGCGAGACGGGGCATGCGGTGCCGGGCGATTTCCTCCTCGAGTGCGGTGATCATGGCCGGGAAATCCTCAGATAACTCGTGCACTGGAACGGGCGGAAGGACCTGCCAGGGCTCATCGCGTTCATTATCGGGCAGAAGGTGACCGATGTGGACCTCCCCGGGCAAGCCGTCCTCGAGCACCTCGATGGCCGCCACGAGATCGAACCGCAACAGAGCCAGGTCGGTCAGGTCATCGTCTGTGAGTGGTTCATGGTTAAGGTGGGTATGGACCAGGCGAAGCCCGCAGAGACGGTCGCGCCCGCGTCGGTGCGCGCTCAAGTCGGGCAGAAACAGCGCGCGCGCATCTCCGACGACTACACTGCGAATATGGCCGCGCCGATCCATGAGCACCCCGATCTGACGCTGGACCTCGCGGGAAATCTCGGTCAGCGCACGCGCCAACTCCGGGGCAACCACGCGCTCGGAACGGCTACGGCGGTTGGCCAAACGCTCGAGCCGCCGCAAAGGCGAGGCTTTCAGTCCGTTGGTGTTCCCTGTCAGGCGAATAGGGGTACCTCCTGAAAACAAATCACCGGAAAGGGGCTCGAAAGCGCCTGTCCGGCGAAAAGACTGCTAGACTGTCCCAAGGCATCCAGCACCGCTAGCCTTGCAACATCCCGCGGCGAACGATCTTCTGACTCTCGACCGCATCGAGCGTCCGTTGCGCCTTGCGCAGTTCGGACGTGTCCATCTTGTCGAGTTTCTTCCATAGAATCGACATATTGCCCACGGCGATCTGGCAGGCCTGGCCGGGGTCGATCCGCTGGGGAAGCATATCGATGGTCACGTAGCCCCTGTACTTGGCCATCCTGAGATAAAACAGCGCCTCCATCGTCTCCCACAGATGCACCCCACCGGGAACCAGCATATCGTCCCACACGCGGTAGCAATCGCTGAAGTAGACCTGGAACAGCTTGTTCGAGCGAGCCAGAAATGCGATGGACTCTGCGGGATTCTCGCCAGCCATCAGCGCATGGGAGAAGTTCAGCGCCACGCCGACGTTCTTCATGGCGATTTCCTGACACAGCGACAGCGCCTTGCCCACCGAGGCCACGGTCAGATGCTTGCGCGGCTCTCGGGCCTTATATACAATAGCCACATTGACATCGGGTGAGGCGTATTTCGCGATCGTCTTGATCGAGGAAATCACCGTATTCCAGTGTGCCATGTAGTCGATGTGGAAGGGGTAATCGAAACCATCGGTATACAACCGCAGACTGATCGTGCTTGCGCCCAGCAACCGGGCCATATCCACGGCCTTACGGCCTTCGTCGATGGCGGCATTACGGGTTTTCTGGTGTTGATGCCCAAACGCCGCCAGGGCGAATCGCCTATCGTGGGCCAAACTCGGCGTGACTGCGGAACACGCCAGACCACAGTCTTTGAGAATGCGTTTGAGTTCCTTGGTGGGGAGGTCAGGCGAAACATCCGTCTGCGAAACCTCTACAGCCTTGATTCCCTTGATCTTAGCAGCAATCGCCAACTTATCTTGCAGACGCAGTGGATCCCTGTACCCGTGACTGCAATACCCATCTGGCGCACCGGAAAAAACCCATAATCCCGCAGAGAGTTTAAGGATCATCATCGTCTCCTTCACGCAGAAATACGCTTGCTATTCGTCCATCTGGGGCTTCGCAGAACGGCGGTTGCGGCAATCGAACCAAGAACTGCAGGGTCAAACTTGCCATTCGCGAAGCAGGA
>CAYRLQ010000271.1:0-6070 GCA_964425145.1 uncultured Nitrospiraceae bacterium
CCCCCCCCCCCCCCCCCCCCCCCCCCCCCCCCCGCCCCCGGCGGCGCCCCCCGGGACACGGCCGGCGATGGAATCCCTGACCAGACCGACCCGGACGACGACAATGACGGGCTGAGCGACTATGAAGAGGTCTACTGGGACGGGGAGCCGGGCCTGAACGCCTATGACCCGATCGGCAATCCCACGGGCACGGACACGGACCCCTTAAATCCCGATACGGATGGGGATGGCGTCAGCGATGGTGTAGAGGCAGAGTGGGGCTATAATCCCCTGGATTGGGGCGAGACCCCGCAGTTGCCGGCCCTCTCGGACGGCGGATTGGTTGTGCTGGTCATCTTGCTCCTGGCAGGGGCGTCACTGGCCGCGCGTGGACGTGGGAACCAGCAGGGCAAAGCACTATAGCGCGGTGTTTGCTGAGCTTGCTTCCCCCAGCGCCACCGGGGCCATCCGCCCCCTCAACGCGATCGCATGCCCTCAAACGCACTGCCGACTTCGGCTTGGCGCCCTCTCGTGAGCCTTCACCACCATGGGGCAACGTCTCCCTATCGTTCAATATCTCCATATCCCCCGTGTCTTGTCAATGCTCGGACTTACATGCTATGGTCTTTCACGGAAAATCGAGGTGACTACGGCTGCCTTCGTGATAACCAGACGCGGGCCGTCAACCGGGGAGAGAGTCATGGATTTCACGATACCGCAGGACATTCAGACGCTCGTGGATAAATCCCGAGATTTCGTCGAACAAGAGGTCTATCCGCTTGAGCAAGACTTCCTTCTCCAAGGGTTCGGCGCCATGACGCCGCGGCTCGAGGAGAAACGGGCCCGGGTCAAGGAATTGGGGCTGTGGCTGCCGCAGATTGCGAAGGAGCATGGGGGACTTGGCCTCAGCCTCCTGGGCCACGGATTGGTCAGTTCCGAGCTTGGGCGGAGCCCTTTGGGGCACTATTTGTGCAATTGCCAGGCGCCGGATGCCGGGAACATGGAGATTCTGATCCAGTACGGAACGGATGCGCAGAAGGAGCAGTACCTGAAGCCGTTGCTCGAAGGCCGGATTCGCAGTTGTTTCGCCATGACCGAGCCGGATTTTCCCGGCTCCAACCCGACTTGGATGGGTACCACAGCCGTCAAGGACGGGGATGACTACGTAATAACGGGCAACAAATGGTTCACTACGGGCTCCGACGGCGCCGCATTTGCGGTGACCATGGCCGTCACCGACCCGGATGCGCCCCGGCACGAACGTGCCAGCATGATCCTTGTGCCGGCGGACACCCCCGGGTTCACGGTGCTGCGCAACACGCCGCTTATGGGCGACTCCGGTGAGGGTTGGACCAGTCATGGTGAAGTTCGCTTTGAGAACTGCCGCGTGCCTAAGGAGAACCTGCTGGGACCTGAGGGGGCCGGGTTTCTGATCGCTCAGGAACGCCTCGGGCCTGGTCGCATTCACCATTGCATGCGCTGGTTGGGGATATGCGAGCGGTGCTTTGAGCTCATGTGCGACTACGCGGTGAAGCGCCAAGTGGCGCCGGGCCGGCCGCTGGCCATACAGCAGTTTATCCACGGCTGGGTTGCCGACAGCCGTGCGGAGATCGACGCGGCCCGCCTGATGGTACTGCGTGCGGCGTGGGCCATTGACAACCAAGGCATGAAAGCGGCCCGCGAACTCGTGTCGGAGATCAAGTACTACACGGCAAACGTGATGATGAACGTCATCGACCGAGCCATTCAAGCCCATGGTGGACTGGGGGTCACGGACTACACTCCGCTGTCTTTCTTCTACCGGTCTGAACGCGCAGGTCGCATCTACGACGGCCCTGACGAAGTCCACAAGATGGTGGTCGCAAAGCGTATCTTGAAGAAATGTGCCGCCCGTGTGCCCGGAACGGGGGAGGCACAATGAGCGCCGCGATCGACAGTCCAGGCCCGGTTCGCGAGGGCGAGGAACTAGACCTTGAAAAACTCGAGGCCTACCTCGCCGGGTCTGTCGGGCCATTTGACGGCCCTGTGACGGTCGAACAGTTTCGTCAGGGCCATTCAAATCTCACCTATCTTATCCGCGCAGGGGAGCGCGAACTGGTGTTGCGTCGGCCGCCCTTCTCAAGCAAGGTTAAGACGGCCCACGACATGAGTCGGGAATACACGGTGTTGTCGCACCTGTGCGAGATGTATGGTCCCGCGCCACGGACCGTGGCGTTCTGCGAAGATGAATCTGTTCTCGGGGCCGAGTTCTACCTCATGGAACGGATCAAGGGCGCGATCTTGCGTGGCAAGCAACCTGCCGACCTCGATGTGTCGCCCGAGACCGCACGGGAATGCTGTCTGGCCTTCGTGAAGAACCTGGCAGACCTCCACCGCCTGGATTACGAAGCGGCGGGACTGGGGAGTTTGTACAAGCCGGGCCGGTACGTGGAGCGGCAGGTACTGGGCTGGGCCAAGCGCTACACAGGCTCGCAGACCGATGAGACCCCCACCATCGACACCACGGTGGCGTGGCTGAAGGGTCACATTCCTCAGGACACCGACACGGTCCTGATCCACAACGACTACAAGTTCGACAACTTTGTGCTCGACCCAAATGACCTGGCCCGCATCGTGGGCGTACTGGACTGGGAAATGGCCACCATCGGGGACCCCCTCATGGACCTGGGTACGTCATTGGGGTATTGGGTCGAGGCCGATGACCCCGGCGGCCTCGCGGGGACCCAGTGTTTCCTGACGAGTCTGCCCGGCAGCATGACCCGCATGGAACTGGCTGAACAGTACGCCGAGGAAACGGACCGTGACATCTCGAACATTCTCTTTTACTACGTCTTCGGTCTCTTGAAGATCGCCGTCATCGTCCAGCAGATCTACTACCGCTACGTGCACGGCGCCACCAAAGACAAGCGGTTCGCCTCCCTCATTTTCATCGTGGGCCTCCTGGGCCAAATCGCCGTCAACGCCATCGAAACGGAGTCGCTGTAGCGGTGTCTTGCTGTCCCGGGTAAGATATAAGCACAACCATCAGGAGATTGGCCAATGGGCTATGGTATCATCACTGTCCTCATGGCAATAGCCTTCACGGGTTCGGAAGTGTCTGACAAGATGAATACGCAGGCTCCTTTTCACATAACCGTAGCACCCGCTGGCGCGCAGAATCCGCGCAACAGCGAGGCCGCGATCATCCAGCGAAAGGACGGTTCGCTCTTGCTGGCCTGGACGGACTTTTACGCAGGCAACGGCGCCGATCATGGACCGGCACGCATCTCGGGCAAAGTCTCGAGGGACGGCGGGCGGACATGGGACGATAAGTACACGCTCGTTGAGAACGATGGCGGGTGCAACGTAATGGAGGTCAACTTCCTCCGGCTCAAGAACGGTGACATCGCACTCTTCCACTGTCAGAAGAACACCGAAAGCACCGACTGCCGCGTCATGATGCGTACCTCGAGCGATGAGGGTAAGACATGGGGACCGGCCAAGCAGCTCAGTCCCTCCAACAAGTATACGGGCTTGACGAACGGTCGGTGCATTCGGCTGACGACCGGGCGGATCGTACTCGAGGCATGGGAAGGTGGCGACAGTTATTGCTACCTCTCGGACGACGACGGCGAGACGTGGCGTGAAAGCCAACGCGTCAAACCCGAAAGCGGGTGTTGGGAGCCGGCGTGCATCGAGCTAAAAGACGGACAGGTCATGATGCTCATGCGCACAGGATTGGGCGGGCAGTACAAGAGCATTTCGAATGACGGCGGTGAAACCTGGAGCAGGCCGGTGCCTACGCCCCTCGTCGGCACGGCGGCTCCGGTATCCATCAGCCGCATCCCGACAACGGGCGACCTCCTGGCCATCTGGAATCACAACCCGGGTGCGAAGAAACGGAATCCATTGACCACAGCCATATCAAAGGACCAGGGCGAAACGTGGCAGAACATGCGCAACATCGAGGACGCACCCGATGACGCCTGGGCTTATCCGGCCGTCACTTGGGTCGGACAGCGCGCGCTTATCACATACTTCAACTACACCGGTGGTCTTTCCCTGCAGCTCAAGACCCTACCTCCCGCGTGGTTCTACGAATGAGCAACTTCCGGGCCCATGCCAGGCCCCACCAAGGAGTCAGCGACACTTGAATTTCTCCACGTCCAGGGGAATACTTGATGCATCGGGCGTAAGACCGAAAAATGATGCTGAGCACCGCAACCGAGCGATGTCGGACCAGAAAGGTGGACTGATATGGCCCCACGTAATGTTAATAACACCGGCAGAGGACTAACCCGCGCCAACCGTGTGTCGCGCCGGCAGTTCCTGGCGGGCGCAGCCACCGCAATGGCGGCGCCCTATTTGGTTCCAGCATCGGCACTGGGCCGTAACGGCGCGACGGCTCCCAGCGAACGCATCACGCTTGGTTTCATTGGTGTCGGCGGCCGCGGAAGGTCGCATGTTCACACCTTCCTGGGCTATCCGGACACGCAAGTTCTCGCCCTGTGCGACCCGTACCAATCCAAGTGCGACGAGGTGAAGAAAGAGGTCGAGGCTCGCTACGCCGGGGCGTCTAAAAGCGGCACTTACAAAGGGTGCGCTACCTACAGTGACTTCCGAGAGTTGATCGCACGCGAGGATATCGACGCGGTAGTTATCGCTTCACCGGAGCACTGGCACGGCCTCCACGGAGCGATGGCAGCCGAAGCGGGCAAGGATATATACGGCGAAAAGGCCCTCACCCTGACCGTTTCCCAGGGCAGAGCCCTCGTGACCAAGGTGCGGCGATACGCGCGCACATTCCAGGTCGGACTCCAACAGCGTTCCAGTCGCAACTTCCGTTTTGCGTGCGAGCTGGCGCGCAACGGCTATCTAGGCGAGATTCACACGCTCAAGGTTGGCGTGCCCGGAGGACGTTCCCTCGACAACGCCCCAACGGCTCCGGTGCCCCCCGGCCTCGACTACGAGATGTGGTTGGGGCCGGCCCCGTTCACCCCCTATAACGACCTGAAATGCACCTTCAACTGGTACTTCATCTACGATTATTGCGTCGGCTGGATTCAATCCTGGGGCGTACACCACCTCGATATCGCCCAGTGGGGCGCCCCAAGTCTCACGACCGGGCGGCTGAAGGTCAAAGGCGCGGCCACTTTCCCAACCACCGGCCTTGCCGACACGTCGATCACGTGGCAGGTCGAATGCAGAACCCAAGACGGCATGCTGCTCAGCTTCTCGGACAACAGCCACCACGAACAGGGATGCCGATTCGAAGGAGACAAGGGTTGGGTGCACGTCAACCGGGGCGGCATCAAGGCAGAACCAGCCTCACTGCTCACGGCCGCCATCGGACCGCACGAAGAACACCTCTATGAATCAGGTAACCATCACGAGAACTTCATCGAGTGTGTGCGGAGCCGGCGCGACCCGGCTGCACCCGTCGAAGCCGGCCACAGCGCCACCACGGTCTCCATTGTCGCCGACATTGCGACGCGACTGCACCGAGAGGTGACCTGGGACTGGACAACCGAGCGGTTCATAGATGACGAGGATGCGAACCGCATGCTCAGCAGGCCAATGCGTAGCCCATGGAGCATATAGTTTTACCCATTCTCGCAGTCATCGAGGGAGGATGTAATGAAGAGGCTCTCGCCATTTGCTTTTCTTTCGGCACTGATGGGACTTGCCACCACCTTGATGGCCGGACCGGCCGCCGGCCAGGCCAAACAGGGAACACCCGCAAAACAGGTCCTCATGGTCACCGGCCAGGATTATCCCGGCCACAAGTGGCGCCTGACCGCCCCGGTGCTGGCCGAGGCGCTCGGGCAAGATTCGCGCATGCAAGTCAGCGTAGTCGAAGAACCGAAATTCCTCGCATCACCCGAGCTGAACGATTACGACGCCATCGTACTGCACTTCATGGACTGGGAGCAGCCTGACCCAGGGCCGAGAGCTCGAGCCAATCTGAAGCGTTTCGTTGAAGGCGGCAAAGGGCTCTTCATCGTCCACTTCGCCTGCGGCGCTTTTCAGGAATGGCCCGAGTTTCGCAACTTGGCAGGGCGTATCTGGGACCCGAAACTCAGGGGTCACGACCCCTATGGGGAGTTCCGTG
>CAYRLQ010000272.1:0-6011 GCA_964425145.1 uncultured Nitrospiraceae bacterium
CTGAAACGGGTGTTACGGCCCCTGAAGCCCGGACCCAAACCGAAGGCGCACTCAACGGGGAGGAAGGAAACTGAGAAGAACGCGCCTATTCCGTAGTCTGTCCCTAGATCTTCGTACTGTCACGTCACGTTGGTCGTCACCATTCTGGCGTGCGTCTTGTGGTCGGTTTGGGGGCTTTCGCTGTCCTCGCTGCTTTCGTGGGGGCAGTGGGGGCGGGGTAAACATGTGCTTTGGGTGGGCGCCGGGGCGGCTTAGGCGTGGGCGTCGTATTCAGTCGTCGTCACGCCTACAACGTCGGCTGGGGGTGTCGCGGCGCTTCTTGCGATAGCGTTCGTTAAGGCCTGTCTGACGGGGATTGGGGAAGAGGCGTACTATCGGGGTCTGCTGCTGCCTGCGGCGGCGACGCGGACTTTGGATCAATAATCGCGCCGGCCCTCTCCGGATTCTCGCGGGATATGGTAAGATGTGAATAGGAACGAATAATAAGAGCGCCGAACCCGGCCCAGAAAGGCGCTACGTGATGAATAACAAACAAGTCCGGCGGCGTTACCCATGGCACACCGTTACGCTGATTCTGATAGTAGCCGTGTTGGCCGGGTGCCTGCATGGGGGCCAACGGGACCGGGCTTTCACGCACGATTGGGCAGACCAAATCAGCAAGGAATCCGAGGTCGAGGCGCGCAAGGCCTACATTCGAGGCGACGGTGACCTCGTGCTCGTGGACAGGGAGGGGGTCCTACGGACCACGGTGGTGACGGATGATAGGGGCCGTCCGCGCGTCAAGGTCGGTAAAGAGACCGGCTGGAGCGGCGATCTTGACATCAGCGATGGCGGTCCCGACGTCAAGGTGAAATACAAGATCAAGTGGGGGGGACCCAACTGACTGTTATCAGTTATCAGCCGTCAGTTGTCAGCCATAACTGATAACTGATATCGGAATCAGAGCCTGCTCTCCTCGCCCTTAAGGATGCGCTGAATGTTGGCGCGATGGCGGACGATGATCAAGACGGCGATAAGGGTTGCGATGAGGCGGATGGGCCAATCGTGCGGAAGGACATGAACGACAAGGGTAAAAGCCGCAGCGGCGAGGATCGAACCGGCGCTGACTATGCGGGTAATCGCCACCACCGTGAGGAACACGGCCGCGGCGATAAGCGTCGGGACCGGACACAGGCCCAGGAACACGCCGGTGCTGGTGGCAACGCCTTTGCCGCCGCGAAAGTTGAGGAAAACCGACGCGGTATGCCCGACGATGGCTGCGAGGCCGCAAAGCAGTGGCGCATATTCCCACACGCTCGCCCGGGCCATGACCAGAACTGGGATCAGGCCTTTAGCCACGTCGCAAGCCAAGACGATGGCGCCCAGCTTCTTACCCAGGACGCGCATAGTGTTAGTTGCGCCGATGTTCTTGCTGCCGCGTTCGCGGATATCGACGTTCTGCAGCCATAAGCCCAGCCAAAGCCCTGTAGGCACGGACCCTAGCAGGTACGACAACACGACGCCTAGTACGGTCAGTACGATGGCACCCACTTCTTCTTTAGGGAAAGAAGAAGTGAGCAAGAAGAAACCATCATTACATCCTGTCATCTTGTCAATCCTGTCAAAAAAGGTTTCTCGTCCTTGGGTTTTCTTTCGCGCAGTTCGAGCTGAATGGGCACGCCCTCGAACCCATACCGGGCGCGAAGCTGGTTTTCGATAAAGCGCAGGTAGCTGAAGTGGAACAGGCGCTTGTGCTTCACGAAAAGCACGAATGTCGTGGGTTTGACGCTGGCTTGCGTGGCATAGAGAATCTTGGCCTGTTTGCCCTTGCGAGCAGCCGGAACGTGTCTGCGACGGAATTCATCCATGAACGTATTCAGTTCCCCCGTTGGAACACGCTTCTGGGCCTCTTGGGCGACGCGGTCGACGTACTCGAGGGTGGTAAAGAGGCGCTGGCGCGTGATATTGGACATCGTAACGACGGGCACGTATTTGAGGAACGGCGCCCTCAGCTCGATCTGTGCGTCAAGGTCCTTTGACCGCGCCTTCTTGTCCTCGATCATGTCCCACTTGGTCCACGCGAGCACCATGGCTGTACCGCTCTCGCGGACGTAGCTCAGGATGCGTTTATCCTGCTCGGTGATGCCCTCGGTGGCTTCGAGCATCACCAGGCAAACGTCCGCGCGGCGCACGGCGCGCAAAGCGCGGCTGATGCTGAACTTCTCGACCTTTTTTTTGATACCGGCTTTCTTGCGCATACCCGCTGTGTCGATAAACAAGTAGTCTTTGCCTTTCCAATGGAACCCGATGTCGATGGCGTCGCGCGTGGTGCCGGGTTTTTCGTCCACGATGGTGCGTTCCTCATTGAGGATGGCGTTCACGAATGATGACTTGCCCACGTTGGGTTTGCCGATAACAGCCACCCTGGTGATCGGGCGTTCAGCCCCGCCACCCTCCTCTGGCGTGGCGGCCGACTCCGGCAGGCGCGCTGTGATAGCGTCCATCAGTTCATCGATGCCGAGCGCGTGCCCGGAGGAAATGGCCAATGGCTCGCCGATGCCCAAGGGATAAAACTCGGTTCGATCCAATGCTAAGCGCGAGTTGTCCAGTTTGTTGACGGCCAGCACGACCGGTTTGCCGTATTTGAACAGCTCCTGACAGAGTTCTCGGTCGATGCGGGTAATT
This sequence comes from uncultured Nitrospiraceae bacterium, assembly GCA_964425145.1. Taxonomy (GTDB): domain Bacteria; phylum Hydrogenedentota; class Hydrogenedentia; order Hydrogenedentales; family SLHB01; genus CAYRLQ01. The sequence continues at coordinate 2,665 of CAYRLQ010000272.1, forward strand.
TCCTCTTGCCCATCCACTACGAAGACGATCACCTGGGCTTCCTCGAATGCTACCCGGATTTGGTCTTGCATCTTGCGGACGACCGGATCGACGGCATTTTCGACGAATCCGCCCATGTCCACCACACTGAAAGTCCGCCCTTTCCATTTGCTTGTCGCGTAAAACCGGTCGCGGGTGATCCCTTCCTCGGCGTGGACGATGGCCCGCTGCCGACCTGTGATACGGTTGAACAGCGTTGATTTGCCTACGTTGGGCCGCCCGCAGATGGCGACTATCGGAAGCTTGCGCGGCTTGGCCATTATGCTTCGTCCTCGTCCCCAACTTGCTTGCAACCGGAGTACATGTAGTCGGCGAATGACACGACCGTCATGATCACCGTCACCACCAGAATCGTGTAGGCGAAGTCAACTTCAAGCAGGACGGCAATGATCGATGCATTCTGACAAAACGTGGTGATTTTCCCTGTGATACGCGGGCGTACGCGCACCGGCCCAAAGAACTCATTGATCAAGTACGCGCCGATAACAATGACCACGTCTCGGCCGAGAATGATTACCGGAACCCAATACGGCACGGGCGTTGCGAACTGGTCGTTGACGGCGAGGAATACAAACGAGATGTTGATCAAGAGCTTGTCTGCCAAGGGGTCGAGCACCGTGCCCAACTTCGTCTTTTGGTTGTAGGCCCGCGCGATAAATCCATCGAGGCAGTCGGAGAGGGCTGCAGTGAAGTACACGGCCAGCGCCAGATAGCGAACCCAGGCTTGTTCACGCGTGTAGCTCATCACGCACACCGCAAACACCGGGATAAGTACCAGGCGAAACAGTGTTATGCGATTCGCGAGGGTCATGGGATGGCCTTCGATAAAAGAGATGATTCCGGCCGCTGCTGACGGTGAAAGTATAGCGATGTCACCGGGCCAGGGTCAATCCGGGCCGTGAAGGCTTGGGAAAACTGCGCGGAGAACCTACGTTTTCATATGGCGCCGCACTTGCGCCACGAGCTCCGCGGGTAGGAACGGCTTCTCGAGCAGGGTCGCCGCGCCGGCCTTCATACTTTGCGCCCGGACTTCAGGGGCATGGGCCGAGGAAAAGCAAATAACCGGAATATCTTGCGTCGCCGGGTTGGCCTTGATTTGCTGGCAGACTTCATACCCGCTCATCATAGGCATCATGATGTCCAGTAAGACGAGATTTGGCCTTTCGGTTTCCACCACATCCAGTGCGCTAATGCCATCGTAGGCGCACAGTACCTCGAAATCCTCGTCGGCCAGGGTGCGCTCGATAACCGTCACCACATCCGGCTCGTCGTCCACTACCAGGATCTTCGGCTTGGCCATGTCACTTCCCTCAGCGTCCCCTGTCCCGGCCGCCAACGGTGTAATCGATGGTATACATCCTGGTCCGGGTAACAGGGCGCGATGGCCGTTTCCGCTCGATGTCCATCGATCTGGGCTCGCCCCGCTTGATCTCCTTGTGCGTGAACTGGAATCCGTGGTCCGTAAATCCACCCGTGCCACTCTCGTATCGAACCACATAGGCGTCCGCGGGAACGGACAGAGGAAACCGGAAGTCGTCGTCCCGCATCATTTGAACTATGATCGGGGTGTCGGTAGGCAAAATCTCGATCATCCGAACCCGCATCCCATCCGGACTGACATCCATGACCACACCGCGCAGCTTGTTATCCGGCTCATTCTTGGTCCACACAAAACACGGCCGGCAGGTTTCCGTACGCGGGGAATGGCGCTTGCCACGCCGCAAGGACTTCTTGTCTGCAGAAAAAAACATTTCGTCAGGCATAACTGATTTCCCGCCCCAGACTCCTCGATTCGTATGCCCTTTGTCGGCTGGACGCGCTCGCCCCAGTCCTTTCTCACCAAAACGGCCATAGGGGCGCAGCGACCGGGTCGCCCACTATGCCCAACACCCCACCCTCCATATTCTACAATACCCAAAGGCCACCTCAATTGTCCAGAAAATCGTTACATTCGCGGGTGTCGCACGGTTCCCCCCAGGGGTATCAAAACTTGCCACCATCTCCAACGCGTGCTATACTTGAGGTGAAAGGCGGTAGCGTAGGAATCCTTCTGGGGCAACCGGGTGTGAGCTTCTCGCGACAAGGCTCTTGCGTATTAGTCATAAAAGAGACGGGTTACGGAGCTAGTTGGCTGTAGTTACTCTTGGGGAAGGAGTGACTTGAGGTAGGATTCTAACCATACGCCCCGTGCACCCGTCTCTCTTGAAGGGTCTGTATCTGTCGTTTCTGTTCAGTTCCCTCTATTCGCTTGGGCCCTATTGCCGCTGCACATGTGCTTCATCGAAAATTGATTAAGAGACGGGCCCACAGAGCCCCGGCTATAGTTACTCTTGGGGGAAGGAGTGACTTGAGGTAGGATTCTAACCATGCGCCCCGTACACCCGTCTCTTTTGAGCCTGAATTCAACTGTTGTCGGCGAAAAGCCTTCTTCCACTCAAATGCCTATTGCGGAGACATTCGTAAAAGATGTTTCAATCTCACCACTACTGAAATCGGGCACAATCTTGATTTCCAGCACGTCCACATCGCGGATGATTCTCTCCGAAACCATCTTATGGGACCGGGTTTTTTTATCCGCAAACACGCTGGCGCTAATGTGCTTCTTGAACAGGGGAGTTTTCTGGCGCGAGTCCGAAACATATACGTCGTACCCGCAGTGGCCTGTGGGATATTGGTCGAGCTCCCACTCGAGGTAAATGCCGTTGACGGCCCTGGTGTAGTTATCGCTTTTTGTGAAAGCATAGTACACGGGCGCCGACGGAACTTTGGCCTTGCTCCGCGATAGGATCTCCCTTTCGAAGAGGTCACTGGCGCTCTGGTCGGGCTGAATAGGCTCAGTCCACGCGGTCTCGGTGGCGACATCGACTTCCCGTGGGACCAAAGTCTCTCTGCCAATGACAAGGTCGACCTGTTGCCCCGGCTCAATTTCCCGGAAGGCGATTTCGTTTTCGACTTGGACCTTTCCTTTCGCGACGGTGACGATAGTCTTATCACGCTCGATCTCAATCTCGAAAGCCGTGCCAAACACGGTAATTCCACCCGTCGGGGTATTCACGCGAAACAGGCGCCCATCGGAGCTAACATCCAGCCAGATTTCGCCGGTTTCCACGCTGATTTTCCGATCGTCGTAGAGCTTCACCCGTGTATCTTCATTCAACTTGAGCTGTGTGGGACCCGCCAAGGTCAACATCAGGGTTTGACCGGAATCCGTCTCGTAACGCTGGCCGCACCTGACGAAATCCTTCACGGCGACCGCCTGACGCACCGCACTGTCGTAGGTGCTGCATTTAACGGCGCCCGAGCAGTGG
>CAYRLQ010000273.1:0-3439 GCA_964425145.1 uncultured Nitrospiraceae bacterium
CGCTCGTGCAATTTTCCGTCAATATGCGGCATTATTTATGACGTTCTGTATAAATACAAAAAGGGAGGTTATCATGTCCAAGCTTTCACGCAGGGAATTCATCACGTCATCAACCGGTCGAATCGTGGCAGCGTCGGCGCTTGCCGCCGTTACCAGGGAAGGCCGGGCCGCTCCCAGCGAGCGCGTGCGGCACGCGATCATCGGCCTAGGCAACCAGGGCGGGCACCACGCGAAGGTCTTCTCCTCCTTTGCAGACTGCGATATTGTGGCGGTATGCGATGTTGACCCGAAGCGCCGGAATAAAGCCCCGGCAGGGGCCGCCCAGGTGGAGGATTTCCGCACCATCCTCGGCGACCCCGACATCGACTCCGTCAGCGTTGCGACCCCGGACCATTGGCACACACCCATCGCGCTGGCAGCCCTCATGACGGGCAAACACGTCTATGTCGAGAAACCGTGCTGCCATAACGTGAAGGAAGGGATATTGCTCGAGGCGGCCGCGAAGAAGTACAAGAAATGCGTCCAACACGGCACACAAGGCCGCAGCGGCGAGGGCATCCGAGAAGCGGTCCAATTTCTGCGAAGAGGCGAGCTGGGCAAGGTGCGCATGGCCAAGGCGATCAACCATCAACTGCGCAAACCCATCGGGCGTGCGCGTGAGACGGACCCGCCGCCGGGCGTCAACTACGACCTCTGGCTCGGCCCGGCGCCGAAACGGCCGTTCACGAGAAACCGCTGGCACTACAACTGGCACTGGTTCTGGGACTATGGGTGCGGTGATATCGCCAACGACGGCATCCATCAGATCGATGAGGTCCGGTGGGGCTTAGGCGTCGGCCTGCCCAAGGCCGTCAGCGCCTCCGGCGGCCAGCTCTTTTACGACGACGACCACGAAACCCCGGACACCCAGGTCGTCACCTTCGAATACGACGATTGCTACCTGCTCTACGAGATGCGGCTGTGGACGGACTACCCGCTTGAGGGCCACGACAACGGCGTCGTGTTCTACGGCGACAAAGGAATCCTGGAGATCGGCCGGAAAGGATGCGAGGTCACCTTCATTGGCAAACCGAAGGAGCGTCTGGGCGGCGGGGCCGATCTATCCGCCCACGCACGCAACTTCCTCGACTGTGTCAAGGCGGACGATCCATCCGGTTTGAACGCCCCTATAACGGAGGGGTCCGTGTCCTCAATGCTGTGCCATCTGGGCAACATCGCCACCCGCGTCGGCCGCAAGCTCAACTTCGACGCGTCACAATGCGAGTGCATCGGCGATGACGAGGCCAATCAACTGCTTGGGCGCGAATACCGCAAAGGTTACGAACTGCCGGATATCGGCTGAGGTAACGGAGATAACGGTTCCACGGCCACCTCACTCGCTTGACACGTGCGAGGCAACGGAATACCCTTCAGGAAATCAAACATGGGAATGATAGGGAATACGCCGATGACACTGAAGGAACTTATTGAGAGATTGCGGGAAAACAGGGTGTTGTTCCTCGCCGGCGAGGAGGCCACTCGTCAGGGGGTCGTCCCTCCCATCCTGGCATGCCTGGGCTGGGATCGCGATGACATTCAACAGGCTGGGGCACGGCTGGGCGCCTCGCGAAATGACAGGGACGCCAGGTCTCCTGAATCAGGTCTGGCCGAAAAGGTGACGTCGAAGGTTGAGTTTGAAGCTGAGCAGTGGCTCACTCCACGGGTTCACTTGACAGGAGTCTGAACGATGACGAAGGCAGAGGCGATGGCGGACGGTTTCCTGGCAGTGCTGAAGGCGCTGCCCAAGGCTGAGCGGGATGCGGTGGTTGTGCGTATCGCGCGGGACGGCGATTTCGCACGGGACATTCTTGACCTAGCTACAATCGAGGAACGGCGCAAGGAATCTTCCCGGCCTTTTCGTCAATACCTCTCGGAAAAATGCGGGCAATGAGCGGGTATGCCGTCACCATCAGGCGGTCGGCCGAAAAGGAAATGGACGCCTTGCCCGCGGACGTGTTCGAGCGGATAGCGAACGCGATTCTTGAACTCGAGGAGGATGCACGACCCCATGGTAGCAAGAAACTGCGTGGGGTGGATGAGTATCGAATTCGGGTCGGGGCTTACCGCATTCTGTATTGTGTAGACGACACAGAACGCATCGTTGAGGTCATGGCGGTGGGACATCGGCAAGACGTTTACCGGGGGCGGTAACGCATCCGTTTTGAATGCCCCTGTAACGGAGGGGGCCGTGTCCTCAACGCTGTGCCATCTAGGCAACATCGCCACCCGCGTCGGCCGCAAGCTCAACTTCGACGGGGCAAAATGCGAGTGCGCTGGCGATGACGAGGCCAATCAACTGCTAACGCGCGAATACCGCAAAGGCTACGAACTGCCGGATATCCATAGCTAATCACGACGGTGTCCCGTCCGTAGTTGAAGGTGGGTGGCGCCGCAATTGCGGGACCTTTCAGCGGGGGTTGCCGATGTCGTCCGCGTCGAGAAGCAAAGGGCTAGTTCGGGCTCTATGGTCACGGGAAGCCGTTCCGTATTGGCTTGTTTTCGGGGTGGCCCTGACGGTACGACTGCTGCACCACGAGTTCATGCGCACGAACAGCCCGTTGTATTGCTTCTTTCTGCCGGGCGGCGACAGTCACGGGTTCGACCGGTGGGCCCTGGAGATAGCGCAGACGTTCTGGCTGGGTTGGGACCGGCTTCCCTTCTATCAGGGGCCGCTGTATCCGTATTTCCTGGCGATGGTGTATCTCCGATTCGGCCACAATCCCACTGCGGCGCTGCTGGCACAGCACTTTCTGGGGGCCCTGTCGGTGTTGCTCGTTTACTCGCTCGGACGGCGCGCATTCGGCAAGACGGTGGCGTGGATGTCCGGTCTGGCCGCAGCGTTCACTCCGCTGTATCTGTTGTTCGAGGGTGAAGTGCTCTCGGATTCTCTCATCCTGTTCACCATCGTCCTGATGCTCCGCCTATTGGTGTATGCCGCCGACAAGAACACCCTCGGGGCGTGGGCCTGGTGCGGGTTCGTACTGGGGCTCACCGGGTTGGGGCGTCCAAACACGCTCGTGTTTGTGCCCGTCGCTGGACTGTGGTGCTGGGCCGTCACAAGCGGGAACCGGCCTGGTACATCGTTCGCGGAGGACGCTCACGACTCGCCGGCGAGGGAGGGCCGCAGCCTTACGGCCATTGCGCCGCTCGTCGTGTTTCTGGCCGCCACCGGCCTTACCGTTGCGCCCGTGACCCTGCTCAACTACGTGAGCAGCGGCAAGCTGATTCCGATATCGAGCAATGGCCCTATCGCCCTTTACATTGGCAACGCGCACGATGCGACGGGCACGTATGCACGGCCACTGTCGATGGTGGAAATCCTCAAGAACACTACGGAAGACGAGAAAGAGATCGCGTGGATGGGGCACTTGGCGCGGTCGATTCGCCAACATCCGTGGTC
>CAYRLQ010000273.1:3449-6001 GCA_964425145.1 uncultured Nitrospiraceae bacterium
TAACCTTTTGAAGAAGGCGTGCCTGTTCTGGCAGCACGGCGAGATTCCCCACAACGTGAACTTCTACCTGATGCGTCGATTCTCGCCGTTCTTGCGCACGCCACTGACGTTCGGCGTGTTGACGCCCCTAGGTATCGTAGGGATTCTCCTCGTCTTTGCACGAAGAGAGGAACGACGCGTCTCGAACCCTAAGGTCATGCTGACCATCTTCATGGCTACGTACTTTCTCGGCTTCGTCCCATGCTTCATCGTCGCCCGTTACAGACTTTGCGTGTTGGCCGTAATGACGCCCTTTGCCGCATACGCACTCGTCGAATGGGTCCGTATGGTTGCGCAGGCTTTCAAGCAATACCGGCGCGGTTGCCACGGAAGCGACGTGCGCGTCTGCGCAAAGCCCCTCGCCGTGTTCCTCATTTGGTGTGGGATCGAGCTGTGCGTGCAGACCGGGGACGAATCGCTGCTCATCCGGTGGAACGACCACTACAATCTTGCAGGAGCCTACGAATGGCAAGGACGTCTTGCAGAGGCGGAGCAGGAATATGCGGCGGCCTTGGAACTCGCACCGGAGATCAAGGCGCTCGAACAGGCCAGGGACCGTGTCGCGGCGCGCGCAGCGGCCGGTGCGGGCCCGAGGAGACCGTAATGCTGGAATTCTTCGACTGTAACGTGACCCTTGGCAAGGTCCACGCGCCGATGCCCAGCGGCGTGCTCGACGCGGCGAAGTTGGTGGCGGAAATGGACCGGTACGGGGTCCACGAGGCGCTTTGTTGCCACGCCCTTGCGCGGCGCCACTTTCCGCCCTCGGGCAATGCGCTGGCATCGGAACCCGCAGCCCAGTCGGAGCGGCTGCATGCGTGCCGGCTCGTGTTGCCGGACATCAGCTACCGACGAGTCGATTTTGACCGCAGTCTGAAGCTGGAGTTTCATGGCTCCAAGGTTACGAGCGACGCGGGACTGCTGGCGTACCGGGAATTGGATGACGCATTGGGATTGACTGTGATGGCGGACGCTGCTTTCGACGATTGGCGTACCGGGGAGAACACCCAACACACACTGACGGCCTCGTTCCGTCAGTCGGTGTTCAGCCGTTTGGCCGGCTATGCAGTCTGTATAAACCGGCGTGGCTATCGGCGAAAATGCAGAAAAGTCTTGTTGTGAAAGAACTTACAATATATAATGAGAAGACACGGCAACTTCTTAGACAGAAAGAGACAGTTTGTGTTTACCGTTTTTTACAGACTGCATAATCATTGTTATGCCGCAAGAACAAGGATTGGTAGTGCCTAGATGATAGAAAAGCATTTTGATATACCGTTTATTGCGGATTTGGCGCTTAGGGAAAAGCAGATTCAGCAGAACTACCGCCCGGTCATTTCGGTGCATAAATGGTTTGCAAGGCGTCCGGGCACTTTGTTTCGCGGCTTGCTTCTGTCTGAGTTCTCGGGAAGGCCGCTTCGGGAAGTGTTTTACAAAGCGAACGATCTTTCAGGTCGCCATGTGGCCGATCCTTTCATGGGTGGCGGCACGCCGATCTTGGAAGCAAACCGAGTCGGATGCGATGTCACCGGATTCGATATCAACCCGATGTCTTACTGGATCGTTAAACAGGAAATAGAGCATCTTGATCTTGGCGCTTATGCGAAAGCCGCAGAGTCCCTTCGCACAACATTGGAAAAGGAAATCGGACAGCTTTATCGAACGCGATGCACTTTATGTGGATCGGATGATGCCTATGTAAAATACTTCCTCTGGGTGAAGGTGAAGCCGTGTCATGAATGCGGAAAGGATGTGGACCTGTTTCCCGGCTATCTTCTTTCCGCGGATTCCAGATATCCCAAAAACGTATTCATTTGCCCTGCTTGCGGAAAACTGACCGAGACCAACGACCGGAAAGAGCCCGGCCACTGTAATCATTGCGCTACGGAACTGACGCTGAATGGACCTGCCAAGCGAAACCGTTGCACATGTTCGGCGTGTGGTGCCGACAATCATTATCCTGATGCCAGTCTTGGCGCGCCGCGTCACCGCCTTTTTGCAATGGAATACCACTGCCCAAGATGCAAGCCATCCCATGCCGGCAGGTTCTTTAAGAAACCTGATAACCAGGATATGGCGCAGATCAATGAGGTCGAGAGACGCTGGTCAAGGATGTGTCCGAAGTATGTTCCGGACGACGAGATTCCAAGCGGTGACGAAACAGGCCGCCTCCACCGCTGGGGATACACGCGCTACCAGGAAATGTTCAATAGCCGTCAGCTTCTCGGTCTGGAACTTTCTGCCCGCATGATCGCAAGGACGCCCAATGAGCGCGTACGCAATGCGTTGGCAACGAACCTTTCCGACTTACTCCGTTACCAGAACATGTTATGCCGCTATGACACCATGGCGTTGAAGTCACTGGATATCTTCTCCGTGCATGGTTTCCCGGTGGGCCTAATCCAGTGCGAGTCGAACTTCCTGGGAATCGTTGAGGCCAATAGGAATACCTGCATCGGGAGCGGCGGCTGGGCGAATATCAGAATTGGAGACCCGGACAGGGAAATAACCGGCCA
>CAYRLQ010000274.1:0-5984 GCA_964425145.1 uncultured Nitrospiraceae bacterium
CAGAGTTCGCAGAGGAGTGGGGGGGGCTGTGGTGGTGCTGATGCTCTCGGCGGTGGCGTCTGCGCAATGGACTTGGACGCCACAGACCGGGCGCTGGATCAACATCAAGAACTTGCCCAAGGAGACGGCCGAACTCCAGCTCGAGTACGCCCGTTCCTTGATGCTCGAGGGGGATTATAAGCACGCCTTGCGGGAAACGAACAAGTTCACACAGTTTTACGCCGACAGCGACTTGGCCGATGACAACCAGTTCTTGCGTGGGGCAATCCGCGTGGCTCAGGGCAATTCGGGGAAAGCTGCCAAAGAATTGCAACAAGTCATCACGACTTATCCCGACACTGACTTGTACGACCAGGTGATTGCGAAACAGTACGAGATCGGCGACCGGCTTTACGAGAAAGGCCAGGCCAATCTGCGCAAGCACTGGCGGCCCTATCGGAAGCGGCCGTTCAAATCCGCCATCGAGCTCTATACCATGGTTATCGAGAGCCAGCCCTTTACAAACGTGGCCGCAGAGGCCCAGTACAAGCTGGGCTTGTGCCAGTTCACGCGCGAAGAATACATCACCGCGGCCTATGAGTATCGGCGCGTGATCGAGGATTATTCAGACTCCGACTGGGTGGACGACGCCGGTCATGGGCTGGCCACGTGCTACTACGAAGCTTCATTGCCCGCCGATTATGATCAGACGCCCAGCGAGCTGGCCGTTCGCGCGATTGACGACTTCACAGGGCGCTTTCCCAATGACGCCCGCGTGGACGATCTGCGGGACAGGCGCAGGGAAATGCGCGAGACCATGGCCCGCCAGCGTTTGAAGGTCGCGCAGTTCTACAAAAAACGCCGCCAGTTCAAGGCGGCACGGATTTCATTTGAAGTGGTGGTGGAGCAGTTTGCCGACACGGCTGTACTGGATGAGGCGCAGCGGTGGTTGGCGGAGAACCCTTCTGCCGATAGCCCAACGTTTGGGGAACCCCAGGAAGCTTTATGAGCAAAGGTGGCTTTGGCTGCGCGATCGTAACCGTAGGCGCAGCGGCTTTGTTGACCGCAGGATGCGGCTATTCGATCCACAGTTCGCTGGACGAGAAGTACCAGACCATCTGTGTCGCACCGTTTGCAAACCACAGCAAGGAATACGACCTTCAGGCGCCCCTGACGAACGCCGTCATCCGCAAATTCATCGTGGACGGCCGGCTGGACGTTGTGAAAGCCTCCGAGGCGGACTTGCTACTGACGGGCGCGATCACTGGATTTCACCTCAAGGGCCTCACCTTCGACGAACATGATGAGGTGACGCAGTTTCTCTGCGTGGTGACGGCCGGCGCCCGCCTGACGGATGCGCAAACCGGGGAGGTCATTTGGGAAGAGCCCATGATGGCTGGTGAAACGAGTTTCTACACGCGCGCCTCCGGCCAGTCCTCGGACCGGTTGCGCGGCAACGCTGAGGCGTTTTTATGCACGGTGCGGTCGTTTACCACCGAGGAAGAGAACCGGGGCGCGTCGGAGGCACTCGAGCAATTGGCGTCAGACGTTTTCTACCGGACGCTTGAACCGTGGTGATGATTTGAGGGCGCAAGAGGTCATCGGCGATATTGGAAAAGCGGCGCCGGCACTCGTTTACCTCTTTTGTCCCTCCAAGGCGCCCAAGGCCAAATTCCCCACCTTCGAGCCTCTGCTGGCAGACCGCGCCGTTAACCGCCTCGTCGAGACCTATGTCGACCCCACGACGAAGGACTTGGTCTATGTCACGTTCTATGCGGACGAGACCGACCCTGCGGACATCGTGCTCGAGGCCCAAACGCTGCCGTTCCTGGCGGAACGCCGCGTTATTGTCGTCCGCAACGCTGAGCTGTACAATAACGAATCCGGGGCGGGCCCGCTGCTGGACTACCTCAAATCGCCCTGCGACACCGCCATGCTGATCCTGGTCGCTTCACAGATCGACAAGCGGACCAAGTTCTACAAGGCCTGCGAAACGGCAGGCGCCATTGTCGAATGCCCGGAACTGAAGAAACGCGAAGTGGCCGCGTGGGCGCGCGCGGAGATCGAAGCGCGCGGCAAGACCATTAGCGCGGCCGCGGTAAAAGAACTCGTCAGTCGTGCCGGCACCCACCTCAGCGATGTCGAGAATGCCATTAACCTGGTCAACGGTTACGTCGGCGATGCGTCCCAAATCCGCGAGGAAGACGTCATCACCGCCTGCGCCGATGTAGCCGAGGAGGAAATATGGGCCCTGACCGACGCCATTGCGGCCTCACGCATGGGCGATGCCCTGCGTGCCTTGCGCAAGCTGATGGACTTAGGCAAGCAGCCAGATGATATCATGGGAATTATCAACTGGCTCCTCAAGAGCGCCTACGCCGTCGCCGCGTCAGGCGCCGGCAAGCCGCCGATAGCACCCTTTGTCGCGAAGAAGGTAGCGCCGCTGGCACGTAAACTGGGCGTGAACAAGTTGCGCGACGCCTTCGCCCTGTGCACAGACACCCACTTCATGATGCGAAGCACAGGCGTCGACAGTGCGCTCGCGCTCGAGCTGCTCGTCGTCAAACTCGCCGCGCCCAGGCGCCGCGCGAGCCAGCCGTCCGCTGCCGGTTCTTAGCCGCCTTGGGAGGGCGAGACTCCCGTCGAGCCGTATTGGGAGGGCGAGACTCCCGTCGAGCCGCCGCCACTGTCCAAACTGGGCCGCTGTCTTGACAAGCCTTCGGCCGAGGAACCATAGTGATCCCGGTTGGTCGATTGCGTGGGGAATGTACCAAGGGAGGCGGTATCGTGGAAAGAGAGAAGATTGAGCGAAGGACTTTCCTGGGGCAAACCGCCGGGCTCGTTGCCGGCCTTTCCGTGGCGAGCGCCGGCTGTGCGCGGCTCGCAAAGGAAAAACCACCGGCCGATGTATCCACCATCATCAGCTACAACCCCAAAATGAACTATCGCCGGCTCGGCAAAACCGGGCTCTACGTGTCCGAGGTAAGTCTGGGCGGCCATTGGAAGAACCGCAGTGGGGGCCGGTACTGGGACCGCTTCTCGAAAGACGAGGTTCCCCAAGACGTGGCCAAGAACCGCACCGAGGTCGTCAGCGCATGCATCGACGCCGGGATCAATATGGTCGATATCACCACAGCGGCCGAGTGCTGTTCCTATGGCCTCGCACTGAAGGGTCGCCGCGACAAATTCCTCGTGGCCGCCGATGACCATGTCCTTTCCATCCGCCACCCGGAGTACCGGACTGTTGAAAGGCAAGTGGTCTGTGTCGAGGAGTGTCTGCGCAGGCTGCAAATGGACTACATGGACATCTGGCGTCCGCAGGCCATGATGGACGGCACCAACACGGATGATGAGCTCAAGGTGCTGGTTGAAACGTTCCAGAAAGTGCACGATCAAGGCAAGGTGCGATTCCTGGGAATATCGTCGCACGACCGCGACTTCCTAAAACACGTCATCGAGACCTTCCCCGAGCTTCAGATGATCATCTTCCCATGCACGGCAAAAACCAAGGCCCGGACCGCCCCGTCCAGGCCCTTGAAGCCCGAGGATGTGGTTGAAAAGGATGCCGGCGCAGGCGGCAAAGACTTCTCGACCTCCATCTTTGACGCCGTGAAGAAACATGATGTCGGAGTGGTCACTATCAAGCCGTTTTCAGGGGGCAACTTGTTTCCCAAACCGGCGGAGTTTCCGGTCTTGGGGGCCGGCGCGAAAACGGACCACGACCTGGCCCGGCTCACGCTTCAATGCATCCTGGTCAACGACGCCATTTCGGCCACAGTGCCCGGTATGACCACCGTCTACGAGGTTGAGAACAACGCCTACGCCTCCTACACGCGCACGGCCTCGCTGGATTGGCAAGATATGAAGATACTTATGGAGGCGACGGACCGGATGTGGGCCTCGCTGCCGGACGACTACGCCTGGTTGCGCAACTGGGAGTGGGTGTGATTCATTTTTGACTTTTGATCGATGCGCAGTCAGACAGGAGTGTGATCGATGAGAACGCGGAGCGTTTCGGTGCTGATCTTGGGCCTTTTACTCGTGATTTCCGGTGTTTTTTTCGGGACCGATCACGCGGTGTATTCCAGCGAAGAGACGCCTGCCGACAACACATTCTGCGTGGTGTGCCATCTCGATTTGAAGAAGGAGCTGATTGCCGCCAAACACCTCGAACAGGACATTACCTGCATGCAGTGCCACGGCTCGTCGACCGAACACATGCAAGACGAGATGCTCATGACCAAACCCGACATACTCTTTGGACGTACCGAGGTCGAGCCCATGTGCTGCGAGTGCCACGAGACACACCAGAACCCCGACGCCGTCGAGGCGTTCCGCAAGGAATGGCTTGGCAAACACCGTGAAAACGGCCGTGCCATCACGCAAAACGCGGTCTGCACCGATTGCCACGGCACGCACAACATCGTCACTGAGATGGGCACGCTCGCAAAGGCCACCGTCGAGCCCAAGTGGACTTCCCTCTTCAACGGCGAGGACCTTAGCGGCTGGAAGCCGACCGGTGGCGCGACGTGGACAGTCGAGCGCGGATGCCTCGTCGGCCGGCAAGGGCCGAATTACGCACCTGGGGACCTGTTCACTGAAGAGGAGTTCGGCGATTTCGAGCTGATCGTCACGTTCAAAATGCAATGGCCGGGCAACAGCGGCGTCTGGTTCCGCTACAGGGCGCCCGACAAAGCCTATCAGGCTGACATCCTCGAATACACTGACCCGGTATGTTACACAGGCTCGCTGTACTGCCCGGGCAAGATGTTCATCGCCATGAATGAAGACCCGAGCATTCTCAACCGCGACTTGTGGAACACGCTCAAGGTGCGCGCGCAGGGCGACCATCTCGTCATCACGCTTAACGACGTGGTCACCGCCGATGTCCACGAAGACTCATTCGACCGCGGCCGCATAGGGTTCCAGGTCCATCCAGGCGATGAGTTCAAGGACATGAAGATCACCCTTCGCGAACTCCTGATTCGACCCCTCCCGCCTGCTGGTGAATAAGGCCCGTTGCGCGCCCCCAGTCCCAACTGTTGCACTTGCAGTTAGAATACGCCGACCAAGCGGCTGTGAGAATTGCAGGCGAAACTCCCCTCTTGCATGCTATAATCCTGCAAGGAAGATACAAATACCAGGTACAAACAGAGAACAGGCGGGTGAACGACAAATACCCCCCACTGAATCGATGATTCTGGACAGACTAAGCGCGCTGCTATCGAAGAAACTTGAGGTGTGCGCCTTGGCGCTATTTGGTTCTCGGGCGCGGGGCGAGGCCGACCCCGACTCTGATATGGATGTCCTGGTAGTCGTCGAGGAGCTAGACGAGGCGGCGGCGCACATCAGCGATTGCGCCTGGGAGGCCGGGTTTGAACATGGCGTTGTCGTGGTGCCGGTGGCCTTTTCTCGCCGCGAATGGGAAGAGGGCCCTGAGCGATCCTCGCTTCTCGCCCAGGCCGTAAGGGCGGAAGGGATATTCCCGTGAGTTCCGAAGACCTGAGAGAACTCGTCACGCTTCGCCTTGAGCAAGCCCACGTTGCCCTGGAAGATGCGCGATTCCTCTTGAACGGAAAGCGCAGTCCATGACAGACCAGCCAGAACCGGCCCAAAGCCCTTCGTCGCGTGTGCGGCGCAAAAAGGTGGCGCAGTTCGTGGTGGTATTTGTGGTCTGCGTGCTCACGCTGCTGACGTCCTACCGCTATGCGATTCCCACCACGGCCAATGACTGGTACCTGTTCCAGGTGGCGCGGCACACGTCCTGGATACTGAACCTCGCAGGCCACTCGAGCGCGGTTGAAAACCCAGAACGGGTCAAAGAGGACCCCGCGCTGGTACGCGCCCGTATCCAGGCGTGGCGCCGTGGCAAAGAGGCGCCCGATACGGCCCCGCCTGCCGGCGAGCCCGCCCGACCTTTGACGCGGTTTGAGGCCTGGCAGTACCGCGCCTTGAAGCTCCGGCGTGAAAACCCCTCACGGGACCGCACCACGGGCCCGTTCGTG
>CAYRLQ010000275.1:0-5979 GCA_964425145.1 uncultured Nitrospiraceae bacterium
TGCCGCGGCAATTGCGGACTTCTCTTTCGATACGGCGACCCCTGCGACGTTTGAGCCGGTCCAGTTCTCCGACCAATCGGTGGGAATTGGGGCGCCGATTCAGTCCTGGCTGTGGGATTTTGGCGATGGCATCACCAGCAACGATCCCTCTCCCGTGCATGCCTATACCGCTCTGAGCACGTATACCGTCGCTTTGACGGTCGCCACGGAGTATGGCAGCGACACGATCGTAAAACCGGAGTGTATCACGGTCTACACCTCGTCTCCGTCACCCTTGGAGGAGTACGTTGCGGCCGCGGACGGGAATTACGGGTGGTCGCCCTACGGCACTCCCCAGCAGGTATCCGGGCCGTACGGGGACTTCACCGTTCACATCTTGGACGTGACCTCGCAAAAGTGGCGCACCGAGGAGGAGGTCGACAAGCCGCTCTGGCGCCACTGGGTAACTATTGTGGAGCCAGACGTCGTGACGAACGATACCGCCTGGCTCTTCGTGAACGGCGGTTCTAATACCTCCGGCCCGCCGGATATTGATGGGTTTCTTTTTGCAATTGCCGCAGCAACGAAGTCGGTGGTGGTGGATCTGCATGGCGTGCCCAGCGAACCGCTTCGGTTTACCGATGAAACGCGCACCCGGACCGAGGATGAGATCATCGCTTATACCTATGACAAGTTCATGAACTCTGTCGCGGCGGGCGCGCCCGATCCGACCTGGCCCTTGTTGTTGCCCATGGCCAAGAGCGCCGTGAAAGCCATGGATGCGGTCCAGGAGTATCTCCTTGACTTATACGGTCGCGAGGTCGTGAACTATTTTGTGGTGGCCGGCGGGTCCAAGCGCGGGTGGACGACGTGGCTGACGGCGGTGGCGGACCCCGAGCGTGTTGTGGCGATCATTCCGATGGTGATCGACGTGCTGAACATTGAGACGCAAATGGCACATCACCGCGCCGCGTATAGCTACTGGGCGCCATCCATTTACGACTACGCCCAGATGCGCGTGTTCGAGCGCCTCGGCACGCCCGAAGCCGACGCATTGATGAACATCGTGGACCCCTACCGGCGCCGCGACAGGCTAACCATGCCAAAATTCATCGTGAATTCGACAGGCGACCAGTTCTTCCTGTGCGACTCCTCACAGTTCTATTTCGATGACCTGCCGGGAGAAAAATACCTCAGTTACATCCCCAACACGGACCACGGCCTCAACACGGAGGAATCGACGATACGCAGTCTCCTTGCATTCTTCGCATCGGTCGTCAACGATCAGCCGCGGCCGCAGTTCTCGTGGGACCTCGAGGGCGACAACGCGATCCGCGTCCATACCGTCACTGCGCCACAGGAAGTATACCTGTGGCAAGCGCATGCGGACACTGCTGTGACCAAGGGCCGGCGCGACTTCCGCCTTGAAACCATCGGCGCGTCATGGGAGAAGAGTGTGCTAACCGAAACCGCCTATGGCAGCGGAGAATATCTGGTCCAGGTCAGTGTGCCTGACGTGGGATGGACCGCCTTCTTAGTCCAACTCCTCTTCGAGGGAGGCTACATATTCACCACACAGGTGCGCGTCGTGCCAGACACCTATCCTCTCTTCGAGAGCTACCGCACCTCGGTCGGCGAAGGAAGCGATGCGATCCCCGTGTACGTCCTGTATGGCACCCCCTACGAGATGGGCGCCGACCTCGGCACTCTGATGGAAACCGAAGTCCAGGAGTACGCGCCGCAGTTCCTCGAGATGGCACAGGGCGCCGAGCCGGTGCTGCTCTCGAACGAGAACCTGGATGCCGCGTGGGAGGCCACCTCGCCCCACATGGACCAGCGGTTCAAGGCAGAATTGCAAGGGCTGGCAGACGGCTCCGGCGTGAACGAGGTCCTCTTGAAGCGCGTTCACATGGTCCCGGTTCTCGAGAGTTATTCGTGCAGTTCCGTGGCGGCGTGGAATGGCGCAACCGCCAACCACCACCTGTTTCAGACGCGGAACCTGGACTGGAGCCTCGAGGCCGGCGCCCATGAGTACCCGTGCCTGGCAATGTATATCCCCGACGAGGGTATGCCTCACGTGAACGTGGCGTTCGCCGGGTTCATCGGCTCCCATGCCGGCATGAATCTTGGCGGTATCGCACTGGCCTCGATGGGTGACTCGCCCGGTGGTGATCGCCCTTACGATCTCGATGGCAACCACTTTGCACCCATGTTCCGCGAGATCCTCTACGATGCCCTGAGCCTCACCCAGGCCATCGATATCATCTACGAGACGCCGCGCATCAAGAAATATCACTACGTCATCGGTGACGGGAGAAACGAGTTGGCCGCGGTGAAAATACGAGCCCACGAGCCCAAGCCGCTCGAGATCTGGACCGACGACGACCCGGACGACCCCAACGCGGTCGCCAATGGCGGCGACGGTGTATTCATTGACGTTGTCTATAACGACGAAGGCCGCGGGGCATGGCGGCCCATCTACGACAACTACGGCTACCTCGATGAAAACACCATGATCGACATCGCCAACAGTATCCCCATCAAGGGGTCGAACGTCGTCAACGTCGTGTACGACGCGACGGATGTGAGGCTCTGGGTGTCCTATGCACGGGGCGCCCTCGAGGCCTACCAGCGGCCCTACGTCGAATTCAACATGCAGGATTATCTGCCCTGAGGCTGCTTGCCCGCCTCTTGGCGGGCTGGCGGGCAGCGACCCATCTGTGACGCCTCACACATCCAGTACGCCTTATTCCCTAACGCTGCCTTTGGCCGCAACTTGCCCGCCAGAGGCAGGCAAGCCTGGAAAAGCTATCTTATAAAAAGATGACTGAAGGGGCAGCGCAGTGATATTCTACTGGCAGAGGTGATGACGTGAAAACATTGAAACTCATCCTGAAGATTATCGGCGGAATTTTTCTTTTTCCCGTTCTGCTGGTGTCAATTTTGACGATATACTGGGATCTCCGAGCGCCTCCGTCCTTTGAAGCTGGCCCGGTGCTCGAGCTCGATCACTGGGCAGCAGTACCGGCCGCGGACGATCAGCGGAAACAGCACAATTCCAATACGGACATGACTTATTACAGGGGCGCCTTTTTCCTCATCCATGCCCAGACCATGTGGCACCTGGAGGATAAAAAGGGCGCGCTGGTGGTGCAGAAATCGGACGATGCAAAGAACTGGGAAGAGGTGGCGCGCATTACCATTCCCGATACTGACGTACGTGATCCCAAGTTCGCCATAATAAAAGGCAGGTTGTTCCTTTACTTTCTGCCAAATCTGTATTTCGATCCCCTGCCGGAAACTACCTTCTGGTCAGTAAGCGACGATGGCATAACCTGGCGGCAACCACAGGAACTGGTCACCGTTACCTCAATCCTTCGCGTGAACGGTGAACCCCAAAAGGTGACTTCAGGCGGATGGTGCTTATGGCGTCCAAAGACAAAAGATGGTAAAACCTGGTATGTAGTCGCCTCGGGCAGGAAACCCATGTACCGTAATACTATCACCGTCCTTA
Source organism: uncultured Nitrospiraceae bacterium (assembly GCA_964425145.1). Classification (GTDB taxonomy): domain Bacteria; phylum Hydrogenedentota; class Hydrogenedentia; order Hydrogenedentales; family SLHB01; genus CAYRLQ01. The sequence goes on from CAYRLQ010000275.1 coordinate 3,494, forward strand.
TTAAAACTCAGGACGGACTCAACTGGGAAGAAGTATCCGAGGTGTATTCCCGGCACGGCAATGGTGAGCCAGCGATGGAATTCCTGCCCGACGGCAGCATCATCTCAACGCTCCGATGCGGAAGCCTGGGCACAAGGGGATATCAATTCGGTAATCCCACGGGCAATACCATCATAGCGGTGTCATCTCCTCCCTATAAGCAGTGGTCTTATGCCCACAGCTTTATCACGCGCCTCGACGGGGCGACTCTTTTCCCCCTGAACGGCAGGATTTTTGCCGTGGGAAGGAACCACCTGGGTCCGCGCATTGATCTTGGCAACCATTTGGCCACGAAGAGGACGGCCTTTTATGAAGTAAAAAAGGACGGGCTGGTGCACCTCTTTGACCTGCCCAGCAACGGCGACACCGCCTATACCGGCGTAGTGATGAGGGGTGATGATATCTATACCAGTTACTATACCCCTCCCCTTAACAAGGATTATCCCTGGATTTTAGCAATCTGCTTCAAGCCCAAGACAGAGATCAGGATAGCAAAGGTCAGCGCTTCAGGACTGCTGAAATACGCGGACAGCGTTAAACCTCAAACGACGATAAAGGGAACTGAATTGTATCGGGCAGAAAAAGAACAGTAGGAATAACAATGGATAAGGAAAACATAAAATTTATCATTCACATGCTCATATCACTGCTTATCGGTTTCCTGGTAGTCTATCCGCTGTTCCTGTACGGAAGACACTTCCTTATCAGGTGACAGGTGAAAGGACAATATATATTCCGCAATGGAGTAAGGCATGGAATTCAGAAAAACAAAGGCGTGGGCCTATATAAAGACTGTTTACTGGATACTCGTGTTCTGCACAGCAGCATTTTTCTACTGGTTGATATTCTCAACCCTGTTTTAGCGAACCGGTTCAAGATCAAAGCGGAGCTAAGCGAATAGACCGATGAGGGGGAATGGTCCTGCCGTCCTTCCCCCGGTTTATGACAGAGTTACGCCACATGAACGAAAGGAGCTGACATGAATTACCTAACCCGTCGTGACTTTCTAAGTACGTCCGCCTTGGCAATGATGGGAGCGCCAGTCCTCGACTGCGCGTTCGTGTCAATGAGCAATGCCCCGTTAGGCGAAGCTTCGCCTCGCGCACAGACGGGTCCCGGGACGACCGCCGCGGTAGGACCTAACGACAGGATACGCATAGGGCTGATCGGCTGCGGCGGCATGGGGCGTGGCGACTTGGCCACGTTTTTCATCAACCCCGAGGTTGATTGTCCTGTGGTGTGTGACATTGATGACGCCCAGATCGCCAAAGCTGTAGAGCTCGTGGAAGGAAAACGCGGCCGCAGGCCTGATACAGTGAAAGACTTCCGACGGGTAATCGATCGCAACGACATCGATGTGTGCCTGGTGGCAACGCCCGACCACTGGCACGCATTGCCGACTGTATATGCCTGCCAGGCGGGCAAAGATGTGTACGTGGAAAAACCGCTCGGGAAAAGCATAGACGAGGGGCGCGCTATGCTGGAGGCGGCCCGACGGCACAAATGCATAGTGCAGATGGGCACCCAATGGCGTAGCGGCAGGCACTATCGCGAGGCCGTCGAATTCGTCCAATCCGGCAAATTGGGTAAGGTCCGTCTGGTGCGTGCGTGGGCGTACCTGGATTGGGTCGGCGGCATTGGCAGTCCGCCCGACAGCCAGCCGCCTGCAGGTGTTGACTACGATATGTGGCTCGGTCCTGCGCCGAAGCGCCCCTTCAACCCGAACCGCTTTCACTTCAACTTCCGATGGTTTTGGGACTATGCCGGCGGCCTTATGACCGACTGGGGCGTCCACTTGCTCAATATTTGCCTCTGGGCCATGGGGCCGGAGCCGCCGCGCAGCGTAAGCTGCTCGGGAGGCAAGCGTATCGTGCAGGACAACTCAGAAACCCCCGACACGCAGATAGCCGTGTATGATTTCCCCACCTACACGCTCATCTGGGAGCATCAAATGCAAGGCGGTGTTGGTATAGGCGGGCGACCGCACGGGATGTCCTTCAGCGGCAGTGAGGGCACTTTGATCGTTGATGACCGCGGCTGGGAGGTTATTCCTGAACCGAAAAAGAAAAGCCTGAAACCCTTCAAAGGCGAGGCCGGCTCTGACGGACGGCCCGCCCACGTACGCGATTTCTTGGATTGCGTCCAATCCCGAAGCGAGCCGGTTGAAAACCTCGAGGTCGGCCACTTTGTTTCCTCGTTGGCGCATCTCGGCAACATTGCGCTGCGAACGAACAGGCAGATTTTTTGGGACGCCCAACACGAGCGCATCTTGGAGAATGACACAGCCGATCAGCTAGTCGGTTGTGTCTATCGAAAACCCTGGGACTTGCCTTACAGCCGCCGATCCGGTTAACAGCCCTGGCAAGGGCCGCATCCTATACACCGCGACAGAAATGATGCCGCATAGCTACGGGACATGGTCAGAAGCCTTGCCTCGCGTCATTGCG
>CAYRLQ010000276.1:0-5944 GCA_964425145.1 uncultured Nitrospiraceae bacterium
AGCGCTCGTGCAATTTTCCGTCAATATGCGGCATTATTTATGACGTTCTGTATAACAAGTCGTTTGCCGTAGCCGCTTAGTGTCTGTGTCATTCTGAGCGCAATCGAAAAATCTATCCGCAGCTTTGTGGCGAGGTCCTTCACTTCGTTCATGAGATGACACACCAGGGGAGACAGAACGCCATGGAGGAACTCGATCGCTTTTTTGGCATCCAGGAATCGGGGTCAAGCGTGCGCCGCGAAGTCGTGGGGGGCATCACCACCTTCGCCACTATGAGCTATATTGTGTTCGTCCAGCCAACGGTATTGGCGGCCTGCGGCATGCCGTTCGGGTCGGTCCTGGTTGCCACGTGCCTCTCGGCCGCGATCGCGTGCGTGCTCATGGGCGTCATCGCCAATTACCCCTTCGCCCTGGCGCCCGGCATGGGCGAGAACTTCTTCTTCGCGTTCACGGTGTGCGGCGCAACGGCCATAGGTGGCATGGGCTTCCGCTGGGAAGCCGGGCTCATGATTGTCCTGATTTCCGGCGTGATTTTCCTGGTCCTGTCGCTGTTCGGCGTACGGGAAAGGCTCCTCAAGGTCCTTCCTGACTGCCTCAAGAACGCCATCGGGCCGGCCATCGGCCTGTTCATCGCCTTCATCGGCCTGCAATGGGGCGGCATTCTCGAAGTGAGCCCGACGACCATGACCAAGCTGGCCAGTCTCACGAGCGGCCCAGCACTTATCACCATCTTCGGCGTGTTTCTCATTACAACACTCACGGCGATCAACTTCCGCGGGGCCATTTTCCTGGGCATAGTGGCGACGTGCGTACTCGGCTTGGCTACCGGGGTAATACCGTGGCCCAAAGAGTCCGTCGGCCTCAGCCTTGAGACCTTCTTCCGCCTCAACGTCGCCGAATTAATCGATAAGTGGGACGTTGCCGTTGTCGCTATTATCCTGTTCTTCTTCATGGACCTTTTCGACACGGTGGGGACCCTGGTGGGGGTCGGCAAACAGGCCGGGTTCATCGGCGACGACGGAAAGTTGCCGGGGGCCGGCCGAGCCTTCTTCGCCGATGCGGCGGGCACCTGCGTGGGCGCGTTGTTCGGGACGTCCACGGTAACGAGTTACATCGAGAGCGCCACGGGCGTGGCGGCAGGCGCGCGGACGGGACTGGCGGCTGTCGTGACGGGGCTATGCTTTATCTTGGCTATCGCGTTCGCGCCCATTGTACAGGTAGTGGGCCAAGACATCGCGCCGGCATTCTCCGGCGTGGACGCCGCGGCCCCTCACGTCGCGATGTATCCCGGCGTTGCGCCGGCCCTCATCGTGGTGGGCCTGCTTATGATGCGGCCCTTGCGCAAGGTCAACTGGGAAAACCTCACCGAGAGTTTGCCCGCATTTCTCACCGTCACCATGATGGTCTTCGGCTATGCCATCCACGAGGGCATTTCCATCGGCTGCATCTCGTTTGCAACCATCAAACTCCTCACCGGCCGGGGAAAAGAAGTCCACCCTGTCATGTACGTCATCGCGCTGGCCCTGATTCTCCGCTACGCCTTTCTCATGTAGACACGGCTAGAACTCGATCCCCGTATCGAAATACAGGTAGTCGGCGTCGGCATCGTCCGTGCCTGCGAAGAGGTCAAGCCCGTTCTGTTTGACGAAGCTGCCGTCATAAAGCCCGTCGTCCGCGAACAGATGCTCCCAACCGATCTTTACCCACCAATCTTCGCTGTAGGCATACTTCATCCAGATGTGCGTGATGACGCCGAGGTCATCCTCGCCGTCGCGCGTCCAGAAAGACATCGCCGGAGCGAATGGGACGCGCACCCGGCCAATCCTGAGGTACGGCGGCCAATCGAATACTTCGTCGGTGACGAAGTAACCGGCCATCAGGCCCATCTCGATCTTCTCGGCGGGGCGGGCCGACACCCCCGCGCGCACCTGGTAGAAGTTCGACATATTGCCCGCGCCGCCGAGAACGTCAAAGATCGACGTGTACCACTTAGCCGAGAACAAGCGATTGAACGACACGCTGGCCGAGGAGGATTGGGACAGATTAAGCCACTCCCAGAACGTGATGTCGCGGTTATCTTCGCCCTCGAAATAGGCCCCGCCAAGAAAGACCCGAGGTTGCCAATTAACATCGAAGGTATACCCGACTTCAAGATCAAAGGCCCAGGCGTCGAAATCTGCGTCGTCGTCGCCGTACGTGCCCCAAAAAGACCACATGGGGAACTGTGCGCCGACCGCGTCGGCATTGCCGAACTGGTAGGCTAACTCGAGGTTGTAATCAAACGCGTCGCAGCCGCCCCAAACACGCAAGCCGACTGTGTGGAGATTGGTGGGATCATACTGATCGAACCCGAACAGTTCCTCGAGCCACTCGATCGTGAAAACGTCATCCATGTCGCGCGCTTGTGCATCGCGAATATACAACCAATACAGGGAGATGTCGGCGGGCCCGAGGGCCTTGTAAGTGCCATAGATGCCGTAGAAATCGACATCCCCATCTTCCTCGAGCGGGCTGTTCTCGGCCAGCTTGGCCCACCAGGCATCGAGGACGAAATCATCGACGCCATAGGTCAGCCGGATACCGTCGTACGACATATGCAGGCAGGGCGAAATCTGACTTCCGACAAGCCACCCTTTGCCCATCACCAGTTCCTGGCGGCCGATGCGCAGCCGCACCGGATAGCCATGCAGTTCGTTCACGTCGATGTATGACTGCATGACTTCGACATCGTTTATGGTTGTCGCTCGGCTGTCCACGCCGGTGATGTAATTCGACCGGAAATCCCAGTCCCGAACCTCCGGCGCCGGGCCCCACGTATCGCCCCAAAGGTCGTACGCATCGAGTTCGATGAAGGCCGAAACCTCGTCGGTGAAGTCCGCTTTGACGTGGATAGCAGTTCTGTGTTCCACAAACGAAAGATCGCCCCCGTGGTCATCGAAATCGACCAGACTGGTTATGCCGTAGGGCCCCACAGGCCGCCCTGGCGCTTGACCACCCGAAATCCGCGCTTGGCGTCCGTCGGCGTTCAACACCTGATGCCAGTACCGGCCACGAATTCGGATTACGCCACCGAGCTCGATGTTTTGCAAGTCCGCGTATGCCGAACCGGCCAAGGTCAGCGCCACAAGGCAACACAACACCCTTCGCATTATCAACTCCTCCGCTTCAGAAGGCCCGCCTGCCGCCTCACATGGACGTTACTGCGGAGCCAGCGTGAAGCCGGTGCGGCTTCACTCGTACTGCCCTCAGTGCGCCGGTCAATCTACATGCGAGCGCGATCGATGTCAACTCTCTCGGAGCTCCTCGAGCTCCGGTGTTGACTGTTCGCCGGCATTCCGGTGATCATAGGTCACATCCCGTCTTCGTGTCGGCCTGAATCACGCGCGAGATGTTCCAGCAGCTCACTGGGTACCGTGCCGCCGGCTCTCCGACACCGCTCGACGGCGGCCCAGGCGGCGTCGTAGTCCCTTTTCTGCCAGAACGCGGCCGCCAGGTTCTTGTACGCAGGGCTGAAGTCCGGATCGATGGCAACGGCTTTGCGATAGGCCGCGATGGCTTCGTCCAGGTCGCCTTTGAGGCCAAACACGTTGCCCAGGTTGTCATGGACGGCCGGGTCGTCCGGACTCAGCTTCTCCGCGTCGCGCAACACGTCGAGCGCACCGTCGTAGTCCCGCTTTCGCACGAGTGCTTTCCCGAGCTGAAGATGTGCTTTGAGATGGGTGGGGTCGCATTCGATGGTTTCGCGGTACTGAGCGGCAGCCCCATCGAGATTTCCAATTCTGGCGAGGGCCAAACCCAGGTTGAAGTGCGGCGCCGGGCTTCCCGGATTGAGGCCGATCGCTTTCCGGAAAGACTCGATAGCGCCCCCCAGATCGCCCTTCTTTTTGAGCACGATGCCCAGGTTGTTATGCACGATGGGATACTCCGGATACATCGCTTCCACCTGTCGGCAGTGGGCGATGGCTTCGTCGACTTTTCCCTGTGCGGACAACACCTGGGCCATGTGGACGAGCAATTCGAGATTGTGGGGAACCTGGCGGATGGCGGCGCGCAGGTGTTCTTCTGCACGCTCAGCGAGGCCCAACTGCATCAGAATCTGCGCGAGGTCGGCGCGAATACGCCAATCTTCGCCACCGCCCTCATCTAAGGCCCGGCGGTGCGCCGCGGCCGCGGCCTGCAATCCTATGGGGCTCGTGTATGAGCGGAGCCCACCGAGACTGCGGCGCAGGCCCTCGAGGCGTTGCTCGTTGTCCAACTGATTCGTGAACGGAGGTTTCGACAACATGGTAATGATGTGCCGCACCTGTTTGTGCCGGTCCCAGCCGGTGAGGGCCAAGCGCCGGGCGCATTCATCCCTCGATGGCGCTTCCCCGGTTCGGTTTGACCGGATCGATTCGGGCAGCAACGGCGCTATGTGATCGAAGAGGGTCCGGGCAAGGACATAGTTGCCCTCGAACGTCATATGCACGTGTTCGTGGAATAAATCACCACCCGGCACGCCGTGAGGGCTGTGGGACTGAAATGCCTCTTCCACATCAACCAGCACGACGCCCTGGGCGCTCAGGGCCGCGGCGACCGCCCGAATGGCTTCGTTGATACGCGTATCGGCTCGGAAGCGGAGCGTATCGAGGTCGCGGGCCTGGCGATAATGCCGGCGCGCTGTCTCCTCGTCGCCGGCCGCGAAGTAGCACCGCCCGAGCCGGAAGTGCAACTCAGCGTAGCCGTCGTCGACGGATGCCGCCTCTTGGTAGCACTGAATGGCTGCGGGATACGCGCTGGTTGCCTCTCGTGCAATCCCTTCCCGGTAGAGCATGTCCCACTGATCGCGTTGGGCGTCGGACAGGTCGGGGCGGTGCATCGAGGCGAACGGTGGGCAATCTCTCAGGTTTGTACCCACGGTGCACAGGGCCACTTTGGCGCCCACGTCGAGCCCTGCATCGCAGATGTCCTCGATGTTGCGGGCGAAATGGGCATACACGGCCTCGAGGCGCGGGTCACCGGCCCGCACCTGACTCTCGACGAACATCTCCATCCCGCGCCATGTGCGCGGACGCTCCCGTGCCTGTGTCAGGCGCTGCACAATGCTATCGGCGAGTTGGCCCGTTCTCGTGGCCTTCGCCAGGATATTCACCCGGATTAGCTTCAGATTCGGCCCAAATCCCTGCAAGATCGTCCCAGCTCCAAACGGCCCGACCACCTCGTTGTTGCCAAGATAGACGATGAAGAGGTCAGGCTCGTGCTTCGCGCAATCGCGCGCGATGGGCAAGACGACGTGAGAATTAATGGCCGCCATGGCCGTGTTGGCAACTTCAAATCGGGTGGCGGGATAGCACAGGCGGAGCATCACCTCGAGTATTCGGCCAAACCCAAAGCCGGGTTCCGGGTCACCCATAGCGGCGCTGGCGCCCAGGATGAAAATCCTGTAGGTGCCCTCTCCTTTCTCAGCGGATACGACGGCAGGGTGCGTTGCACGCTCGAGACCCCGAGGAAAGAAGCGGTGCCTGAACCGGAGATTGTCGATATAGGCATCTTGCCCATTGACACGCGACTTGATGAAATACCCGGCGGGATAGCCGTAGCCGCCGATGCGCAATCCTAACTCGAGCAGCACGAACAGCAGGACCGGTATGGCCATTGCCGTTCCGGCCAGGAGCAACCGCTTGCGCCAACTGTGAGGCGAGGCAGGTCGGGCTTCAGCCGGCTTGGCTTTGGCCCGCGCCACGGGCGTTTTCTTGGCCCTTTTCTTCTTGCGACTCATTCTCTTACGCTCTTCAAGGTCATCCCCAGCGCGCGAGGAAAGCGAACGGCTCGGGGCAGTATCGGCATCACGCGCCGCGAATGTCAATCGGGAGCCAATAAGCAGCCAAAAACCCACAAATCTGACATGCACCCCCAATAAGCCAAATCCAACCTACCCGTCATTGCGAGCGAAAGCGAAGCAATC
>CAYRLQ010000277.1:0-5928 GCA_964425145.1 uncultured Nitrospiraceae bacterium
CGACGAGGTCTCGAAGGATACCTATATCAACATCATGGACCAGTATCGTCCATGCTATCGCGCACAGGACATCCCGCCGCTCAGCCGCCGCCTCACGGCCGAGGAATACGCCCACGCCCTACGTCTTGCGAAAGAGACCGGCCTCCACCGTCTCGACAAACGCCAATCGCGCCGCGTGTTTCTGTGGTGAGGCTCCCGGTCGATCCTATTCGCTTAGTACAGCTCAACGCAAAAAGAGCGACAGATGTAGCACAGCCGGCCTCGGCTATGTTTGCGTGGCACCCTCAAACTCGTTTGAGGGTGTAAAGTATGCAGTCGCAACATGTTAAGACACCCTCAAGCTAGCGCTTGAGGGTGCCACGAGCCGCGATTGAATTTGTGTTAACCTGGACTTAGAGCAATTCGAGAACAGTCACCCAACCCCTCGCGATGGGGAACTTGCCCGGATAGCGCTCGAACTCAACATGACCGTCCATGTACAGCACACCTTCTGCGCGGCGAGGGCAATCGTGTGTCCGTAAGGCGCCTGACCATCGAGAAAAAGGGCGGCCAGACTACCGGCGTCAGCTTGCGGCCGGCCGAGCCGTGCTCGGGAGAACGTGTCATAGGCCCGCGACGAGATCGGCCAGCTCCGCGTAGACCTTCGTCACGGGGAACTTGCCAGGATACTTGATGAATTCGACGTGGCCGTCGAGAAACAGCACGTTGCAGCCGCCGGGCACGTGGTTGAATCCCGCCGGAGTCGTCGTGATGTAGTCCCATTGCACGGGGATTTCGCTCTGGGCCACCGAGGAGGCGGCCGGGTTGTTGATATCCGTAATGCGGAATCGCTCGATCCCTTCTCGTAGGCGGTAGATCGTGTGGTCCCCGAGCACGGGGTGGCCTTCGAGGTCATAGTCCTCGTCCGGAGATATCGTCCCGGCCAAGAGCTCGATTACCAGACTGGCGGCCGCGGTAACCTCGTCATCATTCATGATCAGCCAGCCGAGGTAAGTGTAGCTGATCCCGTCGAAGCACTCGGTGATCGGGTTGCCGTCCGCATCGTTGAACAATCCCGTCCCGTAAGGCCCGCCGTCGTAAAACGCCTGGCTGTTATCCACGTCCGACGGGCACATCCAGATGTTCAAGTCGGTGAGATACTCCGGATAGATGGCGTCCCCTTGTGGACATCCCGCGAATGCGATGAGGTCGTCCATATTGGGGCAATACGTCATGGGATCGGCGATCGGCGGGAGCAGTCCCCCTTTCGCCTCGTTGGCGTACATCTTGTAAACCAATCCCCACTCCTTGAGGTTGTTCTGGCAACTTGCGCGGCGCGCCGCCTCGCGTGCGCGTGCGAGGGCCGGCAGCAGGATAGCCGCCAAGATGCCGATGATCGCGATCACGACCAACAATTCTATTAGCGTAAATCCTTTTTCGTTGCTCATTATGTGCACCTCCACTCGCTTAAATATGACATATCATCGTCGCGAACCCACAGCTAGCGATCCTCGAATGGAATAGAGCACCACCTCCTCGCAAAGCCCTTCGACCGCACCTGAAACCACGCAAAGAAATCCCACATCTAATCAGACATAATAGCGAAATGGTGTCATTTTGTAAACAAGAAATGCGGAACGAGGCGATACCTGCGCTACTCTTACCAATCTGCAATCGGCTACGCCTTGGCGTATTGAACGAGCTCTGGGAGGGTTTCGCCGGCGGGGCCCTCGAGAAACGCGTCGGTGATGGACCGGGTGAAATCGGTCTCTTCGATGTTGGCCTCGATGATGAAGGCGCCGTCATCCTTGGCGGTGTATGGCAGCCGGGCGGCTGGGAAGACCGCCGCTGAGGTGCCCACGACGATCATCACATCGCATTGCCGGGCGAGTTTGTGTGACTCGATCAGGGCATACTCGGGGATCAGCTCGCCGAACATCACCACGTCGGGTTTCATCAGACCGTTGCACACACAGCGGGGCACCCCTGAGGGCGGCTTGGTCAAGTCGAGCGGGTGACCCCGGCCACAGTCCATGCAGACCATCCGGTGCGAATTGCCGTGGTATTCGATGACGTGGACACTGCCGGCTTCCTGGTGGAGGTTGTCGATGTTCTGCGTAATGACCGCCCGGCACATCTCCATCTTCTCGAGTTCCGCTAGGGCGTAGTGGGCGGGATTGGGCTTGCAATCGCGCAACATGTCGCCCAACTCATACCAGAACCCCCAGACTTTCTTGGGATTGGCCAGAAACGCGTCAATGGACGCGAACTCTTCGATGGGATACTTCGTCCAGATGCCCCCCTCTCCGCGAAAGGAGGGGATGCCGCTTTCCACGGAGATGCCCGCGCCGGTCACGGCAACTGCGAGCCGGGCGTTCCGAAGGGCGTGGGCGGCATTCTCATATGGGTTTTTCACTTGAGCGATTCGATCCTTTCCATGCCGTGCATGTAGGGGCGGAGCGCTTCCGGCACGGCCACGGAACCATCCGCCTGCTGGCAGTTTTCGAGAATGGCGATGACGGTCCGTCCAATGGCCAGGCCCGAGCCGTTGAGCGTATGGACGAATTCGGGCTTTTTGTCTCGGCGAAACCTGATGTTGGCGCGTCGGGCCTGGAAGTCGGTGCAATTGGAGCACGAACTGATTTCGCGGTAGTCATTTTGCCCCGGCAGCCACACCTCGATGTCGTAGGTCTTGGCCGCGGCAAAGCCCATGTCGCCACTGGACAGGGTCACGACCCGGTAAGGCAGTCCGAGCTTCTGCATAATGGACTCGGCGTCTCGCGTCAGCGCTTCCAGTTCGTCCCAGGACGAATCGGGGGTAGTGAATTTATAGAGCTCGACCTTATTAAATTGGTGCTGCCGGAGCATGCCGCGTGTGTCTTTGCCGTAGGAGCCGGCCTCGCTTCGGAAACACGGCGTGTAGGCCACATAGTTCAGCGGCAACTCATCGCCGTCGAGAATCTCGTCGCGATGAATGTTCGTCAGGGGGACCTCGGCCGTCGGCACCAGCCATAGGTCCCTGCCTTCCACCGTAAATGCCTCCTCGGCGAACTTGGGGAGCTGGCCCGAGCCCTCCATCGCCTTGCCGCTCACGAGGAACGGCGGGAGGAATTCCATGTAGCCGTTCTCCCGAGTGTGCGTGTCGAGCATAAACTGGATCAGGGCCCGTTCAAGGTGGGCGCCCGGGCCTCGCATAAGCGTGAACCGCGCGCCCGAGACCTTTGCAGCGCGCTCGAAATCGAGAATACCAAGTTGCTCGCCAAGTTCCACATGGTCTTTGGGCTCGAAATCAAACTGCGGGATTGGGCCATAGTGCCGCTCGACCCGGTTAGCCGATTCATCCAGGCCTACAGGGACCGAGTCGTCGAGGATGTTAGGGACCTCGAGCATCCTGGCCCGCAGCTCCGCGTTCGCGCCCTTCGCCCGCTCGTCGAGTTGCTTGATCTGCGCGCTGACCGTCTTCATGGCCGCGATCGCCTGCGAGGCATCCTGATTCGCTTTCTTCAGCCTGGCGATCTCGGCCGAGGCCCGGTTTTGCTCGGCACGGAGTTGTTCGACTTCGTAGAGTATTTGGCGCCGGGCCTTGTCCAAGTCGATGATAGCATCGAGGTCCAGGACGGTATTGCGTTTTTCCAGTGCGGCGCGCACGAGGTCAGGACTTTCCCGCACCAGTTTAATGTCCAGCATCTCGAAACGTCCTTTCGACGAGGTGATACGGCCGCCGGCTTTGTTTATCACCTTTAACTATGCGTTTAGAGTCTTATTCCGTAACATGTTCGAAGCTTACGACAATGTTTTGGGAACGTTTTTTCATAAATACGTGTAAGAAAAGGGAATATGGAGATATTGGAGATTTGGCGGGCGTCACGCCCTCGAGCTGGCTCCGCCACTCACGCGCCGGTTTCATTCCCGGTGTTTCCTTTCCTTTTTGGGCGGGTGAAACCCAATCTGCCGGCGTCTCGACTCCGGTGGTCTCGTGAGCTGGCGAATGGCATCAAAGACCACCTTAAACTGCTTGTCATATTTCCCTTCCAGCGCTTTCAGCTTGCGGGCGAGCTCCTCATGCGACGAGAGCATCTTGCGCAAACGAACAAAGGTTCTCATGATCTGGACGTTTACCTGGATGGCTCGCCTGCTTCGAAGGACGCTAGAGAGCATCGACACACCTTGCTCGGTAAACACACGCGGAGGATATCGGCGACCACCCCACGATCTTGAGGTGCCAAATTGGCATCTCAAGTCTCTAAACTCCCGATCTGACAATTGAAACATGAAATCTTCTGGAAACCGGTCGATATTTCGCCTTACCGCTCGGGTAAGCTGCCCCGTCTCAACTCCGTACAGCTTTGCGAGGTCTGAGTCGAGCAGGACGTTTTGGCCGCGAATGACAAGAATTGATTGTTCGATTCGTTCGGCAGGAACCCGGACGGTCGGTTCCACAATTTCACTACTGGCTGCGAGTCTACCGAGCACTTTCGCCTGGCGGCGATCGGCAGGAATGGGGACCGTTGGTTTCGGAATTTCACCGCTCGCTGCGAATTTAGCCAGCGCCTCTGCATCCCGCCGACAGACTTCGCACTTTGCCAAATGTCTCTCCAGGCTCTCAAGATCGCGCCCGCCCAGATGCTCGTACAATGACTTCGCTATAAGTCCGCGTGCTTTCCGGCATCCTATCATAAGCCCTTTCCCCGTTAACCCATTCACACCTCACGAAGGGAGACAAACTGCTTTTCTTCGATCGAAACATCTCCTCATCTCCCTAATCCCCTTTTGCTACACTCTTCTTCTTTTTTGGTTGCGGCTGTGCCGCATTAGGAACCATATCAGTTCAAATCGGGGGCTTTGCTATTTTCCGCATAGGATGTCAAGGATGCGCTCGAGTTCGTCGAGGCTGAAGTACTCGATTTCGATGCGGCCGCGGTGCGGTTTGGAAGTGCGCAAGTTGACGCGCGTGCCAAGGCAGCGGCGCAGTTCATCCTCGATCCGCATGATGTTAGGGTCTTTTTGTCCGGTCTTCTTGGTTTTGGGCTCTTTGGGTGCGGTGAGCTTCTCCGCCTGGCGGACCGATAGTCCCTGCGCGATGATCTTGCGGGCCGCGTCACTTTGGGCCTTGGGCGACTCGAGCGCCAGCAAGGCCTTGGCATGGCCCATGGTGATCGACCCATCCGCTACACACTGCTGCACCTCAGGCGGCAGGTTCAACAGGCGCAAGGTGTTCGTTACGGTCACACGGTTTTTGCCGACCTCCACGGCGACCTGTTCCTGGGTCCAGTCGAACTCGTCGACGAGCGCCTGGTAGGCCTGGGCAAGCTCGATCGCATTGAGGTCGTCGCGGTGGATGTTTTCGATAAGGCCGAGCCTGAACATGTCCGCATCGGAGACATCGCGGCAAATGGCCAGTACGGTGTCGCTCCCGGCCATGATCGAAGCGCGCACGCGACGCTCCCCGGTGACCAACTGGTACTCGTCTCCGACTTTGCGCACGATGACCGGTTCCTGAAGACCGTCTCGCCGGATCGACTCCGCCAATTCCTCGAGCGTCTCTTCGTCGAAAGCGCGGCGCGGCTGTCTGGGGTTGGGCTTGATGGCATGCGGGTCCAATTGGTAGATGCGGGCCTCGTCGGGCACGGTCTCGGCCGGCGCGGGCGCCAGTTCCGGGCGCGGCTGCGTCGTCAGCAGCGCATCCAGGCCTTTGCCCAGCCCCTTTTTTCTCGATCTAGCCACGGGATAGGACCTCGCGAGCGAGCGCAAGATAGGCCTGAGCGCCCGCACATTTTGGGTCATACAGGATCACGGGTCTGCCGTAGCTGGGCGCTTCGCTCAGCGCGACATTGCGCGGGATGATCGTTTCGTAGACCTTCTCGCCGAGGTGGGCCCGCACGTCGGCCACGACTTGCCTGGACAGGTTGGTGTGCTGGAACATGGTCAGCAGCACACCTTGTAAGTGCA
>CAYRLQ010000278.1:0-5925 GCA_964425145.1 uncultured Nitrospiraceae bacterium
GCGTTTCGACCAAGAGCCGCGCGAGTTCCGCGAAACGGGTTTCCGGCCAGCGCTTGCTTTCCTCGCTGGCGCCAAGCTGGAGGCAGGCTACGAAATCGTCAGGCCCCACGCCATGGTTGGCCATCAAGTCGCGGACAAAGTCGCGGTCTTCCTCGCGCACCTCGAAGACCAATTCGTGCGATGGTGTCACATCTTGCACGAAGTTCCCGGTGATGTCGCACAAGTTCAGGTCGTTGTATTCGCGATGAAACACGCTTGTGAAGAAGTAATTGATCCAGCGTCCGCGCAGGACGTATTGCCAGTCGTCGCTGAGGTGCGCACCCACGACCTTCGGAATCTCCGCCAGCTTCAATAGCATTGCTGAGGCGATGCTGTGCGTGCAGTTGTACGCGATGTCGAACCGCCTCTCCCTTAGTTGACTGATATACCCTTCCGCAAGTTCGTACGCGTGCAGCAGCCGGTCGGAATCCTGTGCGCGCAGGTCGACGAACATCTCGTCTTCGTCGTAAACGATAACGTCATTGACGTCGGGGTTGCGTTCGGCGATGGTCTTGCCCATGCCGCGGACCATGACGGCGATCTCGGCGTCGTGGTGCTTGCGCCGGATGCCGCGGATCATGGGTGATGTTTGGAGCACATCACCCATGCGCGTTGTTTGGAACACCAGGATTCGCATCATTCCCTCAGTGCCAACAGAGTCTCCGCAAAGTCGCGCACCTCGCGCAGATAAACAAACACCTTCTCCGGATACGTCAGGTCGGCGTGTGGTTTGGTGAGTTGCGCGTTGACGTTTTCGTGCGTAAACAGCAGGTCAGGCGGCAAAGACGCCAGATACTGACCTGTGGGCGTATCGCGCCCGATTCGCTCGGCCATTTCCGCCACCGTCCGCTGGACCCGCACGCCCTTGCGGAGTATCCGCGCACCGTAGCGCTCGATGATGAGGTCAAGCATTTGTTGCGCGCGGTTTTGGTAGGTGTGATCGCGCAGGGCCCGCTCACGCGCGCGTGCGGCGGTCTGCGCACGTTCGTCCGGATGGGCGAGAAAGTAATCGATCTTCGCGCGGAGTTCCGTGAGATCGCGATAGACCGGCAGCTCGCTCTCGAAATCGAAGAGCTGGTCCAGGCCGACGCAGGGGTCGCAGAGTTGGAACCCGCCGCACGCGGCGATTTCGAACACGCGCGGATTAATCGCGTCGCACTTCGAGTCAACGCCCTCATGCGTGGCGCTGGAATGAAGATTGAGGCTGATTTTCGACCCAGCCACGATCTTCGCAAACCGCTCCGCGGTGAACCGTTCGCCGGGCCGGCACAGCAGGGGCTGTAATTCCCGTCCGGGCCAGTTCACGCCCCAAATTTTGAACTTGTAGTCCGTCAGGCCACTGAACATCTGCACCCGGTTGTAGTACCCGGCGCCGGCAAAGGAGATATCGCAGGCGAATTCTCGTTCTTCGTCTCCTGTCAACTCGACGGGCCTGTGGACGGCTGGGTCGCAGCCGGTTTGCACGTAGGCGTGGGCAGGACAGCCCACTTCGGCCAGTTTTTCCTCGAACTCGCCGGGCTGAATGTGGAAAAAGTAGTCATAGTAGGCGGCGATATCCTGCCAGTAGGGCAGATGGCGCCAATTCTCGACGTACCAGAAGGCGGTCACGATGCCCTCTTTGGCCAGGCGGAGCGGGAACTTTGGCCCGACCGGCGCCTGGGCCATGACGATGCAGATATCCGGCGCGAACTCCGCCACGCGCGCATAGGTCCACTCCGAGAGCAGATTGGTGAACATGGCGCCCAACTGGCCCGAGGCACGCTTCGTCTTGACCGTCTCCGTGACCGCGCCATACAGTGCCCAGGCCTGGCTGTTATCGACGAGCAGCGTTTGGTGGCCCAGGCTGCGGAAGGCCTGCTCGATATAGCCCGCAATCGGGAGCGACCCGCCGTACATGGGCCCGACCACGGCGATGTGCAAGCGCCGCTGACCCAGTGCGGCTCTCGATACGCTCGCCGCGGCGGCGTCGGCAAATGCGGGGTGGATGCGCGCGGTCGGCGGATGTACCAGGAGCTGGGGTGATTTCATTGCGAATTCGTTGAAGGCATCCGTGGCGGCAATGGTTTCCGGGTCGCCCACGCCGAGTAACACATCGGCGTCGCGTAACGGCCCTGCCTCGAGGGCGAGTTTCGCCACAGTCCGGTCCGGTTCGAGTACCGCGAGGCTTGTCGCACCCCGCGCGATAAGCTCGGCCACGTGGTACCCCAGGCCGAGCCCCAGGACCAATATAGGCCGGCTCAGGTCCAGTTCGGCGGCGTCCACCAGGCGGGCGGCCTCCTCCCGTGGGCGATAGCGGCTATGCAAATAGACTTTCCCAACCTTCAGCGTCGGCTGGCCGTCACGCCCCTCGAGCAGTTCCATGTCCGCGCCCGGGGTCTCACCGGCAAGTTCGTCTACCCACTCGCGCATAGACTTCATTATTCAGATATCCTGTCATAATCTACAGGAAACCGGCAAGCGAGCCGTTGAATGTCCTCAGAGTTTTCCCGGCCCCTCATGCCGAACGCATCGCGCGCAGGCCGTCTCGAAACACTTTGAAACTCTTGGACGCATTTCTATCCGGCCGCATGTGTTCAGCAATGTCTCTTGCGACTTGGATCTTGGCCAAGCCACCACTATGATACCCGGCCATTTGAAGCACTTTCTCGAGCGCTTCCCACGTGCCACCTTTGATGTGGTCCGGTTCCCGGTACTTGGACTTTTGGCCCAGGCCGGCAGGGACCCGTGGGTAGGCCGCTTTGAGCGCCGCCATATCCCCGAAAAACCACGACTCCAATTCCTCGACGGCGATCCGGTTCAAGACCTGAAAACGGCCGCCTTTGGCCGACGTCTTCGTCGAGAACCCAGCGGCCGCAGCCGCATCTTCCAATTGCCTTTTCAGCTCTTTGCAGTCCTGGCGGTCTTCATCGATGACAACCACGATTCGGGCATCTTCGGGAAGCCAAGACCTGTAAGCTCTCAGCCGGGACGGGAGTTTCCTGAGCAAGTCCCTCTTGCCGCTGAACGGGTGGACATCGCAGGAGGCGTCACTCAGAATCTTCGGGACCAGGATATTGAGGGCTTGTTCGGCGGATTCCTCTTCAACCAGGATTTCGAGGTGCATCGATTACGCACCCTTTTTCTTGATCGTGGCGCTCTTGATCGTGGGACCGCCTTGATTGCGTAACGGGTCTCCGAATTCAAACTGGTTTTCCATCCACAGGTCGCCCAGTTTTGCGCCTTGCGCCATGAAATGCGAGATGCCGGCCATGTCTGCGGCGCGCTTTGCTTTTGTGAAGCCCTGCTCGTCTCGATAGAGCACCCAAAGCTCCTCAGGTCTGAGGGCATTGACAAAGAAAGGGGAGTGGGTGGTCACCGTTAACTGAGAACGGACGGCGGCTTGGCGACACTCCTCGGCGAGTTCTGGCAGCAGCCGAGGGTGAAGGTGGTTCTCCGGCTCCTCCATGCCGATGAACTGTGGCGGCTCGGGGTCGTACAGTACGAGGAGGTAGGCGAGCATCTTGAGCGTGCCGTCCGAGGCAAACTTGGCCTGGACCGGCTCCTGGAATGGGGCATCCTTGATTTGGAGGAGCAGCCTTCCGTCGGGCATCATCTCCGCCTCCACCTTTTCGAGCCGGGGGACTCTCTTGGAAAGCGTGGCAAGAATGTGATGAAGCCGGTCTTCGTGGGATTCCTTGAGATACTGCATCACGTTGGGCAGGTTGTCGCCGTTGGCGGTCAAGCGCTCTTGCGGGCCGGCTTCAGGAATGCCCCGTGCGCTGTCCGCCGACAGATAAGAAAGATACCACCCCGTCATGAATCGTCGCAGTGCGCTAACCCGAGGATGATCGGCAAATTGGCCCAAGGTATTGACGGCAAGGATATCCGGTGATTCAAGCTTAACAGGAATTCGCTCGTCCTGGGTATCGGGCAATTCGCCAGAAACGACCGATCCTTCCCCCTTTTTCAAGTCGAGAAATCGAAAAGGATGTCCGTAACTGCCCCTCTTCCAGTGAAGCCACTCTTCCTCGATTACCGGCCCCTTCGACCCTTGCTGTATGGCCAGATGGTAGGTAATAAGCCTAGTCCGAGGATCTTTGGTCACGTAAGGGGCTTCCCTGTATTTCAACTCGAATACAACAGGCTCGGTACACCCTCGCGTGCGGAGTTCACGAAAACGTCCCCGGCGGTCCATCGCCTTTCTGAGCCCGTCCGTCAAGCACTCCGACAGAAAAGCAAACACATCAAAAACGGTCGATTTCCCACTGCCGTTAGGTCCCAACAGAACCGTGAGCGGGGCTATGTCCTTCATTTCGAGGTGTTTCAGCGCCCGGTAATTCTTGACCAGGAGATACTCGATTCTCGGGACGCCCGTCAGAGGCCTTTCTGGTATTTTCGTGGTCGTTGTCATTTCGTTACCCTCAGTGAACCGTGGAGCCATGTCCGGGCGTCATAAGATATCGGCATCCGTGACATTTCGCGGCCCCGAGTCCGGAAAAACGCGGTGTTGGGCGAGCCGAAGCTAATATATCATACCATACGCGCCGGTTGGTTTCCCTCTGAAGGTGGCTCACTTCTCGTTTTCTTTGAGCGAATCGAGGAATTGCCGCGCAGGCTGATGGTCTGGCGTGAGGAGGAGCAGGTCTTTGAGCCGATCTTGGGCTTCGGGGACTTTCCCCAACTTGGCCAGTAAGACGGCGTAACTATAGGCCAGGTCGTGGTTGCTGGGGTAGAAGTCGGCGAAGCGGTGAACGAGGTTCTCGATCTCCGCCAGCCGGCCCAGCGTGTCGGCAACCTCTATCAAGTGTGTGATTAGGGCGCGGTTTTCGAAGTTGGCCTCGAGCGCTTTCCCGAAACACTCAAAGGCCCTGTCCAACACGCCCTCGACCCTGTGCACCAGCCCCAGGGCGCCGAGGGCCGCATCGTTATCTCCGTCCTGCTCGATGGCCTCTTCGAGATAAGGCTTGGCCTCGGACTGCCGGTTCATGGCGATGTAAAGGATACCCAGATCGCTTTTGATGGACGCATTGCCAGGCTTCATTTCCAGGGCCTTTTTATAGAGCGCTTCAGCGTCGCCCAGCTTGCCCAGCCGTGCGAGGGCCTTGGCCATGATCTGCAGGCGCTCGGATTCGTCTACGCCATAGGCCTCCTGAGCGAGCATGTACGCGGTCTCGTTTTCCCGCGCCTCCAGCGCGCGGCGCGCTTTGGCCAGGCGGTCGGCATCGGGCTTTCCGGCGACGGCTACGTACTGGTACGTCAAGAAATCGTGATATTCCCCTTCATCCAGCGGGCCGATGGTCGCGCGCTGCAACGAGAGCGTGCCGTCCGGGTTGAGGGGGAGCTCGCGCTCGGGCATGGCCGACAAGGGACCCATACCGGCCATCTCCAGGCCGGCCTGCTCGATCATTTCCCGTATTTCCACGGCCGTGAAGAAGCGCAAATGGCCCCGATCCATGATGCCGGCATCCTGGTACTGCCAGCGGCCGTTCATCAGCATCTGAACCACTTCATAGTAGCGCACGTTGGGAATGGACATGAGGATGATGCCGTCCGGAGCCATCACGCGGGCCACTTTCCGGAGCGCCGCCGTGGGCTCTCTCAAATGCTCGAGGACGTCCGCAAAGGTGATGCAATCGAAGTACCCATCCTCAAAGGTCAGGTCCATAGTCTCGATGTCGCCCTCGATCGCACCGTCGAGCACTTCCCGGGCCATGGCGCACGCGCGGGAATCGATTTCGATGCCAATGACTTCTTTGATGCCTTGCTTCTTGAGTTGCTGGCCAAAATCACCCGCACCGCAGCCAACGTCCAATAGGCGTCGCGTGCTCTTGGGCACGTGCTCGACCATTTCGGGCCGGCTCAGGCGGTAGTAGCCGCCAATCTGAAAGCGCGCGGCGCCTTTGAGGC
>CAYRLQ010000279.1:0-5896 GCA_964425145.1 uncultured Nitrospiraceae bacterium
TTCGTGTTGCCCG
The DNA here is from genome assembly GCA_964425145.1 of uncultured Nitrospiraceae bacterium. Lineage (GTDB taxonomy): Bacteria > Hydrogenedentota > Hydrogenedentia > Hydrogenedentales > SLHB01 > CAYRLQ01. The sequence goes on from CAYRLQ010000279.1 coordinate 14, forward strand.
GGCGTCTCAACCCCGTGATCTTGCCGCAGCACTCGCCTGTGGTGCATCTAATGGTGCGCATCCGCGACGAGGCCCATCGCTTCGCAATTACGTACCACCGCAAGCGGCGTGAACGGGCCACGTTGCACACGCCCCTGACTGATATTGCGGGCATCGGCCCCGCCCGTGCCAAAACACTCTTGAATAATATCGGCTCTCTTGCCAGAATACGACAGCGATCGACTGAAGACATTGCGGCGCTTCCCGGATTTAACGAAACGCTTGCGAAAAGAGTCAAGGAACACCTGGTGGCCGCATCGGGCGCCACAGCATGAACGAGGGAGGTAAGACATGACAGCTTTGTTAACCCTAATTGCCGTAGTAGTGATTCTATTCGCGCTGGGCGTGGCTTACTGGTTGCTGCTGTCCTCGGCATACTACAAACCGGAGCGCGCGGATGAGATTCACGCCGTCACCACGGCGGACCTGTGGAAAATCTGGCTCTATCGGTTCCGTCCCGTCGCGGGTAAGGGCGAACCGGTGTTCTTGTGCCATGGGGCCTTTGTGAATCATAACAACTTTACCGCGCCGGAAGGCATGTCGCTGGTCGACGCGCTCACGGAAAATGGTTACGACTGCTGGCTGGTGGACCTCCGCGGCACGCGCAGCTCGCTCCCGCCGTTTGGGCGAAGCCGCACTGAAGCCACCATGGACGATTATCTGGCAGGCGACCTGCCCGCGGTCCTGGACCACATCCGCAAGGCCACGGGGTACGCCAAAGTACACTGGATTGGCCATTCGATGGGCGGCATGTTGCTCCATGCGTACGAACTGGCCTATGGCACGGACCAGCTCGCCAGCGGCACGACGCTCGCCTCGCCTCCGGGTTTCGCGGGTGTCGAGTTACGCCGGCCTGATTTCCTTATCCACATGGTCACGCTGTTTCCGGGCGTCGTCGGTTACCTGGTCCGCGCAACCGCCCCGTTTGCGCGCTGGTTCCCCGTGTACACGAAGTTTTCACCGAGCAATTGGGCCAACGTAAGCCCGAGCATCATGCCCGGCGCTCTGTTCAACATGCTCGAGAACCTCACACCGTCCCTCGCCGAAAAGCTCGGCAATGCCGCTGCCGCCAATGTTCTGACACTGAAGAAGGGTGACGAAGTGATCGACCTGATCGCAGGATTGGACAAACTGGAAACGCCGCTCTTCGTCGTCTACGGCGCGCAAGACCCATTTGTGCCGCGGGCAACAGTGCAGGCCTTCTTCGATGCCCTGCCCGGTGCCGATAAGAAGATGCTGGTGCTGTCGCAGGACAGCGGCTGCGTAGCCGATTACAGCCACGTCGACGTGGTGTTGGGGCGTGAGGCGAAGAATGAGGTGTTCGAGCCGGTTGCGGACTGGCTGAAAGCTCACCCAATCAAGGAACGGCTCGATCCTGAAACGGGGGCGGTGATTGGGGCGCGGCCTAAGCGCAAGGCCGGGGCAAAGAAAAAAGCGGCCACGAAGAAGAAGCGCGCTGCAAAAAAGAAGCCTGTTGCAAAGAAGAAGGCCGCCGCAAAGAAGAAGGCCGCCGCCGGACCACCAACTGAAGCGTAAAGCCAACGGGCCTAAAGCGGTACGTAGCACCCTCAAGCTGCACGTGAGGGCGCCACGGGATACGAGGTGATTTTGATGCGATGGTTGGCCTTGATCCTTGTCGTGAGCTGCACTGTCGCTGCTGCACAGGCCCCGTGGGAGCGCGCGACGGAAAATGCCGAGCAGGCACGAACGGCTTTCGTCCGTTGCTGGCGGTACGTTGGCGGTTGGCTGCAACATGCCGACCCGGAAACGGGTCTGATCCCGCGTAACCTAAGTGATGCGTTCTACTGGAATGCCAAGGACGCTGCTGCGGATAACTATCCCTTCATGGTGCTGACGGCGTTTTTCACGGACCGGGCGCTCTTCGAGGGGCGCATGAAGGCCATGCTCGAAACGGAGCAGCGCTTGTGCAACCGGGTCGGCCGCCTACCCGATGATTGGCTGTTCGAGACGCAGGCGTTCCGCACGCCGCAGCCCGATATGGGCGCTATCATCTTCGGAGCGAGCGAGTACGTCAAAGACGGCCTGTTGCCGCTGACCGAATGGTTGGGCCCAAGCCCCTGGTCGGACCGTATGCTGGGCCTGCTGGATGAGGTCTGGAGATATGCCGCAATCGAGACCGAAGTCGGCACAATTCCGGCCACATCCCACGAAGTCTGCGGCGAAATGATGCAGAGCCTGTCCCGAATGTACTGGATGACCGGCAACGAGGTATATCGGGAACAGGCGTATCGCCTGGCGGATTACTACTTCCTGCACCATTCACCCATCGAGGCCAAACAACTCCGGCTCGACGACCACGGGTGCGAGGTTATCGGCGGGTTGTCGGAAGTCTATTTCCTGGCCGCGCACAAAGACCCCGACAAGCGGGACCAGTGGCGGCCCGTCATGCACGCGATCCTGGACCGGATTCTCGAGGTTGCACGGGATAAAGACGGGTTGCTGATCAGCACGGTCAATCCCAAAACGGGAAAACTACTTACCGACGACAAAACGGACAACTGGGGCTATAACTACAACGCCTTTTGGGTCGTGTCGGAACTCGATGACGTGCCGCGCTTTCGCGACGCGGTCGAGTTCGTTCTGGGTAATCTGCTAAACGTCAAGGATTATAAATGGGAAGGCGGGGGTGCGGATGGCTACGCCGATTCGCTCGAGGGTGGGCTGAATCTGCTCAACCGGCTTCCCGTGCCTCAGGCCATCGAGTGGGCCGATTACACCGCCGCTATCCTGCTCGATAAACCGCGGGACACGGGCGTGGTCGAGGGTTGGCACGGTGATGGCAATTTTGCGCGCACGGCACTGATGTATGCGCTGTGGAAGACCCAGGGCGCGTATGTGGCGCCCTGGCGCGCGGATGTCCGTGTGGGCGCGGCCGTCGGTGACGACGGCGCGACCTATTGGGTCATCGAAGCGGACTGGCCATGGCACGGCATGCTCCGCTTCGACGTGCCGCGACACGCCGAGTACCTGCATCTCCCGGCGGACTATCCCCGGCTGAACCAATTTCCCGAGTGGTTCACGGTTCCTAAGGACGCGGTGTTTGAAGGCGAAACGGGCGAAGTCACGGCAGAGAAGCTGCGCAACGGGTTGCCCGTATCCATCTCCCCGAAAAAGCCATATCGGCTATGGCTGAAACGAAGGGATACGCCATGAAACACAACGTGACGCGCCGGCAGTTCATCGCGGCTACGGTGGCCGCGGCCGCCTTGGCAACGAGGAAGTCCCAAGCAGCGGCCGAGACAAAGGTCCCGCTAGTCTGCATTTTCTCGAAACACTTGCAGTTCCTCGAGTATCCCGAACTGGCCAAGACCTCTAAGAAACTAGGGCTGGACGGCGTCGATCTTACCGTGCGTGAGGGCGGACATGTGTTGCCGGAGAACGTGGCCGAGGACCTGCCGCGCGCCGTCGAGGCCGTCCGCGCCGAGGGGCTCGAGGTGCCCATGATCACCACGCGGCTATGCACCGGGGACGACCCGGATGCGCGCCCCATTCTCGAGGCCGCCTCGAAGCTTGGTATCCGGTACTTCCGCATCGGCGGACAGCACTACAACGAGGTGGGCAATCCGCTCGAACAGCTCCCCAAGTTCATTGAGGAATTGAGCAGCCTGGCGAAATTGGCCGAGGAATTCAACATGATCGCCGGATACCACAACCATTCCGGATACAATAACGTCGGCGGACAGTTATGGGACCTCTACCGGATAATTGAGGAGATCGGTTCCGACCACCTCGGGTCCAACTTCGATGTGGGTCATGCCAAGGCCGAGGGCGGTTATGGGTCATGGCAAGTCAACGCACGGCTCATGGCACTGCACGTGAAGATGATGGCCGTGAAGGACTTCGTGTGGGAGAAAGACAAGCCGCGCTGGGTGCCTTTGGGCGAGGGGATCGTGCCTACGGCGGAGTTCCTGAGAATCTTCCGCGAGCAGGCGGGTTTCGCTGGACCGATCTCGATGCATTTCGAGTACCGGGTAAGCCCCCGGGAGGCAATACTGGAGGAAATCCGCAAAGCGGCGCTGACTCTGCGCGGTGACCTGAAGAAGGCCGGCTCTTCCTGAGCCTTCACTTGCGTGTTGGATGAGGAAACCGTTTCTTGACGGTGTCGAATACGAGCGGGGCTCTTGACTTGGTCCGTCTTTTCCGGTTCCTCACTCAATCTTGGGAAAGACGGCCGCTCACGTCAAAATTCTCAGATTTCACGGTCATTCTGAGCAAAGCGAAGAATGGCAATCAGGGCGGGTTCAGGTTATAGTGGAAGCCGGAAATTACCTGAAGCACCTTCTACTGACACGCCCTATTTCTCCAGGATGATCAGATAGTCGTTGTAGCTGTTCCCGTTATTGGGTGTCACGGATGCGACTGTCCACCCCTCTTCGAGAAGCGTGTCGAGCCTCTCTTTGCCAGAACCGTTCGATTCGATGATCAGTGACTTTTGCATATCCATCTCCTCTTTTCAGTCAGTACGTCAATACCCACCTTATGTCTCACGCAAAGGCGCCAAGACGCGAAGTTCCTCGATCTCTTGGCGTCTTAGCGTCTTTGCATGGGATTCTCCATGCACGCCGGACAATCCAGGCTCGCCTTCAGAGGGAAATGCCTTTCCAGTTGGTTCAATTGGAGGCAAGATCATAACATACCACTTTTGATGAATGCAGCACCCCTTTTCCCCCAAGGAATGCACCGAAGGGGCAACAGCACGTGGTCGAGCTCCCGAAAAGCTGTTGCTTACGGATTCTCGAAGTAGGCATCCAGGCGCGACTCAAAGAATCTCTTGGTTTGGGCAAGGCCGGAGAGTAGGTCGGTCTTGGGGGACCAGGGGAGACAGGCCTTGAGCTTGGCATTGGAGATGGCCACGTCGCCAACGTCGAGGTTGACCCATTCTTCGGGCCAGGGCACGTGGGTCACATCGCCTTTGCCAACGACCTGGACCACTTTTTCAGCGAATTCCGTGATCGAGTATTCCTGGTCGCCCGAAGCAAAGAAGACCTCGCCCCAATTCGCATCATCAAGGGCCACCTGAATCAGCGCGTCCACGCAATCGTCGATGTAGAGCACATTGCGCTTCTGGACGCCCTCGCCATAAATGGTCATACTCTTGCCCCGCAGCGCGAGGCCGATGAAGAAATTGAGCACGCCGGCGTCGCTGCTCTTGATGTTGGCCCGGGGGCCGTAGATGTTGGCCAGGCGGACCACGGCAGTTTTGAGCCCGTGGACACGATGGTAGATGAGGTGATACTTCTCGGCGACGCTCTTATTGGCAGAGTAGATGTCAAGGGGGAACTCGGGGTGGAGTTCATCAATAGGGCTGCGGACCATCCGGCCGCATTGGGTGCTGGTACCGATGTAGACCACGCGGGCGCCGGGATTGTCTTTGCGCACGGATTCGAGCACGTTCATGGCGCCTTTGCAGTTGATGGCAATGTCGAGGAAGGGGTCGCGCAAGGAATAGGTGTGCGACGTGTGTCCAGCACAATTGAAGATGATGTCCTGTTCGGCCAGGACGGGATTGAGGAGGTTGAAATCGCGGATGTCGTTGATGATGGCGCGGATTTGTCGCCGGTACGGGTCAACGTTGGCGGGGTTGCCGCCGCCGTGCTCCATCAGCGAGTCGTAGACCGTGACATGAGCGCCCGTCTCGTGGCAGCGGACGGCCAGGTTGCTCCCGATGAATCCCAATCCCCCCAGCACCAGGACGCGTTTATCTTTCATCTTCTCGTTTACGGCGTCTTGCACGGCATGGCTCCTTTTATGTCTCACGCAAAGACGCTAAGGCGCAAAGTTCCTCGATCTCTTGGCGTCTTGGCGCCTTTGCGTGAGGTTCTC
>CAYRLQ010000280.1:0-5845 GCA_964425145.1 uncultured Nitrospiraceae bacterium
CATGGGTTTTTCCTTCGTTCATGCCGCCGACCTGCACCTCGACAGCCCGTTTCGGGGTATCACCAAAGAGTCAGCATGCGTAGCCGATGCCTTACGCTCGGCGACATTCGACGCCTACGACGCGTTGATCCACCTGTGCATCGATCGTGGCGTTCAATTCCTGCTCGTCGCCGGAGACGTCTACGACGGTGCGGATCGGAGTCTGCGCGCACAACTGCGGTTCCACGATGGCCTTACGGAACTCCATAAGCACGGCATCCGCTCGTTTATTGTCCATGGCAACCACGATCCCCTCGATGGCTGGTCGGCGTCGATCGACTGGCCGGCGGGGGCGCATATTTTCGGCGGGAGTGAAGTGGAGACGGTCGAAGTTGAGGTGGATGGCCGACCGGTCGCGGCTGTATCGGGAATCAGTTACCCATCACAGAAAGAGACGCGGAATCTGGCCGAAAAATTCCGCCCGCAGCACCCCGATCTGTTCCAGATCGCGCTGCTTCACTGCAACTGTGGCGGGAACACCGCTCACGAACCCTACGCACCGTGCGGACTGGATGACCTGGTGGGCGCGGACTTCGATTATTGGGCGCTGGGCCATGTTCACACGCAGGCGATCCTCAATGTGTCCCCGCACGTCGTCTATCCCGGAAATAGCCAGGGGCGGAGCGTGCGCGAACTGGGCGAACGGGGCTGCTATGTCATCACCGTGGACGAAGGCCGACAGGTCGACATGGAGTTTTGTCCACTGGACGCGGTCCGTTGGTTTTCCACGGAACTTCGCATCGAAGACATTCATTCTGTCGATGGGTTGGAGCAGGTGCTCTACGCCTGTGTGGCACAACTCCGAGAGAAGGCCCAGGGACGCCCCGCCGTATGCCGCATCGCCCTCGTCGGCCGCAGCCCGCTCTACGGCGCGTTGAATCGTGACGATTCCGTTTCGGAGTTGCTCCAGCGGACGCGGGAGGATGGGCTGGCGGAAGAACCGTTCGTCTGGGTCGAAACAATCGAACCGCGTTGCGGCCCGGTGATCGATCTGGCGCAGCGCCGTAATACGAAGGACCTTCTAGGTCAATTGCTGGCCATTTCTGAAGAGCTCTATGGTGCCGCCGACCTCGAGGAACATATGGCGTCGGCACTGGCCGATCTGCACCGCCACACGCGCGCCAAAAAGGCGCTCGATGACCTTTCACCCAAAGAACTCGAGGAGCTCCTGCACAACGCCGAATATTTGTGCGCCAATCTCCTGGAAGCGGACCAATGAGATTGTCAAGTATTGCAATAGATGGCTACGGGATTTTTCACGACACTTCGCTGAGCGGGCTGCCCGACGGGCTGATCCTCGTTCAGGGCGACAACGAGGCAGGCAAAACTACGCTGCTGAGCTTCATCCACACGATTCTCTTCGGTTTCCCCCCCCGAAAGAGCTCCAGGGATTATTATCCCGCCCTCGAGGGCGGAGCGCACGGCGGCCGCCTTGGCCTCGTGATGGCGAATGGAAATGAATTCAACGTGGAACGCAAAGCAGGCCCTCACGGAGGCCCCGTCACCGTTACCGATGCGGACGGCGCCGTGGAAGGGAAGGAGGCGCTGACCCGTCTCCTGGCCGGCGCCACGGCCGACTTGTTCCGCAACATCTACGGCTTCAGCCTGCGCGAGTTAGAAGAGTTCGACACGTTGCAGGGCGATAACGTCAAGGGCGCTATCTACGGCGCCAGTATCGGCACGGCCATGTTGGCCTTGCCCAAAGCCCGGTCACGGATCGAAAAGCGGCTCGAAGACCTGTTTAAGCCGGGCGGCCAGAAGCCATTGATCAACGAGAAGCTGAAGGCGCTTGACGACGTGCAGGTCCGACTGCGCCAGGCGCGAAGCGGAATCGCCCAGTACGACGAGGCGTGTACCCGACTGAAACAGGTCCGGAAAGACATTGCACGCCTTCAACACGAGTCGGCCCAGACCCGTGCCGAAGAAAAGAAGCTTGATTCATATATCGGCTTGTGGCCCCAATGGGTTGAACTGCAGCGGCTTGAGAAGGGCTTGGACGAGGAGGTCCGGCGGCTGCTCGACCGTTTTGGGAAGGACTGGAACAAGGAGAGGCTAATTGAGATCGCCATCTCGCTATCCACTCGCCAAGCCGTTATCGGACATAGTAAGGGGCTTGAGGAGGCAGAATCGGGGTTGCGTCAGTCCGAGGGAAAGCTGAACGAACGGCGGGACGACTTGGCCGAAGCGGAGCTGGACGAAGCCTCTGCCGTCGAGCAGTTGGAGAAACTTGAGAGGTCTGAGTCGGTTGTAGATGAGAAGGTGGTTCGTGAGCTTGAAGCTGGGCGAAAGGCGTTCGCCGGTATCATTGCCGATTTACCTGGCGTCCAATCGGACTACGATGACACCCTCAAGCGCCTTGAGCGTGCGATCAAGGAGATCGATCCCAAATGGACGCCTGATCGCGTCAGGGACTTCGATTCTTCGCTCCCGGCCCAGCAGAAAATGCGCTCTTTCGACGCGAGCCTGGGACAGGCTGAACGTGACCTCGCCAACGCCCAGCGTTCATTTCAAGAAAAGCAAGCAGACCTGCAGGCGCGTACGCCTGCCCAAGCGGTTCCACGCTGGACCCTTGCCGCCGCCGCAGTGGGGTTGTTCATTACCGGCGCCATGACACTGGCCCTCGGCAGAACCGGCCTTGCCATGGTATGCGGTTCGGTCTTGGCACTGGGAACCCTGTCCTTCGCCGCCGTACGGGCGTTCTCGAAGCGGTCCGTTTCGGAACGGCGAGAGCGGCTGGAATTGGCCCGAGAAACGCTCAAAACCACCGAAAAAAGACGAGAAAATCTCAGAAAAGAATGGGAAAACCATCTTAAGAGCCTCTATCTGGACCCATCGATGGACCCGTCGACCGCCAGCCGTGTCTTTGACAAGGTCGCGAGGGCCGGCGACCTGATCAACACTGTCGAGGCGTGCGAGAAGCGGCTCGATCAGATGAATAAGGCCCGGGCGCAGTATCGCGCGCTCGGCGAGCAGATTCCATCGCTTGCAGGATCGTCAGGGGACGCGGACCCGGAATTCGGCTCGGCAGTTGATGCCTTCCTGGAGCGGCAAAGGGCACTTCGCGAAGCGCGCCGCCTTGCCGAGGGAACGCTGAATGAGCGGCGTGCGCGCAAAAAGCGGGCCCAGGCGCTACTTAGCAAAGCCAAACAGCATTATGATGAGGCGCGGAAACGAAGTGACGAAACGCTGAAGGCATGGCAGGATTGGCTTGCCGAATGTCGGCTGCCTTCCGACCTCTTTCCAGACACGGTTTGGCAGGCCTTCGATGCACTTGAGGATTGTATGAAGGGTGTTGCACAGAAGGAAGAGAACATCCTTGTGCTCGCAGGAGAAACCGACTTGGAGGCGCTCAAGGAGTCCCTGCGCGGCTCGCAGCTTGAGGAACTGGAGTCCAGGCGTCAGGAGTCGGCCCACAGGGCCAAGGACATGGAGCAGCGCCTCGAGGCGCTCCGCAATGACCGCGCCGATATCGAGACTAAGCTCAAGCAAATGCGCGGCGCTGATGATATTGCCCGGCTACGCGCCGAAGAGGAAGGGCTTTTGGCTGAAATCCAAAATGCGGCTTTTGAGTGGCGGCGCTATGCTGTGGCAGGTTGGCTGCTTCAGAAGGCGTGTGAGAGATTTGAAAAGGAACAGCAACCGGGGGTCATTCGTGACGCTGGGGCCTTTTTCAAAAGGATTACCGCCGAGCGCTACAGCGAAGTCCTTGCTCCCATTGGCGAAGACACGATTGAAGTCGCCATGCCCACCGGCAAACGCAAGAAGCCCGAAGAACTCAGTCGGGGCACCGCCGAACAACTCTACCTCGCACTGCGTTTCGGGTATATTTCCCACCGTACCAAAGAGGCTGAACCGCTACCCATTGTCATGGACGAGATCCTGGTGAATTTCGATCCGGACCGTGCCGAACGCGCCGCCGAAGCCATTTTCGATCTGGCCGCCGAGCACCAGATTTTATTCTTTACCTGTCATCCCGAAATTGCCGGCCTCTTCAAGGCCCTGAACTCCTCCGTTCCATGTTACTATCTCAATACCGGCACGTTTCTTCACGAACGACCTTGAATCCGAAACGCGGAGCGGCGAAGCCTCGGAGACCGTGAATCTAGGGGCTAAACCATCGCCGGTTCGCCCAAGCCGATGGCCTCGAGCACGGCCTCTTCCGTGGCTTCGATGGTGATAGGTTCTTCCGCAGCCTTGAGCGCGCTGTCCGGGTCTTTCAGGCCATGCCCCGTCAAGACGCAGGCCACGCGGACCCGGTCGCCCTCGAACGGCTCGATGAAGTCAAGGTAGCCGCTCTTGGCAAGCTTGAGCAGCCCGGCGATGCCTGCCGCGCTGGCCGGCTCGGCAAAAATGCCCTCGCTCGAGGCCAAGAGCCGATACGCATCCCGGATTTCGTCGTCGGTCACCATATCGATCACGCCCCCGGACTCATCGCGCGCCTGTTCGGCCGTTTTCCAACTCGCCGGATTGCCGATGCGGATGGCCGTGGCAAAGGTCTGTGGGTTTTGTATTGGGTGGCCCCGGACGATGGGCGCGGCTCCTGCTGCTTGGAACCCCACCATCTTGGGCAGATTCTTGGACATGCCGGCCGCGCAGTATTCCTTGTAGCCTTTCCAGTAGGCGGTGATGTTGCCCGCGTTGCCCACGGGCAGCACATGCAAGTCCGGCGCGACCCCATCGAAGTCGTCGATGATCTCGAACGCGGCGGTTTTTTGGCCCTCGATTCGGAAGGGATTGATCGAATTGACCAGCGCGATGGGATGGTCTCGCGTAATTGTGCGGACCAGTTCGAGGGCGTCATCGAAATTCCCCTTGATTTGGACCACCATCGCACCGTGAATTATGGCTTGCGACAGTTTCCCCAAAGCGATCTTCCCCTCGGGGATCAGCACCACGCACTTAATGCCCGCCCGTGCCGCATAGGCCGCCGCCGAGGCCGAGGTGTTGCCCGTCGACGCGCATATAACCGCCGTGAAGCCATCCTGGACGGCCTGTGTCACCGCCATAGTCATCCCGCGATCCTTGAAGGACCCGGTGGGGTTAAGCCCCTCGTACTTGAGCCACACGTCCACACGCGGGTGGATAGTGACGCTGAGATTGTGCGCCGGCACCAACGGTGTCGAACCTTCGTTCAGCGTGACAATCCGCGTCCTGTCGGTCACTGGCAGGTATGCGCGGTAGCGCTCGATCACACCCGTGTTCGCCATAGCAACTCCCGAAAACCTCTCGTCGAACTGCTGTGTTGATTCGCAGGCGTTACAGCACGCGCAGCATCTGGGTGGCACCCTGAACAAAGCCAAGCTGGTCGATCTCATCCACCGCCACACGGCCGGCAGTCTCGGCGGTCTTATGGGTTATTAAGACGACGTGCACGAGGTCTGATTCCGTACTTTCGCGTTGGAAGCACGAAGCGATATTAATCTCATGTTCGCCCAGAACGCCGCAAATCCGCCCCAACGCCCCCGGTCTGTCCTGCGTCGACACCCGCAGGTAGTAGCGCCCCTCCAGCATATCCATGCCGCGTATCGGCAGGGTCTGCGTATACACGAATGCGGGCATCGGCGGGAAATCGCCGCGTCGCGCCACATCCACTACGTCTGCGATGACCGCGCTGGCCGTGGGCATGCGCCCCGCACCGCGGCCGTAGTACATCGTTACGTCCGCTATGTCGCTCTGCACATATATCGCATTGAATTCGTTCCGCACCGACTCGTGCTAATGTGTCTCCGGCACCAGTGTTGGATGGACTCGTGCCTCGACCGAGCCATCCACCTGCCTGATAATGGCCAGCAGCTTGATCAGATTC
>CAYRLQ010000281.1:0-5791 GCA_964425145.1 uncultured Nitrospiraceae bacterium
CAAGACGCCTGTGCTTGGGGAGGTTGCGGACGAAAGCCGACGCCTTGCCGCGGCAGAGGCGCTCAGGTACGTGGGGCTTGGCGAAGGCATGCCCATGACAGAGGTCAAACCGAACAAGGTATTCGTGGGCTCGTGCACGAATGGGCGTATCGAGGACTTCCGCGCGGCCGCGAGGGTGGCCAAGGGCTACAAGAAGAACCCGGCCATCGAGCAGGTGTTGGTCGTGCCCGGTTCATACAAGGTGAAGAGGCAGGTGGAAGCGGAAGGGCTGCACAATGTCTTCATCGACGCCGGATTCGAATGGCGTGACCCGGGGTGCTCAATGTGCCTGGGCATGAACGACGACGTGCTCGCGCCCGGCGACCGCTGCGCTTCGACGTCTAACCGCAATTTCGAGGGCCGCCAGGGCAAGGGTAGCCGCACGCACCTCGTCAGCCCGGCCATGGCCGCCGCCGCCGCGATCAAAGGCCGTTTCGTCGACGTACGGGAGTGGGAATACAAGTAAGAGCTATCAGTTCGCACCTCGCACCTCGCACTTCGCACCTCGCACTGAGAACTGATACACACACAAGGGGTCATGGGGACACCGAGGGGGATTCATTTCGCGGAAGGGTGTTGACCGTAACGCAGGTACCAGGGCTAAGTTCCAGTTCGGCGCCGGCATTGCCATCGCGCACCGCGATTTCGAGGTAGCCCGAACTGCCAATCAACGCCAGCGGCCGGCCCGGCGCGACATCGCCGTACGTAGCATAAAGCCCCTCGATGCAGTGGTCTCCCGCGCGGACTGCCTCAATCGCCACATCGGCCAGAAGGCTATGCGGGATATTGGTGATCGCGTTTCCAAACCGGTCTACGTGGATGACCGTTCCTTGCAAGCGCCTTTCGCTTTCGCGCTCAGGACAGGGCACATCGAGCAACACGATTTCGCCCAGGAGGTCGCCGACCTCCTCGAGCGGGGCGCCGCAAGCCAGACGTCCGGCCGTGGGCGCGAAGATGTCCCGGCCGTGAAACGTGGCGCTCACGGGATGGCGCATGAACACCGGATTCGAAACGACCCGTGCCTCTTCGACCGGATGTTGGCGGGCAAACAGGCTGAGCAGGCCGTTGTCGGGACACACGAAGCGCTGTCCGCCCGCGGACACGACAATCGGCGCGCGCCCCGTACCCACGCCCGGGTCGACCACGGCCACGTGAATGGTGGCGGGGGGGAAATACGGGGCGGCTCCCGCCAAGAACAGCGCGCCCTCGAGAACGTCTTGTGGCGCGATGTCATGGCTCAGATCGACCATCTGGACACCTGGACACTCGCAGCACAACACGCCCTTCATCGCGGCGACATAAGGGTCCCGCTTGCCGAAGTCTGTCGTGAGGGTCACTACGGACATCGATCATTCATTCCCCGGCCCACCGCAGTCAAAAAGAACCATTTTGCCCCCACCAGGACGATTTCTTCCCCGCACTGTGCGGAACTATACGCCCAATAATATCAGGCGCATCGTATTTGTGAAAACGTGTACTTGGCGCGTCGATCAGTACACCAACCTGAATGCCAGGAGCTCTAACTCGACAATGAGGTGTGCGAGTCCGGGGAGAAGCGCATTCCTGCGCCTGACAGTCCACTGGGTGAGCAGCAACGAGAACAGGGCCATCCCGAACGCTTCGATGAGTGGTTTTTGGAGGTGGTACACGCCTTCGAACAGCGGGATGATGAGCCACCCGAATCGCGGCCAGCGCTTATGCACGTGCGTCAGGAGGAAGTACCGATGCAGGAATTCCCAGCCGACCAACCATGAGAATGTCCAAAGGAGTGTTTGCTTCGAGTATTGCCACTTCCTTGCCCAGGGATACTCACCCAGGCCACGGTATAGACTGCGGAGACCCGGGAACAACGGAATCGCCAGCACCGCCACGAGCCCCAGTGCGGCCATGACCAGCAAGAGGTATATGTCGCGCCGCTTCCATCGTTTGAATCCGAAGTACCCCCAATCCATCCGTGGAAGACTGCACACAAACGGGATCGCGAACCACGCCAGAAACTTATACACGTCAAATCCGTTGCGCAACCGACACCGGAACACGCCCCAATCAAATCCAAACTTCGCATTGGAGGTGGCCAAGGCGTCAATGGCCAACACAGCGATGGCATACCCGACGATGAGTAACGTCGGCAGCCATCCTTCGGGGCTCAGGACAAGCCTTTTCGATCGTTCACCCGCCATTATCAGTTCACCGTTCGAAGTGCGAAGTGCGAACTGATAACTTCGAACTCAGAACTTCGCACTTCGCACGGATAAGACTTCTTTCTCGTAGGCCCTGACTTCTTCCATCCAGGCGAATCCAACGGGCACGCCGTGTTTCAGGCAGTAGTAGTCCCACACCGCGCCCGCGGGCAGTGTTTTGAGCTCCTCGAGCATGGCCAGACGCGCGGTAAAGTCACCGGCCTGTTCCATTTCGCGCAGGCTGGACGTAGGCTCGAGCAGGGCCAGTAACAGCGCCTTGATCATGTTGCGCGCGCCAATCACCCAGGCCGCGATCCGGTTGATGCTTGCATCGAAGAAGTCCAAGCCGATGTGCACCCGGTCCAGATATCCCCCGCGTACGATCTCCTCCGCGATGGCCCGCAGCTCGTCATCGAGGGTTACAACGTGGTCGCTGTCCCAGCGCACGCCACGGCTCACGTGCAGCAGGACTTCGTCCAGGAAGGTCAGGATGGCCGAGAGCTTGTCGGAGATCACCTCGGTTGGATGGAAGTGCCCGGCGTCGAGGCACAACAGCGTGTCGTTGCGCAGGGCGTAGCCCATGTAGAACTCGTGCGAGCCGACCACGTAGCTCTCCGAGCCGATGCCGAAGAGCTTCGACTCGACCGAGTCCAGGTTGTATCGGGGGTCAAGCTTCTCGGCGAGGATCGCATCCAGTGAGTCGCGCAGGAGTTCACGCGGCGCCTTGCGGTCCACCGTGGCGTCCTTATAGCCGTCCGGAATCCAGAAGTTGGTGACACACGGCGAGCCCAGCTCGCGCCCCATGTGCTCACCGATCTTGCGGCACGCGATGCCGTGCTCGACCCAGAACCGGCGGATGCCCTCATCATAGCTGGCGAGTGTAAAGCCGCTTTCGGCCTTAGGGTGGGAGAAGTAGGTCGGGTTAAAGTCCATGCCGAGCCCGTTGGCCTTGGCCCAGTCGATCCAATTGGCGAAATGCTCCGGGGCCAGCTCGTTGCGCTCGACCTTGCGCCCGCTCGTCTCGGCGTAGATGGCGTGCAGATTGAAGCGGTGCTTGGCCGGGATCAGGCTAAAGGCCTTATCCGCATCGGCACGTAGCTCGTCGGCGTTCCGGGCCTTGCCGGGGTAGTTGCCCGTGGCTTCGATGCCGCCGCCGGACAGGCCCGCGCCGCGCTCGAAGCCGCCCACGTCGTCCCCCTGCCAGCAGTGAAGTGAGATGGGAATCATCGTAAGGCGCTCGATGGCTTGATCAGTGTCTACGCCGTGCGCCGCGTACCGTTCCCGAGCCAGGCGGTAGGCTTGCTCAATGGGCGCCTCGCGTGAGGGCGTCGTTATCGCTGACTTCTCTCGGTTCCGGTTCTTCACCTTCGCTTTCCAGAATCGCTTGCAACTGCGGTGCCAGGGGCGGTAGATCGTGCATAATGGTGTCCCATATTACCTCGGGTTTCACTCCCCAGTACACGTGCACCGCAAAATTGCGCATGTCGCGCATAGGCTGCCATGGCACGTCAGCATATTTATCGACGATGTACGGTGGGACGTGGCGCGCGGCCTCGCCAATCAGGATAAACTTCCGGACCACCGCGTCTTGCGTTTTCTCATCGGCCAGAAACGCTTTACAGTCCATCCCAGCTACATAGCGCTGAATCTTCGCAATGGCCTCGATGATGTCCGTCAGGCAAAACCGCCAGTGCCTAGGTGACATCGATGGCCTCCTTGTGTATGCGCTCCTTGAGCGCAGGATGTTCGGCGCCACGTTGGACCAAATCCACCTTTGGCACATCAAGCATTTCTTCCAACCGGTGCTGCACTCGAAATACGTCAAACAGACTCACTCGCCGATCGAATTCTATCAACAGGTCTACATCGCTGTCCTCGCGGGCATCATCACGCGCGGTCGAACCGAACAAAGCCAGCGATGTGGCGCCCATGGCCCGCAGCTCGTCCCAATGCTGCCGCAACACGCCCATCGCCTTATCCCGCTTCATCGTGCTGCACCTTTCTACTTCAAGCCTGAATCCGACCTTATCGCAATTGAAACCTGGTACACAAAACACTTGTCAGCTTGCCCTCTCGAGGACCGTGCGGGACTCGATGTGATCCGCGAGTTCCTTGGGCTGCCACCAGGTGGGCTTGAGCTTGCGTGGGCTGAAGCATTTTTCCGCCTGATCGCGGTAGTGGGGCGAATCGGGGCGGTCGCTGTTACCGACGGGCAGGTACATCCAGCTTTGGACGGGTTTTGTCATCACGCAAATCTGCGTCGATGTCTGGCCGGATCGCCCCCAGCGCGTATGATCTTCGCGCTCACGCTCATAGCCCACGTTGCGCAGGGTTGTCAACCCGTTGCCACCTCCGCCGCCAAGCGGCCAGGAAACGTCGTCGCGGCCGACACGGAATGTATCGCCATAGGTTGCCTTGAGGGTCCCGTGATCGGCTTTGAGCGTCGTCATAGCCGAGGCTAACGAGCCCGCGGCCGCCTCGAGTTCCTCGTCGGTCAACTCTACTGGCGGGGCGGGCTTGCCAACCGCCGCCATTAGGCAATCGATCCGCTTAGCGACCGTACGCACCGCCTCAGCCCCGTGGTCCTCGATGAGCTGTTTGCGCCAGTAGTAGTACTTGAGCGCGCCGGTCGAGTCACGGCGCAGCTCGCAGTCCCACGCCAGCAGGTCGTCCATACCGGCGGCGTAATCCGGGTTTGCGCGAAGCTCCCCGCCGAACTTGGCATCGGCTTGTTTGAGCACCTCCAGCCAGCGCTCCACGCCGTAGGGATGGATATCGACGGCATAGGCGAGCGCCTCTTCGATTGTCACAGAGTCGTCCCCCTGCAGCAGTTCCACCGCCCGTGCTCCACGCTGATTGGTATGGCCGCCGTCCGACCCGTATATGTACGGCAGGAACTTGTCGGGCGTTAGCGGACTGTTCACCATCATGACGTCCGGCGGGATGTTGCAGTTTTGCATGTACCCCTGCGGCGGGTTCAGGACCTGCACGTGGTCCGAAGCGGAGTGTAGCCCCTTCCACTCGGTGGCCGACGTCGAGCCGTCCACGGGGCGTGACCAATCATATCCGTCGGGCCGCCGCGGGACCCGGCCCGTGCGCTGGTAATAGATGTTCCCGGACGTATCAGCGACCATGACGTTTTGCGGGAACAGCATCCGTGTGTCCATGGCTGCGACGGCGCCTCGGTAGTCCTTGGCGAAGTTGAATTCGTACCACGCCTCGTTTATCTGGACCGCTTCGGCGTAGGCCATCTTTGCGGCATAGGCTTTCCCGCCGCGCATGGCGAGTATGGGTCCGTGATGGGATTCCCAAATGGTGATTTTCTGGGGCTCGGCGCCCTTGACCTCGATGGTGACCTCGCGGGAGATCATTGTACGCCATTCGCCGTCGTAGAGGTACTTGGCCGGGTCATCCTCTTTGAGCGTGAGTTTATAGATATCGGCCGTGTCCGGCCCGCCCGTCGTCATGGCCCACGCTATGTCCGCGTTATGCCCCAGGCCGATGTACGGGAACCCGGACAGCGTGACCCCGCTGCCGTGCAGCTCGCCCGCGTGGATGCGAAACTCCCAAAA
>CAYRLQ010000282.1:0-1376 GCA_964425145.1 uncultured Nitrospiraceae bacterium
ATGGACAGGATGTGTTCATATTATCCTGAATATCCTGGACATCCTTGTTCATTCTCTTTTGCGCCCGGGCCTAAGTACAGCTCAACACAATAAAGGGAACACAAGCGGGTGGCACGGACAAGATAGCCTGTCACCGAAGACACGCTCAAACAAGTTTGAGCGTGGCACCCATCAAGGCTGTATTTGCAGCCTTGTTTGTGTTGATCTCTATTGTCGGGTAATGAACGGTCTGTTCTTCTACTCGTCACTTCCGCTTATAGCTCGTCCAGCTTCACTTCGCGGCCGCCTTCGTTGAGGGAGCGGTCGATGGCGCTGAGTACTTTCACGGGTTCGAGCAGTTGCTCGCGCGTGAATTTCCACTGGCCGGTGCGCAGCACCTCCATGAAGACCTGCATGCCGTCGTAGTAACAGGCGCCGGCATCGACGGCGTGATGTTTCCAGCCGTCTTTGCCAAAAGCGACGAGGTGAAACGCATATTTCGCGTTGCCCAGCATGTTGACGGTGACCAGGGCCCCACGGTCAAATTTGCACACTGCGACGGCATTGCCCTGATGCGCCACCGCTGCGACACTTTCGCACCCATACCCCCACACGGCGTTCATCAATTCGACGGCATGAATGCCGTAGAAGAAGACGCCGCCGTATTCGCTCTCGAGGTCCGCGGGGCCCGTGCTCATGCCGGCGGTCAGTTCACCCGCGTTAGCCTTGAGGTCCTCGATGTATTGGACGGTAGTGCGCTCAAAGCGCAGCGTCGAGAACGAGGTAAGCCCTACACCGGCCTTTTCGGCAGCGTCGATCAGCGCCGTGGCGTCTCGGACGCTGCAGGCCAGCGGCTTGTCCACGAAGGCGGGAATGCCGGCTTTCAGGAACGGCAAGGTATCGGCGAGGTGCTTGCCGCCGTGACGCCACACGCACAAGACGCCGTCCACCGCATCGATCATCTCTTCGGGCGCGCTGACGATGTTGGGGATGTTGCCGTTCTGCGCGACTTCCTCCGTGCGTTGGGGGTCGGTGCCGTAGATGTGCGTGACCCGAACGTCCTCTATGCGCAGGCCGTTGATGCCGGCTTCCAAGTTAGCCAGTTTCGAAAATGCGTCGGCATGGGTATTATCCGATCCGAGAATTCCGAGTTTGAACATGACTCGCCCTCTGCTGGTTGCCGCTACCCACCCGTGGCATTGTAGCGAGGTGAACGGGATGGGTCAACAGGCAGGGGGAGTTCTCATTCCTACGGAGGAGTCCGGCGGTGTATACTCCCAGGGACACACGGAATTGAAGCCGACCTGTTCCTGGTTTCGGGTAAGGTGAGGGCCGTCGTCACTTGGAAGCACGTAGCGGGAGGAAGGAGGGATGCCGTTGCAGGGCACTTTGGGCGT
>CAYRLQ010000282.1:1386-5764 GCA_964425145.1 uncultured Nitrospiraceae bacterium
ATGCCGCCGCGGTACGCACCGTGGTGAAAAACGTGCGGGCCGTGGCTGTGGCCGGAGGTTCGCGCGCGCCCCGATTGGCCAAGGAGTACGGTCTCGAAGTAGAGGCGTCGGTGGAAGCGCTCGTGGCGCGGGAGGACGTGGACTTGGTCTGCGTGGCGACGCCGCATGCGCTTCACGGCCCGGAAGCGCTGACCGCAGCCAAGGCGGGCAAGCATTTACTCATTGACAAGCCTATGGCTACGACGGTGGCGGCGTGCGACGCCATACTCGAGGCTTGTGTTGAGCATGGCCTTCGCTGCGAGGTGATGTACACACAGCGCAACCGCGTCTGCAACGTGGCGACGAAGCGCCTGTTGGACTCCGGCGAGCTTGGCAAGGTCCTCCATATGCACAACGTGCAGGTAGTGCCTGAGGGCATGAAGACGGTGCCGAGGTGGCAGTTGGACCGAGACAACGTGGGCATCCTCCTGGGGCACGGCATCCACAATATTGACCAGGCCCGTTGGTTCACCAGGCAGGAGATCGCTCAGGTCTTTGCCAAGGTCCGAGCTTTCGACCCCGACTACGAGGTGGACAGCACCTCGGACGTCGTACTGACAATGGAAGATGGTACCGTTTGCACCATTTTCTGCTCCTTCGAAATCCCAAGTCCGGGGTTTCCCAGAACGGGAGGCGCCACGCAGACCGTGTGTGAGCGGGGCCTTATCGAGAATGACTGGTACGGCGATTTGCGCGTCTCACGCGATGGCGCCGACTGGGAAGTGATCGCGTCGCAGCCGCCTATCGATTGGGCGGGCAAGGGCTTCCTGGACCCCGTGCGCCTGGAGACCTACGCCACAACCCTGCAGCGACTCGTGGACGACATACGAGCGGGGAAACCCGCCGGAGGCACTGGTTGGGACGGACGGCAGGCCGTGGCGGTCGCCCTTGCCGCGTACAAGTCGAGTGAAACGGGGCGAGCGATAGAACTGAAGCACGAAGAGCCCATCTGTTAGATGAGCGTGGCCGCTCCGGGAAACAGTCATGCACTACTCCGAAGCCGTCTCCAGTTCGCCAAGGGTCGTCTCAGGCGGGTTATGGAGTCGGTCGGCCAGTTGGGCCAAGACCCGACGCCAGTTGTCCAGCGTGGGCGCCACCGGGTATTGCATGCCACGGCGCCATTCGCCCAGTATCCAGTATCGCAGCTCCCCTTTTTCGAGCGAGCACTTGATACGCCGCTCTTCGGGCAGCTCCAAGATCTCGACTGCCTGCGCGGGGGGAACAATGACGCCCAGCCCGATGTGGCCAATATCGTCGCCCTGGTAACCCCATGTACCCAGGACGCCCCGTTCTTCGTCCAAGAACCAGGATTCCTGGGGAAGCTTCAAGAGCCCAGGCGCCAACCGGGCGTTCTCGACGCCCTCGGGAACGCGAACACGGATTTCGCTCTCCTGGTGTTCAGCGTAGACCAGGCACCGAAGGCGTACGGGGCGATCCGGCTCGTCTGGCCATACGTTTGTCGCGGTTATTTCCACGGCGGCCCGCACGGGGCCCGCACCCAGAACCCGGTGTTCAAAGGCGACGTGTCCTTCCCCGGCAGGGCTCTGGACGAGGTAGGGCCCTTTGTCCGTGTAGAGTGTCAGACCGCCCAGGCCGCTCGTTTCCCCTACGTGCAGGGCGTCGATACCCCAGTCCTGTTCTTCATGGTAGTTTTCGTCGATGAGGGGATAGATGAGACGTTCCGGCTTGGGAAGACGGCGGTCCACCTGTTTGCCGAAGAAATCGAATTGGCCCGTGTAGAATCGGAAGGCGCCGAATTCCGATTCCCAGGCCACGTAGGCGGGATGGTCGAGGACGGCCCGGGTGACTTGCGGGAACTGCGTTTGGCGTTGTCCTTTGGGGTCGAAGTAGACGTAGAAAGTGCGTCCCTCACCGGGGCGGAGGCTGGCCAGAAAAGAAAGCTCCTGTTCGGCGCTCCAGGACCAAGTGTCCATCTGGTGCGGAATCTCGACCCAGTCCACCCAGTAGTCGCCCATCACGACCGCGCAGTTCTCCGGGTTGAAATCCGGCGCCACACGGCGAAGTTCAGAGAGAGACACCA
The DNA here is from genome assembly GCA_964425145.1 of uncultured Nitrospiraceae bacterium. GTDB lineage: Bacteria > Hydrogenedentota > Hydrogenedentia > Hydrogenedentales > SLHB01 > CAYRLQ01. Next base: position 3,467 of record CAYRLQ010000282.1, read on the forward strand.
CGACGGGAAACGCGTCGTGATGCCAATCGTCGACGTTTCTCACATGCACGGGTATGCGTTTTCGGTAAGTGCGTCCTTGTACCCGCAGAGGACGCGGTTCTGAAACGGGCGGCCAGGGCAATCCCGCGATACCGGCGAGGCGCCGGGCGGCGCGCTTGTACGCCCCTTGCCCGTAGGCTTCGGCCACCTCCGTCCAACGGCCGTGGCTTCCGAGGCGCTGTTGAAGCGACACGAACAACCGGTCTCGAATCAGGTCGAGGTAATAGCGCGCTCCGGCGGGCGTCTCTCGAATGCGGCGGCCCACTTGTCGTTCCGGTATATAGTCCGCAAGGCCAGTCTTGAAGAAGTCGGCCACCTCGGCGGCGGAAACGGGCCACTGGCCCCACGCCTCGATGGCCACATCGACAAAGGCCCGGCTTTCCTCGAGGGTTTCCGTCAGTAACGTTTTGTAGAAGGGCGAGAGCTCCTCGAACTCCAAAGGAAACTCCCGGCAGTTGCCCGCCAAAGGCCATTCAGAATCCGTGCGGCCGTCGCCGTCGGCGTCGAACAATCGGCGGTCAAAGATGCCGTCGTCGTTGTCGTCCACGTAGGTGTAGGCGGCATCGACCGTGCCGTCCATGTCAAAGTCGACGTCCAGGTATCCTTCGTCGGCGCCGATGAGATGGAGCCGACGGTCGGCCGTATCGAAGTACAGCCGCAAGGGGTGGGGCGGACTCTGGGCCACTTCCACCCGCTTGTTGACATTCGACGTAGCCGGACCCCCAACCTGCGGGAACGACCCGGACTTGGACGGTGCATTGAGGAGCCCTTCCCAGCGTTCGTTCGGGTCGCGCTGGGCGTCGGCGTCCGTATTGCTGTTTATCTCGTCCCACGTGAGCATCGCCTTGGCCCAAGGTGCGTTCTGGCTGAACGCCTTGGCGCTCTCCCAAGTGATCACGGGGTGGGTCTGAATGCCGCGTATGTGTCGCGGCGCGGTGTGCGCGGCCGTGGGCGAGAGGGTTCCCTCCGGCGCTATCGCCGTAACCGAGAAGTCGTAGTCGTGCGTGCGCCGGCCGTGGGCGTCGTCGTCGGCGTCTATGCTGTACCTGAGGTTGTTGACCTTGTCTCCCATGGCGTCGATGCGCACGACGACCTCGCTGCACGTGTCGCCGTCCGGGTCGTAGAACGCGAAGGGGTCCTCCCACATGTTGAGCCATTCCGTTGTGTCATCGGAGAGTTCGAACTGGTAGAAGACCTCGTCGCCGCTGAAATGGCTGCGATATTGGCAAAGCCGTTGGTAATACGTGCCGTTCACATCGTACCACAGCAGGTTGTCGTCGCCCACGTCCACGCCCCACCACACGGCCAACGGGCTCTTGTCGTCTTTCCGGTCGCGGTCGAAGAAGACGCCCATCTCATCGACGTCATTGTCCCCGTCATTGTCCTGATAGTCCGTGACAACATCGACCTTGCCGTCGGCCTGCCAGTCCCAGAAATAGAGATCGCTGTCCAAGTCCCCTCGTCCGTCTTGGTGCAGGTCGCCGTCTTCGTCCACCACACGGACGATGATGGGATTGATCGTGTGGCGCCTGGATGTGTCGAGGTACCACTGCTCATCGGCCTCTCCGTCCTGGTCGGTGTCTATTGTGAGACGCTCACCCGGGGGAAGTTGCTTCACCTCTTCGACTATCTTCGCGTCCAAGTCTCGTGAAGTGCTGAAGACGCGCTGGAAGAGGTCAGGCGCTTCGGGTTCCCCCCAGCAAGGGGGAACGGCGAGCAAACAGGACGCCAGAACCGCCGAAACGGCCGAAAGGCTTTTGGAAGTATGCGGTGCCATCACGTGGAAGTCTCCTTATGTCTGACGAAAGGCCTTTGACGAAAGACTTTCAAGGAGTATAGCGCAAGAGCGTGGTGTCGCGTATCTCCGCGCCCTCGGCGGCTCTGCGTTTGATGTGCCATGTTTCCTTCAACGCAGAGGCGCGGAGGGCGCAGGGGAACGCAGAGTGTTTGCGGGGGTGTATTCTGGGTTTCCCTCCGTCGAGACAAGCCTCCATATAATTAGCCCAACGTGTTGCAGTGTGTCGGGCGGAAGTGTAGTGGTTTGAAGGTGTTGGGGCGTGCAGCGGAGACGGCTCTTGGGGATGGTGCGGGCTTGCGAAACAAGGGGTGTTTTATTGACTGGTTTGGCAGAAATCGTAGTTTTTTGATGGGATAGCGGGATGAGGGGGATAGGGGGATGGAATGGAACAAGGATTTGCAGGATGTTCAGGATAATACGAAAATATCCTGTCCATCCTGAATATCCTTGTTGAAAAAGGG
>CAYRLQ010000283.1:0-5747 GCA_964425145.1 uncultured Nitrospiraceae bacterium
CGCGCTCGAAGCGCAAATTGCCGAGCTCGGCCTTCGAGATTGCGTCACCCTGCTGGGTCATCGCCGGGACGTGCCGCGCATCCTCCGCACGCTTGACGCCTTCGTATTGTCCAGCAACGCCGAAGGCATTGGGGGGTGCGTGCTTGAAGCGCTGGCCTGCAAACGACCGGTCGTCGCGACCGCGGCCGGTGGCGTGCCCGAGGTCATCCGCAACGAGAAGACCGGCCTTCTCGTCCCCACGCGAGACCATGAGGCCCTGGCGGCGGCGATCATCCGCGTATTCCGCGACAAGAACCTGGCCGCCACCATCGCCGCGAACGGCAATGCCCTCGTCCACGAGCGCTTCACAGTCGACACGATGGTCGAAGGGAATCTCCGCGTCTACGAGCGCATCTTGGCATGAAAGTGGCACAGTCGCCCTCGGCTGCAATTCGAGCAACACGGCGGCTGTCACAGGTGTTGGTCCACTAGAGTGGTCAATACTACAGTTAACCTGATAACCTTTTGATGGGGACGATGTATGAGCGTGGTTCCACGGATCCGAGGCGCGGAGCTTGGGCGCTGCATTCCGACATGCAAAGTGGATGTTGCCGGTCGTATTGTGCAATAATACGCCACGGGAAGAAGCGGTGGGCGGTTATCAACAGCCGCCACATGATTAAATAGGCCACGGAAAACGGGGACAGTCCCGTCACATTCGCGGACTCGTTTGCTTGGCACAGCGCACACTTTCTTATGAGGAGGGTCGACGAGTGCAAGATTTGAAACTGGATAGAATCGGCATTACTTCCTGGACCGAGCTCTATCGCAATCCATCTTATGAGCTCTTGTTCGAGCACGAAACCGACTCTTCACTGGACGGGCTGGACCGAGGCATGGTCACCGAGTTCGGCGCGGTTGCCGTGGATACGGGCCGGTTTACAGGCCGCTCGCCGAAAGACAAGTATTTCGTTATCGAGGAAACGTCAAAGGACAAAGTGTGGTGGGCCGGTCCTGAGAATCCCACATCGGACAACAAGCCCATATCCGAAGAAACTTGGGCTCATCTGCGCGAACTTGCGCTCGACGAACTCAACGGTAAGCGGCTGTATGTGGTGGACGGCTTTTGCGGCACCAACCCAGACACGCGACTAGCGGTTCGGATCGTCACCGAAGTGTCCTGGATGGCCCATTTCTGCCGGAACATGTTCATCTGGCCCACCGACGAGGAACTCGCCGAGTTCGTCCCCGATTGGACCGTCCTGCACGCCTGCAAGACCACCTGCCTGGATTATGAGCAATGGGGCCTGCGCTCCGAGGTGTTTTCGGCCGGCAATATCAAAGAACGCATGGCGCTCATCGGCGGGTCCTGGTATCCCGGCGAGATCAAGAAGGGCATCTTTACGCTGATGAACTACTTCCTGCCTTTGAAAGGAGTCGGCTCCTTCCATTGCTCGGCCAACATGGGCAAGAATGGCGACACGGCCCTGTTCTTCGGCCTCTCCGGCACTGGAAAGACCACCCTGTCCGCCGACCCGCACCGCCGGCTGATCGGTGACGACGAGCACGGCTGGGATGGCGAAGGCGTGTTCAATTTCGAGGGCGGGTGCTACGCGAAAACCATCAACCTCTCCGAGGAGAACGAACCTGCCATTTACGGCGCCATCCGCCGCAATGCCCTGCTCGAGAATATGGCGGTCGACGCCGATGGCAAGGTAGATTTCTCGTCCCGGGAGAAGACCGAGAACACTCGCGTTTCGTATCCGATTTACCACATCGACAATATTGTCAAGCCGGTGTCGAAAGGCGGCCATCCCACGAAGATCATCTTCCTGGCCTGCGATGCCTTTGGCGTGCTGCCCCCCGTGGCCAAGCTGGATTCCGAGCAGGCGATGTACCAGTATCTCAGCGGATACACGGCCAAAGTCGCAGGAACGGAATTGGGCATCGTTGAGCCGGTCGCCACCTTTTCAGCATGTTTTGGCGCGGCGTTCCTGTGCCTGCACCCGACAATGTACGCCGAAGTCCTTGGCAAGAAGATGGCGCAACACGGGTCCGATGCTTACCTGGTCAATACGGGATGGACCGGCGGCGGGTACGGGGCCGGCCATCGTATGTCGATCAAGAGTACCAGAGCGATCATCGATGCTATCTTGAACGGCACGCTCGAGGATGCCGAGTTCAATACCATGCCCATCTTCAGCCTCCACATACCAAAAACGGTTCAAGGGGTCGATCCCAAGGTTCTGAATCCGCGCAATACATGGAAAGACAAGGCCGCTTACGACGAAACCGCGAAAAAACTGGCCACAATGTTCATCGAGAATTTCAAGACATTCACCAACACAGCGCACGGCCAACGTTTGGAATCGGTCGGACCACGGCTCTGAGGCCGAACTTGAAAAGCTTATCCCTCGTTAGTGTATAGTATGGGTGGAGGACGTGTAACACACGCGTAATGATTGGAGGAGAAGCTCCGCCATGAAACATCACAAACTCGTTTCGCGCACGCCATTGATGGCTGAGACAGAATATGAGCCCGGTGGCACGTCTTTCGAGTCGAAAATGAACTTTATGGTCGCCTTTTTCGGGCAGATGGTTGAGTTTATATTCAATAAGACTGGCGGCGTGATATAGGCCCAATGCCCAATCGCGACAGGAGAAAGTCATGGTACGCAAACACCAGCATTGTCGAGCAATCACAAGGGTGCCTGAAATTGCCCAAACATCCTACAGTGTTAAACTGGGCGCCATTATCGATATGATGGATACCGTCCTACTGGCGCAGCGCCAGGCCGCCTGGAAGGTGTTCTTCCCCCCAGGTTACGAGCCCACTACGACGACTACAGACACGACGGGCACGACGGGCACCGAAGAGTATTAAGCCTGAGCAGATTGGGAAGTCTGCTCAGTGTCTGTCATGTCAATCTGTCGTCATCCGTGCGAATCGGTGAACCGAGTTACGGCGGGGTTATATGCGACTCTTGCCGATGTTCGCCAGCACTATGCGCAGTTGGTCGCAGTCCCGAAAACGGTTCTCTGGTTGCTTGTCCAGTAACCGCATGATGATGTCGCCCAAGTCCTGTGGACAACGCTTATTCACGACGGTGGGATGCTCCGGAACTATCCGGAGGTGACACTCGTAAAGCTTGTGTATGTTATCCACTTCGAAGGGCAACCGGCCGGAAAACATCGAGTACATGGTCACGCCCAATGAATACATATCGCTCTGCGGGCCGGCCTTTTCCTTCCGGAGAAACTCTGGCGGCACATACATCGGGGTCACCTGATCGCGCACACCGGCGTCGAACATCGACAACAGCGGACTGTTCCCAGCCAGGGAAAAGTCGGTCAGTTTCACCACGCCCTTGCGCGTGAGCAACACATTGGCCGGCTTGAAGTCGTGGTGCACGAAGCCTTGCTCGTGTAAGTATTGCAACCCGTTGCATATCTGGGCGACAATCACCAGGCGCTCACGCAAGTTCCACGGGCGATTCTTGATATACCAGCGCAAATCCGGTCCGTCCACATACTCAATTACCAGACATTCGCCATCCTTCCCTGTGATAAAGTCATGGATTTGCACAATATTGGGATGTTTGAACTTCTTGAACTTCTTGACACACTTGGCCAGGTCGCGAATGTGCAGCCGATTGCGGAAAAAGTTAGCCCGGAAAAGCTTTATGGCAATCACCTGGCCCGTTTCCGAATCGATGGCGCGGTACACCACGCCTGTACCACCCCGCCCCACGATACGGTCCAATTTGTACCCGTACAACTCCGATCGGTCAGGTGTGTATTGTTCGTCGGCCATACTGTTTCACCGGGCCCACCCTACGCATCGAGGTTCAAGTCGATCTCGGGCGCATCCCCCCACAACCCATCCAGGTCGTAAAACTCACGTGCTTGCTCACGAAAGATATGAAAGATAATGTCACCGTAATCCAGCACCCGCCAGTTGCCCCGCAGCGTCCCTTCCGTATACAGCGGCGCGACGCCGACGGCTTTCATGCCTTCCTTGACGCCGTTGTAGATCGCCTTGAAATGCGGCTCGCTGGATGCCGCGCAGATGATGAAACTGTCCGCAATTAACGTCAGGCCACGCACATCGTATGCCCTAATATCGATTGCCTTATACTCAGCCGCCAGCGCGCACATGCGCAGGGCATTCGGCAGAAAATCAGGCTGTGTCGGTGCCGATTTCTTTACAAGTTTAACCAATCCGAAGTCGAACTCCTATTCCTTACCCAGTTCGTCTCGGAAGATTTCGTTGATCATCTTCGGGTTGCCTTTGCGTTCCGTCGCTTTCATCACCTGGCCCACGAGGAATCCCAGCGCCTTTTGCTTACCATTGCGGTAATCCTCGACGGGGCCCGGATTGGCCGCAATGGCCTCGCGCGCGAGCGCCTCGAGCTCGCCGCGCTCGCTAATCTGGACTAGCCCTTTCTCCTCGACCAACGCCTTCGGCGGCTTGCCTGACCCGAACATGGCTGGCAGCAGCTCTTTGGCGATCTTCCCACTGATGGTTCCATCCTCGATCAGCCCGATCATGGCCGCTAAGTCCGCCGGTTCGATTTTGCAATCGCCGATTTCGATTCTTGCCCCGGTTAACAAGGCCTGCAAATCACCCGTAATCCAGTTGGCCGCCTTCTTGGGGTCCGCCTTCGCCGCCACGGTCGCCTCAAAGTAATCCGCCGTGGCCCGCGTGGTCGTCAGCACACTCGCGTCGTGCGCCGAGAGCCCATACTGCCCTTGGAACCGTGCTAAACGCGCCCGAGGCAGCTCCGGCAGCGACTCCTGGATCCGCCGTTCCCAGGCCTCGTCCACCACCACCGGCACCAGGTCCGGCTCAGGGAAATACCGGTAATCATGCGCCGATTCCTTCGTGCGCTGCAAAAACGTCACGCCCCGGTCGGCATCCCAACCCCTGGTCTCTTGGACGATCGTGCCGCCCTCCTCGAGAATCTGTTTCTGGCGGGCGATTTCGTACTCGATGGCCTTTCGCGTACCACTAAACGAGGCCACGTTCTTAACCTCGGTCTTTGTGCCCAGCTCCGTCGCGCCCTCCGGCCGGAGACTGATGTTCGCCTCGGCCCGCAACGAGCCCTCTTCCATGTTGCAATCGCTCACGCCCAGGTACTGAAGAATCTGTTTGAGCGTAGTCAGATACACGTAGGCCTCGTCAGCACTGTGGATGTCCGGCTCAGACACGATCTCGACCAGCGGCACGCCACACCGATTAAAGTCCACGCCGCTCTCGCCGGCGCCGATACCGTGGACGTTCCGCGCGGTGTCTTCCTCCATGTGCGCGCGCGTGATACCGATCTTCCTCGCCCGGCCGTCCACATCGATTTCCAGCCAACCATCGTAGCACAGCGGCAGGTCGTACTGGCTGATCTGGTAATTCTTGGCCAGGTCCGGGTAAAAATAATTCTTCCGGTCCATCTTCGACCAGCGCGAAATCGTGCAGTTCAGCGCCAGCCCCACGGCCACGGTCGCGTCCACCATCGCGCGGTTCAACACGGGCAACACGCCAGGCATGCCCAGGCAAATCGGACAGACGTTCGTGTTCGGCGGTGCGTGGAAACCCGTGCTGCACCCACAAAACACCTTCGAGCGCGTGCCGATCTCGACGTGCACTTCCATCCCAATGACCGCTTCGTAACCCATGAATACTCCCACGAAACTATACAGAACGTCATAAATAATGCCGCATATTGACGGAAAATCGCACGAGCGCTGCCCTCGCGTCATTGCGAGCGTAGCGA
>CAYRLQ010000284.1:0-5703 GCA_964425145.1 uncultured Nitrospiraceae bacterium
ACAACAACGACTTCATCACCTACAGCGCGGGGCATGCTGGACTGAAGTTCACGCCGCCCCCAGATTCCAACGCCCCTGGCAGCTTCGACGTGCAGGCCTCTCTGGCCTCAAACGACGCCGGCCTCGGCGGCGGCATCGCCACTGCCACCATCACCATAAACCCGATAAACGACGCGCCGGAATTGGACGACAGCGGGGACCCTGTCCTGGACGCGATCGACGAGGACGATGCAGGCAACGCGGGGACCACAGTGGCGGCCATCATCGCCAGCGACCTTGCTGACCCCATTACCGATGCGGACGCGGGCGCCCTCGAGGGCATCGCCGTGACGGCCGTTGATGACACGGACGGGACCTGGCAATACTCGACCACCGGCGGGTCTAGCTGGACCGCATTTGGCAGCGTGTCCGATGCGTCCGCGCTGCTGCTCGCCGACGACGCCCTGATTCGATTCTGCCCCACCGTGAATTTCAACGGCACGATCGACCCCGGCATTACGTTCCGGGCCTGGGACCAAACCGACGGCACGAACGGTGGGACGGGCAATGCCTCCGTCAATGGCGGAGACACGGCGTTCAGCACAGCTTCCGAGACGGCCGGCATCACTGTTAACGCTGTGAACGACGCGCCGGAATTGGATGACAGTGGGTCCCCAACCTTTAGCGACATCATGGAAGACGAAGTGGATTCGCCCGGCGATCTGGTTTCGGACATCCTCACCAGTGACCTCGCCGACCCCGTTACGGACGTGGACGCGGGCGCCCTCGAGGGCATCGCCGTGACCGCCGTCGATGACGCGAATGGCACGTGGCAATACTCGATCAACGGCGGCGCCGACTGGCTGCCATTCGGTACCGTGTCGGATACGTCTGCGCGATTGCTAGCCGATACCGCCCTCATTCGTTTTGTCCCAGACGCCAATTTCAATGGCACGGTCGATCCCGGTATCACGTTCCAGGCCTGGGACCGCTCCGGTGGCGTCGACGGCGGCACAGGAGACGCCTCGGTCAATGGCGGAACGACCCCGTACAGTACGGCTTCAGAGACCGCGAGCATCGCCATCATCGCCGTGAACGACGCGCCCGTGGCGGGTGACGACCCGGCCGCGACCACCGAGGACACCGAGGTGATCATCGACGTTCTGGCCAATGACTTCGACCAGGAAGACGACATCGACCCCGCGTCGGTCGTGGTGGTTATCCACCCCACGGATGGGTCGACCGGGGTCGATCCCGCGACCGGCGAGATCACCTATGTCCCCAACACCGATTACGATGGGACGGATAGCTTTGTCTACCGCGTCAGCGACCGTGGCATGCCCATATTGTCCGACCACGGCACGGTCACCGTTGAGGTTACCGCTTTTAACGACCCCCCGTACACCGTCGACGATACCGCCTCGACGGAATCGGGCGTGGCGGTGATCATTGATGTTCTCGCGAACGATAGCGACCTCGAGACAGACCTCAATCCAAGCGTGATCGTGACGGTCCTGCCGACTGGGGGCACGATCACCTACGTCGACACGGCCACGGGCGCGATTACCTATGAGCCGGAGGCCGCATTTCAAGGATTTGACAGTTTTGAATACGAAGTCTGTGACTTCGGACTGCCACTGCCACCCAAGTGTTCCACGGCCACGGTCAACATCGCGGTCAGTCAGTCCGCCCTCGAGGTGGACTCGCTGGCGGACGAAGATAACGGCGACATCAGTCCGGGCAACGTGTCGTTGCGCGAAGCGGTCAAACTCATCGCCGACACTGGCATCATCACATTCCAGGGGGACCTTTTCGCCGGCGCTCTCGAAACGATCACGCTCAGCCTCGGCGACATCGAGGTCAACCGCAGTATGACGATTGTCGGTCCTGGCGCCGACAACCTGGCCGTCCAGAGCGATCTGGCCTCGCGTGTCTTCGCCATCAACGCGGGCACCGTCGACATCCAGGGGCTCACCATCACCGAAGGCCGCGTGGCCGATGGCGACGGTGGCGGCATCTGGGTGTGCAGCGGCGCCGCCCTCACGCTGACCGATTGCCTCATTTCCGACAGTTTGGCCGAGGATGAGAACGGCACCGAAGACGACCGCGGCGGCGGCATTTACAGCGAGGGCGACTTGGTGTTGCTCAACTGCACCGTTGCCGGCAACGCGGCCGGAACCTTCGGCGGCGGCATCTACAGCAGCGGCAGTCTGGAATTAACCAATTGTACCGTTGGCGGCAACTCGGTGGGGAGCGACGAAGGCCACGACGGCGGCGGGGTCTATGTGGCCGATGGCACGGCCCAGTTGGCAAGTTGTACCTTAACCGGCAACGCGGCGGGCACCGGCGGCGGGATCAGTCGAGAGGCCGGCACAGTGACGATCGCCAATACAATCATCGCCGGCAACAGCGCCACCGGATCAGGCCCTGATGTGCACGGCCCCATTACCAGCAACGGGTGCAACCTCATCGAGGATACGACCGGGAGCGTCGGCTTCGGCGCAGAAGACCTTACCGGCATCCCTGGGGCCACTGTCCTGGACACGACGCTGCGAAATAACGGTGGACCCATGCCAACCCACGCCCTGCTGTCGGACAGCGCGGCCATCGACGCCGGCAACTCCGCTGCTGCGAGCGCGATGGGCCTCACCACGGACCAGCGCGGCCCCGGATTCGACCGCGTTGGCGGCGCCGAGGTTGACATCGGCGCCTACGAGGTCCACCGGCTGGTCGTGGATACGGTGGCTGATGAAGACGATGGCGATACCTCGGCAGGCGACGTGTCACTGCGCGAGGCCATCGGCCTCACCTTTCCCGGCGACATCATCGACATAGTTGTGACAGAGTCGATTACGCTGGACGACGGTCTCGGCGAAGTGCTTATCGAATCCAGTCTGGGTATCTTAGGACCGGGCGCTGACCAATTGACGATCAGCGGCGGCAACGCCACCCCCATCATATACATCCCGTCCACCGAGGCCGACGTGGTCATCTCGGGACTGACCCTCTCCGATGGCTATGACGACGCCATGGGCCCCGGCCGAGGCGGTACCGTCCTCTACAGCTTCGGCACGGTGCGGATGACCGATTGCGCGCTCACCGGCAATTTGGCCAGCGGTCTCGATGGTGGGGCGCTTCACAACCGCGGGTCGATGACCCTGACCGACTGCGTCCTGGACGATAACGAAGCGTCGAACCTGGGCGGCGCGGCCGTCAACTGGGACGGCACGCTGAAGCTGGTCAATTGCACCTTGACCAACAACACTACAGCCCAAATTGGCGGCGCCGTTCTTAACGTGTTGGGAGGCACGCTCGAGTTGGTCAACTGTACGCTGAGCGGCAATAGCGCGGCGAGCGCCGGGGCTATTCACAATCCCTCGAACGCCACCCTCACGCTTGCCAACTGCACGTTGGACGGCAACCTGGCCTCCTCGGATGGTGGCGCGCTCGTCAACCTGGGCACGTTAAGCATGACCAACTGTACACTTTCCGGCAATATCGCCGGCAGAAACGGCGGCGCCCTTCATCAATCGGAGACGTCCGCCACACTCACGAATTGCACGGTGACCGGCAACGTCGCCGACAACATCAATAACGGTTCTGCGGAGGGCGGCGGTATCTATTGCAGTGGCGGTGCCCTCATGCTGCACAACACGATCGTGGCAGGCAATTTCGACACGCCGGACAATGCCGGAGAAGGCAATATCCATCCCGACGTGTCCGGCGCCGTCACCAGTCTGGGCTTCAACCTCATCGGCAATGGCAATGGCGCCATCGATCCGTCCACGGGCGAGCGTCTTGTGAATGGCGACAATGGGGACCAAATCGGCGCAAGTACCAACCCCATCGACGCCATGCTCGGGCCACCGGGCGATTATGGCGGTCCTACGCCGACCCACATCCTGGCCGCCCAGAGTCCGGCCATCGATGCCGCGGACGCCGCCGCCGTCACCAGCCCGCCCTTCACCGGCCCGCCGTTCTTCGATCAGCGCGGCGCCGGATTCGATCGCATTGCCGACGGTGATGGTGACGGCGCGGCGGCGTTGGATATCGGGGCCGTCGAGTTCCTCACGACTGCGCCGACTTTTACCAGCACGCCGGTGATTGTAGTGGACGAGGACGCCGTGTATACCTACGCGATCTCGGTCGGGGACTATGACCTCGACGAAGTGTTCGTCATCACTGCCCCGACGCTGCCGCTCTGGCTGACGCTCGAGGACAATGGCGACGGCACCGCCACACTCGAGGGCACCCCCACAAACGATGATGTGGGCGCCCCCTTCGACGTGAGCACGCACGCCGTGGTATTACAGGTGGAAGACTGGGCCCATGCTACCGCGACTGATGAGTTCTCGATCACGGTCAACGGCGTGAATGATGCACCCGCCACTACCGACGACGACGCGACCACCGACGAAGACACCGCGATAACCATCCCGGTCCTCGATAACGACATCGACATAGATGGCGGCTTAGTCCCCGCTTCCGTAACGGTAACGACCGCCCCCAGCAACGGCTCGACCAGCGTCGACATCGCCACGGGGAAAATCACCTACACGCCCGCCCTCGATTTCAACGGCACGGACGGCTTCGAGTACCTGGTGTTCGACGACGGCACGCCATTGCCTCCCCTGTCCTCGACCGCCACCGTGGCTGTCACCATCGAAGCGGTCAACGATCCACCCAACGCCGTCGACGATGCCGCCACCACGGACGAAGACACCGTCGTGACCGTAGACGTGCTCAGCAACGACAGCGACGTGGATGGCAACCTGGTTCCGGATTCCGTGATCGTGATCTCCGAGCCCGGCAATGGGTCCACGAGCATCGACAGCGGTACGGGAGAGATTACCTACATGCCGAATCTGGATTTCAACGGCACGGACAGCTTCGAGTACCGGGTGTTCGACGACGGGTCGCCGTTCCCGACCATGTCATCGACCGCCACCGTGACCATTACGATTAACCCCATCAATGACGCGCCTGTGGCCGAGAACGACACCGCGGTTACCAACGAAGATACGGCCGTCGCCGTCGACGTGCTCAGTAATGACGACGATGTGGATGGCAACGTGCTCGCGGATTCCGTGACCGTGACCGCGGAGCCCGGCAACGGCTCGGTCAGCGTTGACGCCGCGACGGGCAAAATCACATATACGCCCAACCAGGACTTCAACGGCACGGACGGCTTCGAGTACCAGGTCAGTGACGATGGCACGCCTCTGCCGGAGTTGTCCGACGGAGCCACCGTAACTGTTACGGTCAACGCAGTCAACGATCCACCAGTCCCCACGAACGACACTGGTGTTACCGACGAAGACGCGCCGGTGACGGTCGCCGTATTAGACAACGACAGCGACGTGGACGGCGACCTGGTTCCGGATTCCGTGATCGTGATGTCCGAGCCCGGCAATGGGTCCACGAGCATCGACAGCGGTACGGGAGCGATCACCTACACGCCGAATCTGGATTTCAACGGCACGGACAGCTTCGAGTACCAGGTCAGCGACGACGGCACGCCGCTGCCCGCATTAACCCAAAGCGCAACCGTGACGATAACCATCAATGCAATCAACGACCCACCCGTGGCCGAGAACGACACCACGGTTACCGACGAAGATACAGCGGTGGTTGTCGATGTGCTAATCAATGACAGCGATGTGGACGGTAACCTGGTTCCGGATTCCGTGATCGTGATCTCCGAGCCCGGCAATGGGTCCACGA
>CAYRLQ010000285.1:0-5661 GCA_964425145.1 uncultured Nitrospiraceae bacterium
GCCTATCCGCGTAATCCGCGGTCAGATCCTAAGTATGCAGTGCGTGAACGGTTACACTTATTGAAGTAAAAGTACTTTCGAAGGACTCCAAAAGGTTAAACGGGACAGTAGTGAATTATTGGCATTCGTGATCCCTCCCCAAAGTTCTGCGAGCCCTATTTGAAAACCCTATGATGACCCTTAACTGCCCGGAAAATCCACCGGAAGCGGAGGAGATTTTTGTATACTGGTTACGGGATACTTTGGAGGACTTTGTGTGGGACGACTGGCTGTCTTGTGCGTGAACAGCAACGTGATGCGTCCGCCGATTGGGCCCATCGGCCTTGAGTACGTCGCAGCGTCGCTCGAGCGGCGCGGGTACGGGCCCTGTTTGTGCGACCTGGCGCTTGCTGAAGATTGGAGGGCCGCGCTGAGCGACGCCGTCGCCGAGGTTGCGCCCGCGGCGGTGGCCGTGTCGGTACGGAACCTCGACGACGCGTACTTCGCGAGCCAGGACTTCGTGCTCGAGACAACCGCCGAGATGGTCCGGCATATATCGGCCTTGACCGATGCGCCGGTGGTCCTCGGCGGTGTGGGGTTTTCCACCGCGCCGCGTGAGGTGTTGAGCTACACGGGCGCGCCCTATGGCATTGCCGGTGAGGGCGAGGAGGCCCTGCCGCAGCTTCTGAACTGCCTTGCGGGTGATGGGGACGTGGCCGATGTGCCAGGCGCAGTATTTCGTGTAGGCGGCGGCATCGTTGCTGTTCCGCCCGCGTTCCTCGACCTGGAAATGCTACCGACGCCTTCGCGTAGGTTTGCCGACAACCGGCGCTATTTCGCCGAGGGCGGCCAGGCGGGTATCGAGACCAAACGCGGCTGTGACCACGCGTGCGCGTACTGTGTAGAGCCGGCGGCGAAAGGCAGCAGGATACGCCTGCGGCCGCCGGAGAGTGTGGCCGCCGAGTTCGCCGACCTGCTTGACCAGGGTATCGACGTGTTGCACCTGTGCGACAGCGAGTTCAACCTGCCGCCCGAACACGCTCATGCCGTCTGCGACGCCCTAGTCCGCAGCGGGATTGCTGCTAAAGTCCGGTGGTACACGTATGCCTGCCCGCACCCGTTTGACCAGGACCTGGCCCGGGCGATGGCCCGCGCCGGATGCGTGGGCATCAATTTCGGCGTCGACCACGCTGACGCGGGCATGCTCCGCCGGCTGGGGCGTACCTATGGTCCCGACCAAATTTGGCGAACGGCCCAGGCGTGCCGCAACGCCGGTATGGCCCTCATGTTCGACCTGCTGTTGGGCGGGCCTGGGGAGACGCGGGAGACACTGGCCAGGGCTATCGACCTGATGCGCGCCATCGCACCCGACCGGGCCGGGCTGTCCTGCGGTGTGCGCCTTTACCCGCATACGCCGTTGACGCAAATGGTACGCAAGCAAGGGCCGCTCGAGACCAACCCGAACGTGCATGGCGCGCGCGTGGACAATGACGATTTCCTGCGGCCCGTGTTCTATGTCGATGCGAATCTGGACGAGGACATCCACGGCATCGTGGCCGCGCTGGTCGGCGGTGATAAGCGGTTTTTCCATGCCGATCCTGCCCAGGTAGGCGGCAACTACAATTACAACGACAATTCCGTGTTAGCCAACGCGATCCGCTCGGGTGCGCGCGGCGCCTACTGGGACATCCTCCGCCGACTCGACGAACCCACAGGCGAGGGCGCCTGTGCCACATAGTTTACGTGGTCGGCCATGTGTCCGATGAGAACCTCACGCAAAAGCGCTAAGACGCCAAGAGATCGAGGACCTTTGCGCCTTGGCGTCTTGGCGTGGGACATCGCGCATTGACTTCAAACGGGGGGGCACATAGAATGCGCCTTGTGGAAGCAAGAGAGGACATGCCCGAGCGCCCCGGCCGCGATATTGCGCTGTTCCTGGCGGCGGCCCTTATGTCTCGTGTCCTCTTCTGGCTGGCCATGCCGCGCGTGATCGATTCGGCCGACGCGATCCATTACATCGGCGTGGCCAGGCATTTCGCGGCGGGCCATTTCTGGGTGTTTAACGCCAAGATTCCAGTCCTTTACCCGCTTTTTGGTGCGCTGTTCGGCCTTTTTTCACCTGACATCGAGTTTGCATGCCGGGTGGCCTCGCTGGTAGCGTCGACTTGCCTGGTTATTCCGGTCTATCTGCTGGCGCGCGATATCCACGGCCGGTCGTCCGCGCGCATTGCCGCACTGTTGGTGGTGATTTGGACCTGGCTGGCAGACTATGGTTCGCGTGTCTCAACCGAGGCCCTTGCCTGTACACTGTGGTTCCTGGCAGTGTGGCTGTTCGCTAGGGCGTTGCGCCGGGGCGGATTCTGGATGTCGGCGGCGTCGTTCGCCTTCTTTGCCCTCCACCTCACCCGTCCCGAGGGCACCTTCATCCTCCTGGCCGCGTTCCCCGCGGCGGCGATCATCTGCGCGAGGAGTGAAACCGCCAGGCCGAGGCGTCTCATTCCCTTCGCGCTGGTTTGTGGCGTGCTGCTCGCGGTTCACGCCTTATACATGAGCCGTATTACCGGAACCCTCACTATCAGCCACCGAACCGGGTTCATCGTCCAAGACTTTCTGCTCTCCAACGTGCAGAGGACCAAGGCCGGTACACTACTCCTGTTGCTCAAGACCACGTCTGACACCCTGTTCGAGGTGTTGCCGGTGATGCTGGGCCCGGTGCTGCTCCTGTTCATGGGCGTGGGGTTTTTCCATCCGTCCGAGCGGCCGCGTGACGTGCGGCTCGAACTGTACGTGCTCTACTTCGCCCTGGTGCAATGGGGACTGAGCTTATTCGTATTGTCACCGGCGCCGCGCTATTTGATGACTGTGCTCATCGCGCTCTCGCTGTGGTCCGCCCGTGGGATGGCCGTGGTAAGCCGTCAGGCAGCCGCCATGCCCTTGGGCCGTTGGCTGCGCCTTCTGCCGGTCACAGCCCTTGTCCTGACGATGGCGTTCGGCGCGGCCGTCACGCTCGCATCGGAACACCTCGCCCGCCGGCCTCGGCAACCTCGGGAGTATAAGACCGCCGGGCAGTGGATGAAGGAGCACCTCGAGCCGGCGCCGGTGTTCACCCGCAAACCGCAGGTGGGCTATTACGCGGACATGCCAACCACCGGCCCGGCCCTGGACGACACGCTCGAGGAGGCCGTGGCGCGCGCCAGGGAAGCCGGCACGCGCTACCTGGTCGTCGACGAGCGCTACACGGCCCAGATGGTCCCCGCGCTCGAGCCGTTGCTCGACCCGGCCCAGGCGCCGCCGGACCTGCGGTTCCTGCACGAGGTCTCCCCGGACTATCCCGACGCGCGCGTCGTGATCTACGAGATCGTCGATGCCGCTATGGTCGGGCCATGAGTGCCATCCGCACACTGGCGGTCCATACCGGGGGCATCGGCGATTTCCTGTTGGCATGTCCCGCCTTGATTCACCTGGCGGAAGAAGGCCCGCTCGAATTGCTCGGTCGAGCGGACCGTCTCGCCGTAGCCGTCGCCGCAGGGATAGCCAAGGCTGCGCACGACATGGACTGCGCCGGGTTCGACTCGGTATTCACGGAGCCGAACGATCGGCTGCGCGGGCTGCTGGCGCGGTTTGACCGGTGTGTTGTCTGGATGCGCGACGAGGGAACCATCGCGCGCGCGATTCGGCGGTGCGGCGTGGCCGACGTGCACGTCTTGCCCGGCCTGCCACCGAAGGATTGGCCGGATCATGCCTCGTGCTACTACCTCGAATGTCTCGGCTATGGCGCCGTGAAACCCCTTCGGCTTGACATCGCACCCGGGAACACCCGGCGTGACGTGATCATCCATCCAGGCAGCGGCGGATGCGACAAGAGCTGGCCATTGGCGCAGTTCGAGGCCGTGGTGGACGCGCTGGTACGCCAAGGCCGTTCGGTTACCTGGTGCCTGGGACCTGCGGAGGAGGCGGTGGCAGTCCCTCCGGGAACGGCGTTGCTTCGACTGGATTCGCTCGTCGACCTGGCGCAGGAGTTGGCCGCCGCCCGTCTCTACCTCGGCAACGACAGCGGCATCACCCACCTTGCCGCGGCTGTGGGTTGCCGCACCGTCGTCATCTTCGGCCCGACAAATCCGCGCGTCTGGGCCCCTCTCGGCGAGCATGTCACAGTCGTGCAAGGCTTTCCATGGCCCGAAGCTGCCGCCGTTCTGGCCCAGATCGAATGCCTGTAACACTTGTTTCGAGTAGCTGTAGCAGACCGATTCCAAGATACCATTGCCATGTCCTGTTCTCAATCCTGAAGGGATTGAATCTGAATAGGACTGCTTGCGTTTCTTCCGCACAAGTAACATACTATGCAGCCTGTTGGATTCCAAACCGAGGCATCGAGGGATGCTCTGTAAGTGACACCTGGAAATGCAAAAGAGAATGGTTACCGAAAAGCAAGTTCTTGACGCATTACGAGGCATTATGGACCCCGACTTGGGCCGGGACATTGTGTCCCTGGGCTTTGTCAAAGACCTGCAAATCGACCGTGGGCACGTGAGCTTCACGCTGGAACTGACCACGCCGGCGTGTCCGATGAAGCAGGAGTTCCGCCAGGCATGCGAGGCGGCAATCAAGAAGTTGCCGGGTGTCGAGGCCGTGACGGTTAATCTCAGCGCACGTCGACCCCGGCAAGCGTCTGGCGCCGCCCCCAATACGCTGCGTGACGTGGATGCGATCGTGGCGGTGTCCTCGTGCAAAGGCGGGGTCGGCAAATCGACTATCGCGGTGCATCTGGCCCGGGCGTTTCAGCGTGAGGGGCACCGTGTCGGATTGCTCGACGCCGATATCTATGGGCCGTCGTTCCCGACGTTGCTCAATATTCACAAACCTGACGTCTACGTGATGGAAAACAAGATCGTTCCCCTGGATATCCATGGTATTAAGGTGATGTCTATGGGGTTTCTCCTCGGCGACGCGCCTGCGGTAATGCGTGGGCCGATGGTGTCCAACTATATTAGTCAGGTCCTCACGCAGACGGATTGGGGCCGGCTCGACTACCTCATCATCGATATGCCCCCCGGCACCGGCGACACGCAACTGACCATCACACAAGTGGCCGCGCTCCACGGCGCCGTCATCGTCACCACGCCACAAGCCCTGTCGCTGGTAGATGTGGCCAAGGGTATCCTCATGTTCGAGAAGGTGAACGTCCCCGTGCTCGGCATCGTCGAGAACATGAGTTACTTCGAGTGCGACAACTGCGGGAAGAAGCACTACATCTTCGGTTCGAGCGCCCACACGCTCGAGGAGCGCTTCGGGCTGCCGACACTTGCCGAGCTACCCATCATCGACGGCATTTCAAACGTGGCAGACGAAGATGCCGGGCGCGATTTGGAGCCGATCGGCGCCTTGGCCAGAAACGTCCAGAAGGCCATCTGCGAACGTCGCATAGAACAGCCCGCGCAGCCTGCAATCACCTTCGACTCCGAGGCCATACATATCCAATGGCCTGACGGGTCGATGAGCCACCTGCCCAATTCCAAAGTGCGCGCATCGTGCCGGTGCGCCACCTGCGTCGACGAACACAGCGGGAAACAGCTCATCGATGTCGCCCAAATCCCCCCGGACATCCACCCTGAGGGCATCCAGCCGCTCGGGAATTACGCCATCGCCATTAAATGGAGCGACGGCCACTCCTCCGGCATCTTC
>CAYRLQ010000286.1:0-5563 GCA_964425145.1 uncultured Nitrospiraceae bacterium
GTTCGCGGTGCAAACGCCATACTCGCTCTGAGGTGTGCCAAGCTCTCACGAAGATACGAAGATTTCTGGGAACAACGCGCCTCATGACAAAAACCCCAAAATTTGACGCAGGTCCATCGCAACACCCCGCGAACAACTTCACCCTTAAATATCAACGAGCGCGAGAGAAGGGATTCTGGCCGGCTTTAGCCTTGGGCGGGGCCCTTTATCAACCGGACGTAGCTCTTGCGGATTTGCGTGGTCCGGTTGGCGAAGGTCACGAAGTAAAAGTCATCGGACTCGGCAACCTCTTCGGCCGGTTGGGTCCAGCCGTTCTTGAATTGGACGAGGTATGGCGCCTTTCCCTCGTGTGAGCGGTCAAGCATGGGCCGCGGCGCGCCGGTGACATAGCCGACGGGCCCCTTCCCGGCGGCGTAGTCCTGGTATAGCTGCTTGACGCGCTGCACGTAATGTTGCGTCTCCGGGAACGGCGGTATGCCACGATGCTTCTTCACAGTGGCCGGGCCGACGTTGTATCCGGCCAGGGCCAGGGCCGTGTCATCATTGAAGAGTCGAAGCATCTTCGCCAGGTACTGCGTGCCGGCCGCGATGTTTTCCGCCGGGTCGAAAATGTCCGTCACGCCCATTTCGGCAGCGGTGGCCGGCATCAACTGCATCAGACCACAGGCGCCCGCCGGGGAGCGCGCGTGGAGGGCGAAGTTGCTCTCCTGGCTGATGACCGCCAGTACGAGGTTGGGGTCCAGCGCGTATTGCCGCGCGTAGTGTTTCGCGAGGTCCTCGACGATTGCCGCGGTGTACGTCGCAGCGGTCGAGGTTTTTCCCCTGGACGGCCGGTAGCGCTCGGGCACGGCAATCTGCTCGAACCGGAGCCTTACCTCGACGTACTCGCGTTGGTCTCGGTAGCGTTCAGGCCGGTTTGTAAAGATTACCGTGCCGGTTTTGCTGATAAACACCGGCTTGAGGCGCTTGCTTTCGTTCGAGCGGTTGCCGACCGCCGGCAGAGGGTTGGGCTTGGTTTGTGGTTCTCCCTGCGTGCTGTCGCGGAGGTTTCGAGGCGCATCGAGCACGTTCCGGAGCCTTTCATGGCGCCTCTCCCAGGCGCTTGCGCCGGCTTTTGCTCCCCTACCCGGCCCGGTTTTGCGGCGCTTGGCTTTCCACTGTTCGAGGAGTTCGGCGCGATCCTTGCTGATGTGCACATCCTCTGGAGGCACGGCGGCCTTACGCACGCTGATCACCTTGCCTGCGGCGGGCAACTGGACGTAGTAGAAAGCCTCGCTCTCGCGGATGTACACGCCGTCGTGGGTCGTGCCGTCGATCGTGATCGAGTCGGCCGCGGACACCATGGCCGCCAGTGCCACGCCCACGCTCAACAGCCACCGCTGTACCCGTGCGCGTGTTTCGTGCTCGTAATCGAGAAAATGACGGCGATTATGCATGACGAGCACGCGAATAATCACAGCGCCGGGGTTTTCTCGATGGAGTGCTATCTGCATTCTCTAGTTCGTTTGCAGCGAAATGAGGGCCAAAAGGGGTCTGTCCCCTTTTTGCTCACGCTAAGCCAGCGCCGAGGCGATCAGGTCCCGCATCTTCCGCAGTCCAGTTGCCGCGACCTGTCTGGGGTCCTGGTCCCAATGTTCGCGATTGAACATTTCGAGCGAAAGCGGACCGCGGTAGTTGATCGCCACCAAGTGCTTCAACACCTTTTTCAAGGGCAAAATACCGTCGCCGGGATAAATGCGGTGCTCGTCGCCCTGTTGCTCCCGCGGCGGTTCGGCCGGCACGTCGTTCCAATGGAAGTCCGCGATGAAGTCGCCATCGAGGTGTCGAAGGCCCTCAAACCCCGACCCGCCGCGGAACAAATGGAACGTATCCGCAATCAGGCATGCGTCTGGGTCGTTGGCGTCCAGTGCAATGGCACAGGCCAGCCCCAGCCTGTGAATGCCCTTCATGAATCCGACGAACTCGAACGCTACGGTGATGCCGAACTCTTCCCGGCCTATCTCGAGCAGGCGGCGATACATCTCGGCGCCCCATTTCAGGTCGAAATCGGCCCGGTCCGGTGAAGGGATCGCCGCTACGTGTTGCGAGCCCACTGCGGCGGCCAGCCGCATGCGGTTGCGCGTGGCCTTCAGCGATTTCTCGAACAGCTTTTCAGTGGGTGGCATGCAGCTCCACAGGCCGATGATGTTGGGCACAAACAGGCCCCGGTCGCGAATCTCCTTGCCCAAGGCCTCGAGCTTGCCGCCGGCTTTCTCGAAGTCCTCCAGTTCGTTGACCCACGGCTCGATGGCGTCGTAGCCTGTTTCGGCCGCAATCCGGACCTTGTCTTCAAACGGCGTGGGCCGGATGGTGCTCGTGTTGAGACAAATCGGCCAGGGGCTTACCCCTTCCTGATACTTCTTGGCAGACGCCGGATTGTTCGCTGCCAACGCAACCGTGCCGCCGGCGCCAAGCTGTAGAAACCTTCGCCGGTCCATTGTGTGTGCCATAGCTATACGCGCTCCTGGTTGAACCTCTGTACCCTTGTTCGGCGCCCTTGATCTTACCGTCTTGGCCGCGTTCCATCAAGGCATTTAGAGTCTTATTCCGCAACATGGTCGAAACTTACGACGATGTTTTGGGGGCGTTTTTCATAAATACGTGTAAGAAAAGGGGATATGGAGATATGAGGAGATGAGGAGATATGGAGGGATAGGGGGATACAAGGAGATGTGGAGACAAACTGCTTTTCTTCGATCCAAAAAATCTCCTTATCTCCCCGTATCCCCTTATCTCCTTTTGTTACACTCTTCTTCGTTTTTGGTTGCGGCTGTGCCGCCTTAGGGAGAAATGCCCGGCATCTTGGCAAACCTGTATACTATCGGCTACTACTATGCCCAAACATCGCAAGGAATGCCAAGAATGATCCAACCCGCCTTGATCATCTTCGATATCGACGGAACCCTGCTGCAAAGCGAGCAGGTAACGGTGCCGGCGGTGCAGGAGACCTTTGCCGCCTTCGGCCTGCCCAAGCCGGATAAGGCGGCGATTTGCTCGTTTTTTGGACGCCCGGTCGAGGAGTACGAAGCCTGGCTCGCTGAACGGTGCCCGCCCGAACGCGCTGCGGAAATCGTCGAGGCCACGAATAGGCGCGAACTGGAACTCATCGGCGAATCGGGCCGGCTCTATCCCGGTACGCGGTACGCCCTGGCCGATCTCAAGAAGGCCGGACATCGCCTGGCCATTTACTCGAACGGCCCGGGGGCGTACGTAGAAGAGTTTCTCGACGCGCACCGCGTTCGCGACTTCTTCGAGGCGGTCTGCGCGCGCGGGGCGAAATACACCGGGAAAGAAGCCATGATTGCGGCCATCCTCGAGCAGATACCGGTGCGGCCCGCCATCGTCGTCGGCGACCGGCACGACGATGTCGAGAGCGCCCATGCCCACGGCGCCGTGGCCATCGCTGTAACCTATGGGTTCGGGTCTCCCGAGGAACTCGAGGAGGCCGATGCGCAGATCACCTCCGTCACGCAACTCCCCGGCACGGTGCGCAAGCTGCTTGCCCGACAGGGCGGCCTGTGATCTGATAGCTGTCAGTTGTCAGATGTCCCCTTGGCCGTTTCAGAGATGCGGCCGATTGCGTAGAGGCCGCCGGCGAGGCCGAGGCAAATGCCCAGCAGCATATTGGTCTTTGCGGTCCATGTGGTGTACACCATGGCGGGCAGGAAGGCGAGCAAGACGAGCGCTTGTGCCTTAAGCGGTGGGCGGCCGGTTTTCCGGTAGACGGCGTAACAGGCGGTGTAGATAATGAACACGAATGCCAGATAGGCAGAAGTGCCGCCGTATCCGGTGTTAAGCAGCAGGTTTTGAAGCAGGCCGTGGGGTTCCTGAAACCGGCGCGACTCAATCTCCTGGAACGAGTAGTCGTCTTCGGCGAGCCTGAACGGGAATGGATAATAGCGGTCGGTGAAATGACTTCCCGGACCTTCGCCCAGGATCAGGTTGCTGCGGTGGCTCAAGTGGGCGTGGATGTTGGCAAACTCGTAGACGCGGACCATGGACGATCGGGAGGCGCTGAAGCTGTGGATGTCCCAGACTCTCAAGGTGCGGGCGAAATCGCCCAGGGTGCCAAAAATCTGAGGACGCACGGTCAATGCTCCGGCCACCAGGACCGCGCCGCATACAGCGCCGGCCGCGAGCCAACGGGCCTTGTCGCGAAATTCACCCAGGACCAGCAGGACCAGACAGGCAAAGGCGGCGAACAGCCAGGCCATGCGGCCGGCGTGGATGAGGATGTTGAAGCCCGCACAGGCCGCCAGGAACAGCGCGATAAGACGGGCCCACCGCCCTACGTTCAGGCGCGGCGATTGCAAAACCAGCCCGTAGGCAAGCACGAGGACCAATAGAATGCGGCCTGATTCGAAGGAAACGCGTATGGTGGTGCCGAACTGTTCCCCGATGCCCAGCAGGGCCCACGCGGCCCACACGAGGGCCTTCGCGCCGGCGGCCAGAACGGTGTATTTCATCAGCCGGGCCAGTTCCTCCTCGGTGCGGGTGTGGAATCGCACGGCAAAGTAGAGTCCGCAGCCGATAATGGGAAACTGAAGATCGTTGATCGTACCCCGGAGATTATCGCTCAGCCAGTGGATACCGTGCAACAATGCCAGCGCATAAAGGCCGACAATTCCCAGAACGGACACGTCTACGACGGTAACATGGAATTGCCTTGGTTCCCTCGACCAGCCCAACAGCGCGAAGAACAGTCCCAGTGCCACGATCCCCGCCGCCACCAGATTCCCCAAGCTGATCCCGGCAACAGGGACGGTCATCAGGCTATGGACATCGGTTGCGCCGGACGTAGGCGCCATGCGTGAGATGTCATCGGCGAAGATCAAGGAGACCACAAAGACGAGCAGGCCCAGGGGAAGGTTCACCAGGGCTATAAGCAGGAGTGCAGCGCCATAAACGTATGTCAGCGGGATTTGGATGGACGCGGGCAGAAAGTAGGCCGCGTAGTCATAAAGCAGGAACAGCATCACGAACAGAACTAGTCCTGCCATGGGAATCGACAGCCGGCTGTCGCTGTGGCAGGACGGTTCGACCGTGGGCGCCGGTAGCACTATTTGCCTCCTCCCGTCCGTGCGTGGCCGCAATTCATCGCCGCATCTCCTGACAGCTTATATCCCCCTATCACCTAAACGCCCGAGACTGCTCGAAGAAACGGCCCTTCGCGGTCCATACACGCCGCTCGCAATTCATAATTCACCCTTTATCATTCGTATTTCCCGGCGAGTGCGCGCTGACGTCGTTAATGACCTTTGCCGTGAAGGTGAACGTGAAGGCGACGGCGACGGTTCGGATGATCACGCACGCGATGGCTGCGCCCACACCGGCATAGAGCGGAATGAGTAGCCAGTTGGCCACCAGGAATATTACCAGTTGCAGGGCGTGCATGATAGGGATATAGTGCGTGCGCCCCACAGCGTAGAAGATCAGCCCCAGCGGGTTGATGATAACATCCATTCCGTAAGCGAGCACAAGCAGGCGGACGATTTCGCCACCTTCGGAGGTGCGGGCGTGATTC
>CAYRLQ010000287.1:0-5544 GCA_964425145.1 uncultured Nitrospiraceae bacterium
GCGAAGGCGAGGGTGAAGGCGAAGGCGAGGGTGAAGGCGAAGGCGAGGGCGAAGGCGAGGGAGAAGGCGAAGGCGAGGGCGAAGGCGAGGGCGAAGGCGGGGGCGAGGGCGAGGGCGAGGGTGAAGGTGAGGAAGGTATGGGCTGCTTCGGGGGATTCTCGAAACCATCTTCATTTGGCACCAGGTGTTCCGGCAGTGCCATGGGCGATTGGCTCGTGACGTTTTTCCCAGTGCTGCTGCTGATACTTCTGCGACAAGAAAGAATCGCCGGTGCCGCAAGATCAAAATCGTTGACTTTGGATTCGTTTTCCTATAGGATGTATACTTTCTTTATACACCCTGTACCAGGGTGTGTAGTTGCTTTGGCTCGAGTGGGCTCCGGGTTCCCTGCGGGCCGCGGGCGCCCGGTTGCGGAGACATAACAGGGTGGGAGTGTGCTACGTGTCAGGAGGAGAATAACCCTATGTTCGCGTCAAGATTGTTTCGCATTGTTTTGATGGCGGTCGTGGTTGGTTTATGCACCGTGCCGGCGGACGCACAGTGGGCGCGCCAAGTGATCCCATTACGCCCCGGGTGGAACGCCGTCTTTTTTGAAGTTCAGCCGGCTCCTAACTCGTGCGAGGCCGTGTTCAAGACGGCGCCCGTCAAGAGTGTGTGGGCCTGGAACGAACGGTTTTCGTCGGCGCAGTACGTGCGCGATCCGAGCACCTTGGTGCCGGAACAGCCCGAGTGGTTGGTTTACTTCCCGTCGTATAGTGGCAAAGCGTTCTTGACGGACTTGTTCGCAGTCCATGGCGGACGCGCCTACCTCATCGAGTTGGATGGCGAAACTCCGATAGACCTGGAGTTGAGTGGGGACGTCGTGTTGCGCGAGACGGTTTGGCTGGCCAACTCGTTCAACCTCGTTGGGTTCAACGTGGACCCGAGTGCCCCGCCGACGTTTAAGCGGTTCTTTGCGCCCACGGAAGCCATCGACACGGATGCGGTCTACCGGCTCAGCGCGTCCGGGCATTGGGAGCGTGTCACAGAGCCCGCATCAGAGACGCTTAATCATGGCGAGGCCTACTGGGTGTATTGCGAGGGTCCATCGACTTACTCGGGCCCTTTGAGTGTGGGGCTGGAATCGCCGGGCGGGCTGGCCTATGGCCGGCTGCTCACGGAGCAGATGCTGCGGCTGAGAAATGACTCCTCCGCGCCCAAAAGGGTGACCTTGCGGCTCATGCCCTCGATGCGCCCCTCGAGTCGCCCCGCGGACAATGTGGCTGAACCCCTGGCGGCTGGCGGCGTGGCCTTGGCGTACAACCGCGTCTTTGCGTGGGAACCGCTGAGGGAGCCCCTGACGGTTACCCTTGAACCCGAGAGCGAACGTGGGGTCAGGCTTGCGGTGCTGCGGGGAGACATGGCCCCGAGCGGTAGCCCAAATGCCCTTTACACCAGCATACTCGAGGTGATGGACGGGGATGGGAGCTTGTATCGCGTGCCGGTTTCCGCCACGAAGAACAGCACCGGCGCCGGACTCTGGGTGGGGACAGTCGTGTTGAACGCGGTCAGCGAGGCGGCTAACCCTGAAGATTCGACGACGCCCACGCCCACGGCGTCCGAAATGCGGTTCCGCATCATCGTTCACGTGAGCGACGAAGGCCAGGCTCACCTGTTGCAAAGTGTCATCCTGATGCAGGTGCAGCCGACCTATGTGCCGGAGAGTCCGGGCTCCGGTGTCCTGGTCGTCGATACGCCCGGCAGGTATGTCTTGCTCACCCGGGACGATTTGATACCGCAGTATGAGGGCGTGGCAATGCGCGACGGCGAAATTGTGGGGCGCCGAATCAGTTCGCCGACCTTTGGGTTCTCGACACCCGTTCCCCTGACGGGCACCTCGTCGACGCTCTTCGAGGCCACGGTTGTGATGGCGCACGACGATCCACTCAATCCGTTTCTTCATCGGTACCACCCCGATCACGATAATCTGAATGAACGCTATGACGACACGCTGGCCGAAGGCAAGGAATCCTTCACCTTTTCCCGGGCCGTTACGCTGAGGTTTACGGCCGACGATCCGGAGGGGCTCGATGTGCCTGGGTGGGGCAGCGACATTCTTGGGGGGACTTATGAGGAGAAGATCACGGGGGTTCATCAAAACGAGATTTATGTGCAAGGCCGGTTCCGACTCAATCGCGTGTCCGACGTCGGGACGCTGAACGATGGTCAGTGAGGCCCTGCCAACGTGTGATGCTCGGGGTCGGGGATGAAAACGAGTCATTCTTTGTCCCCGGCAGTGATGGGAACATGGACGAACTGCGTAAGCCGAATGAACGAGTAGTGAATGTATGAGCAGGTGGAAGGATATGGGGAAATGCGAACGATGAAACCGCAAACAGTGTCGTACACCGTCAGATGGCTGCTCGGGCGAGCTGGGCTCGCATATCGCAAACGGGCGTGGTCATTCGGGATCGGATGGGGTCTGTTCATCGCAACGGTGGTCAGTGCGCTGGGAACCGCCGCGTGGGCGCAGCCGCTGGTCCTTTTCGAAGACAACTTCGAGGACGAGGGCGAGCCGATGTCGGTGCTGGAACGCTGGGACCTCTCCGGTGATTGGCGCTTCAAGACCAACAGCGCCTGTCTCCCCAACGAACTGGGGTACACGAGCCCGACTGCCGCTATGGCATTCGATTACGGGTCCGATTGTGCCTACCGCAACAACCGATCCGGTTATGCGACGCTGGCGCAAGACGTCGAGATTCCCATCACCACCCCGACGGCGACGCTGCAATGGTGGGACTTCGTCGGCGCCGAGCTGGGTTCGGACTTCTATTTCATCGAGGTATCGATCGATGGCGGCGCCACGTGGCCCTACGAAGTATTCCGTGACTCCGTGGACGAAACATTCTGGGACCAGGAATCGGTAGACCTGTCCGCCTTCATAGGTCAGACGATTCGCATTCGATTCGGGTTCACTTCCGATGCCACCATTACCGGGTTTGGCTGGTACGTGGACGATGTCCGGATAATCGGGGAAGAATTGGGTGCGGGGGTGAGCGCGCTGGCGATCCACGATGCCAGCATCACCGAAGGCGACGCGGGCCCCGAGGTGATGGCGTTCGTGGTGGATGTCGAACCCCCGAATGACGCGACAATAATGCTCGAGCATGCCACGTTCAGCGGGACCGCCCGGGCCGGCCTAGACTTCGTGGCGACCTCCGGTTCCATCACGATCCCCGCCGGCACGGATTCGACCACCATCGACGTGACCATCATCGGCGATGCCTTCTTCGAAGACGTCGAGACTTTCAGTCTCAAGATCGGTAATGCCTCGAGTAACGCGCACATTACCATCGACACCGCCGTGGGCACTATCATCGATAATGAAGTACTGACGTGCCTGTATGAAGAAGACTTCGAGATCCCGGAAGGGACCTTTCGCTGGACAACGAATTATCCACCCGACCCACCGGACCCCGGCGACGTGGCCGACCTGCAGTTATGGCACGTGCAAGAAAGTAGTGGTTGTCTGGCCCCCGAAGCCGGGTATACCAGCACGAACCATGCTATGGTGTTTAACGACGAGGGCACGTGCACGTATGACACGCCGGGCGGCGTCGCAGGTTTCGTGAGGATGACGAGCGCCGTGACCATTCCCAACGTGGACGCACTTTCGGCGCAACTCAGCTTCAACCACTACCTCGAGATCGCATACGACACCATTCAACCTGAACGGACCGAAGCCTACGTCGAGGTCTCGACGGACGTCGGCCTTACCTGGGACGCCCCCCCCCTGCGCACGTTCAGCCCGGACGTGCCTTCGGACGAGTACTACGTGCTGCCGTGGGGCGAGGAAGTCATTAGCCTCAACGAGTATATTGGCCAGAGCGTGATGGTGCGTTTCCGCTTTGTGCAACCCGCCGAAGCAAACCCCCACGACGCCGTCGGCTGGTACATCGACGACTTCAAGATTTGTTACGCGGAACGCCCGGCGAACGTAAGCAAAGTCGTTGTGGCGCCGATGGCGGAGAATGAAGGTAACTACGGCACGAATACGCTGTCCTTCCCCGTCGCGATTCAGCCGCCGAACGCCAGCCCCATCGTTCTATCCTTTGAAACGCAGGAACTGTCCGGTGCGGACGCGGCGACGGCCGATGTCGACTATGTAAGCGCCATGGGCCAAGTGATTGTGCCTGAGATGGTACAGGTCGCAAGCATCGACGTTCTGTTGATAGGCGACGATATGCCCGAGTCCATCCAGGAGGATTTCGCGCTACTGCTGAGCAACGTCTCGTCCAATGTGTTTCTGGTCAACGAAGAGGTCCTGGGCACGATCGTCGATGACGACGCGCCGTCCACGTTCACGGTTTCGGTCCTAC
Organism: uncultured Nitrospiraceae bacterium; assembly: GCA_964425145.1. GTDB lineage: Bacteria > Hydrogenedentota > Hydrogenedentia > Hydrogenedentales > SLHB01 > CAYRLQ01. The sequence continues at coordinate 4,359 of CAYRLQ010000287.1, forward strand.
GCAGCGATCCGCCCTCGACGGTCGTGGGCGAGGAGGCGGGGACCGTCACGTTTGAAGTGGTGCTGAACCCGGCGCGGAGCGTGCCCATCGACGTGGACTACGCCACCCAAGATGACACGGCCCTTTCGGGGCCGGGGCTCGATTACATCGCCGCCGCCGGAACGCTTCACTTTGCGCCGAACACGACCACGGCCACGTTCGACGTGACGATTCTCGACGACATGAACTACGAGGACCCCATCTCGGGCATGCCGAAGGACGACGAGGAGTTTCTTATCGTTCTGGCCACGGAATCGCCCTATGCCGAGGGCGGCGCGACCCGGGTCCAAATCGTGGACGACGAATTGACGGCGACCGGGGCGAGCGTGCTGACCATTCAGGACGCCGTGGTGACCGAGGGGAGCTGCGCTACGGTCAGCGCTCCTGAGCCGTGCGAACAACTCTATGAGGCCCTCTTCGTGGTTGAGTTAGATAGCCCCAATCTCGGCGACATTTCCGTGGATTACGCCACGGCCGATGGCACGGCGGTCGCCGAGGAAGACTATGAAAGCACCAACGGCACGCTGACGATTGCGGCCGGCGACGTCGTGGGGGAGATTACCGTACCCATCTGGGCCGACAGGAACATTGAAGGCGACGAGACCTTTTCCGTCGTCCTATCCAACCCGATGGGCGAGGTGAACGTGCAGACCAACAGCGGGACGGGCACGATTCGGGACGATGACTATACGGCAATGACCTTTGGCGTCAATGGAACCGATGTCACCCGACGGGAACTGGCCGAGGTGGCGTCGACCACGGAGCCGCTGGTCGGCGGGCCCGTGGATTTCAGTGCAGCCGACTTTCGGAGCTACGAATACGATCGATTGTACGGTTGGGACGGCGACACGCTCAAAGAGGTCAATCTCGTCGACGGCCAAGTGACCGCTATTGCAGTGAATGTGACGGACGTTTTTGGCGCGCCGATGACGATAGTAGGTTCGTGGAGCGGTTTTGCCTGGGATCACGCCAATGGTGTGGCTTACGCGTGTGAGACCGGTGGCGGATTGTTCGAAGTGAATCTCGTGAGTGGGGCGGTCGAGCAGCGAGTGGCCAGTGGCCTCAACTTGGTGTGTGTGGCCGTTCACCCGACGACAGGCCGGATTTACGCCGTCGATGTGGCGGGTGGCGCGGCGCGGCTCCATGA
>CAYRLQ010000288.1:0-5539 GCA_964425145.1 uncultured Nitrospiraceae bacterium
CTCAGGCGAGATTGCTTCGCTTTCGCTCGCAATGACGGGTAGGTTGGATTTGGCCAGCAACTGTAGTTGACGGACCCTGCCTCGAGACGCTAGCATAGCAAGGCAGCCTCGGGGCCTCAAATGAATGATGGGAGAACTACTATGAAATGGATAATGCGATTTGCCGTAGTATTCCTAGGCCTGATGATGATGGGCGGCCCACCGGAGAAGCCGCCCCCGAACCGGCCCTCCGGGGAACCGACCGCCCCGCCAGAGGGCGAGGGCTGGGTCGACCTGCTCGACGCGGAGCACGCGCCCGAGTGGCAAAGCACCACTCGCGAGAAGACCTTCGAGCTCGATGGCGGGGTGCTGCACATCCCCGGTTCGGCGTCCGGGTCGTACATCGGCTACATGGAGGAGGAGTTTGGGGATTTTGCCCTGCACATCGAGTTTAGGCTAGGCGAAGGCGCTAATAGCGGGCTGATGTTCCGCGCCGTGGCGAAGGACCCGGTGTATAAGGGGATGGAAATCCAGGTGCTGGGCGACCATGGCCGCCCACCTTCAACGCACTCCTGCGGCGCGTTATATGACGTTGCGGCGCCGATGTTCAACCTCTCGCGGCCAGCGGGCAAGTGGAACTCCTGCGACATGACGTGCCAGGGCCAAGACCTCGAGGTGGTCATGAATGGTTGGAAAATACTCGACGTGGACCTGTCAAAGATGACGATGCGGATCGGCAAGTTCCCCACACCATTGGCCGCCCTGCCGCAGGAGGGTCACGTTCTCCTTCAGGACCATCACGACGAAGTCTGGTACCGTAACATTCGGGTCAAAAAGCTGTAACCCTTTGCCTTGGATGGTGCTACGTTCGCACCTTTTCGATTGGCCTAGTTCGCAATGCCACTGGACGACGAACATCGAGATTGGCTGGCGCTCACGTTGGTGCCCGGCGTCGGCACGGCCAATTTCATCCGCTTGTTGGCGCAATTCCGGACACCGCGCAACGTGTTGAATGCTTCCGAAAGCGCGCTGAAGGAAGTGGTCAAGCCGAGCCTGGCCAAACGCATTAAGCAGTATGCCGAAGTGGTGGATGTGGAGGGTCAGGAGCGTCAACTCGACAAATACGACGCGACGCTCATTACACTGGACGATCCGGACTACCCGGTGCGTTTGGCCGAGATTTACGACCCGCCGCTGGTGCTGTTCGTCCGGGGTGAGCTGCATCAGGCCGATGAGCATTGCGTGGCCGTTGTAGGTACGCGCCGGCCCACACCGTACGGCATCCGCATGGCGGAGAAGTTTGCCCGAGAACTCGCCAGCCGGGCCATCACGGTGGTCAGCGGCATGGCCAACGGCATCGACGCGGCGGCCCACCGCGGGGCACTCGAGGCCGGCGGCCGTACCATTGCCGTGTTGGGCAACGGTGTCGACGTTGTGTATCCGGCGCAAAACGCCGACCTGATGCATCAAATCATCCAGCATGGCTGCGTGATCTCGGAATTCGAGATGGGCACGAAACCCGCGGCGGGGCATTTCCCGCATCGCAATCGAATCATGAGTGGGATGACGCTGGGAACACTCGTCGTAGAAGCACCGGCGAGAAGCGGCGCGTTGATCACGGCACGGCAAGCTGCTGAACAGGGCCGGGAGGTCTTCGCGGTGCCGGGCCACATCGGCGTGCGGACCAGCGAGGGACCCCATGGACTGATTCGCGAGGGGGCCAAGCTAGTCGAGACCGTCGAGGACATCCTGGTCGAGTTGGAGATTCCGGCCCAACTGCGCCAAGCTCCCTCACCTGCGCCCGCGGCTGAGCCTCCACCACCAAGAACGCCCGCGCGTCCTGCCACAGCCCCAACAGGTCCCCCGGCCCAAACTCGGCCTCGCGCGCCCGAACCCACGGGAGTCAGCCCGCTCGAGAAAGATGTGTTGTCTGTGCTCGCTCCGGATGGCTCCTTTGTGGATGAGATTGCTCAGGCCTGCCGCATCTCGGTGTCCGAGGCGCTCAGTTCGCTGACCCTCCTCGAGTTAAAGGGCCTGGTGCGCCAGTTCAGCGGCAAGCGATTCGCACCCCGATGAACCCTCTATATGCACTGGCCGAGCGAATCCGGCGTGGCGAGCCAATCGCACTGCCCCTCGCGGCATTGCTTTCCTCGGCAACGCCGCTGGTGCGCCTGGGCATGGCCCTGCGGTTACGACAGCCTCGGGTCCGGGTGGCGGCGCACGTAGTCAGTTTCGGGAACATCACCGCAGGCGGGACGGGCAAAACCCCAGCCGTGATCGAACGCGCTCGACGCGAACTCGCCGCCGGAAAGAAGGTGGCCGTGTTAACGCGCGGGTACGGAACAACGCAAAGGACCACGCCCGTGGTCGTGCAAAGCGGTGGGACTGAAATCGAGCGGGCCGGCCTGCTCGGCGATGAGCCCACTCTGATCGCGCGCAAAGCACCGGGTGTGGTGATTGTGAAATGCGCGGACCGGGTCGCCGCCGCGCATGCCGCAACTGAGGACTGCGGCTGCGATACGCTGATTCTCGATGACGGGTTTCAATACGTCCGGCTCGAGCGCGACGAGAATATCTTGCTTATCGACGCGACAAACCCCTTCGGCAATGGCCGGCTCATCCCGCGCGGGATTCTCCGCGAACCAACGTCGCACGTGGGACGCGCCACTCATATCGTCCTGACCCGGTGCGATCAGGCCGGGGACCCCTCCCGCCTGCTTGCCCAATTGCGCGCGATATGCCCCAATGCGCCCATTCGACAAACCCGCCACGCGCCCACCTCGCTCTGGCGCGTCGCCGACAGCGTCGAGCTGCCCCTGGAAACCATCCAGGGCAAACCCGTCAAAGCCACGTGCGGCATCGCCAACCCGGAGGCCTTCTTCAAGACCCTCGAAGCCCTGGGCGCCCGGATAACCGAGCGTCTGCCATACCGCGATCACACCGCTATCCCTGCGGCCGCCCTTTCCGGCGCAGACTTCGTAGTCACCACGGAAAAAGACGCCGTCCGCATAAGGACCGCCCCACACAACCTCCTGGCGCTGGGCGTCGAGTTACAAGACCTGGCTTAGCCTAGACCAAGGCGAATAACAGCATAAAAAAGCGCCCGGTGAACACACTAGCAGCGTCACACCGGTATTACTTCACGCGTGAACCAACGGTTGGCCGAATATTGCGAAGACCATCTCTGGCATCACGAGAAGGTTGTTTTTCGCAGCAGCAGCGAGGACTCTGTCACACCTGAGGAACTTTTACCCACGAACCGGTTTCGCCGGCCTCGAGGGCGGCCTCCATCACGGCTTGGGTCTTGGCGCCATCGAGGATATCCGGTTTCGCCGGCGTACCTCGGACGACGTGCGTAATGAAGTGATGCAGGCAGTGGACGTGGAACCGTTCCCAGCCGATTGTGTTCTTGGGGCCGGGCAATGTAGCGGGTTTGGGGTACCGGGCGACACACTCGATGGCCTTGAACCCACGGTCAGCGCCATACGGACCTTCGGGCAGGGTGGCATCGTAAAACTCGAGGAAGTTAGGTTGCATAAGGTTGAACCGGAGCGCGCCTTTGCTGCCGTGCACCTCGAAACGGACCTCGTCCTGAGCCCCTGTGGCCAGGCGGGACGATTCCAGCGTGCCGACAGCCCCATTTTCGAGGCGGAAGGTCAGGATCGAGATGTCGTCGACTTCGACGGGCCGTTTTTCTGCCGGGTCGTCCTCGAGGGGCCGTTCCTTAAAGAAGGTTTTGGCCAGGTGCTGCACTTCCGCGAACTCACCGAGCAGGTGACGGGTGAGATCGATGACGTGCGCTCCAAGGTCGAACAGGGCCCCGCCCTTGCCGCTCTTACTAGCGTCGAGCCGCCAGCTTATGGGCCGATTCGGGTCTATGTACCCGGCATGGAGATAACACAGCCGCGCCGAAAAGATGTCGCCCAGGCCGCCGGCATCCACGAGCTCTTTGGCACGGAGCATGGCGGGGATAAAGCGGTAGTTGAAGGTCATTTGGGTAATGCACTCCGGATGGGCCGCCGCACACGCCGCCATTTCACGCGCCTCGGCCAGGTCGAGGCAGAGCGGTTTGTCCATGTAGACGTGTTTGCCGTGCTCCAATGCTGCAATCAGGACATCCTTGTGCACGTGGTTGGGCGCGCAGCAATCGATAATGTCGATGTCGTCGCGGGCGCACAATTCCCGGAAGTCGTTCGTGCCGAACTCGTAGCCCCAGGTCTCGACGGCGCGTCGCCAGCTCACCTCGGTCTGCGTCGCTACGCCGGCCAGGACGATGTTCGCCGGCGGCGGGTCATAATAGAAGTTGAACGAGCGATAGGCGTGGCCGTGCATCTTGCCCATGAACCCATGACCCACTATGCCTACACGCAGGGTTTTCAACATGTCCCATCCCTCTCTTTCTTACGCGGCGCCTTCGCGCATTATAAATCCCTTAAAGACTTGTAACAATTCTGGTATAGTTTCGGCGAGAGAACGATGGCAGGGCAAGTGCGAGTTGGTTATTGGGAAAACGATCTACGGAGTTCGACGATGAAACGCACGGTCGGAATAGCCGTTTTGGGGAGCATCATAATGACGGGCTGTGTCACGACGTATCAAGCCGGGGCGCCCAAGGGCGCCGTGGATGTGATTGCGCACCGCGGCGCGAGCGCTTATGCCCCGGAGAACACGCTGAGCGCCTTCGCGTTGGCGGCCGAACAAAACGCGGATTGGTTTGAACTCGACTGCACCCTGTCGAAGGACGGCGCGGTGATCGTCATTCATGATGACGACGTCGAGCGCACGACCAACAGCGTGGGAAAGGTCTGCGATTTGACCCTTGCAGAGCTGAAGAAACTCGACGCGGGCTCGTGGTTCGATGCGAGGTTCGCTGACGAGAGACTGCCGACGCTGGACGAGGCGCTCGACCTCGCGAAGGACCGAATCGGCGTGTACGTCGAGATCAAAAGCAGCGACAACGACACGAAACTGATGCAGGCGATCCTCAAACTCCCGGATAGGGACCAGCACCGGCTCACGCCCAAGCAGCGGCGGGAGATGATGCGGCTCATCGAGGAAAGCGGGACGCGCAACCTGGCGCTGACACGCAAGGTCATCGCGCTGATCCGCAAACGGGACATGAAGCGCCAGGTTGTCATTCAGTCGTTTTCGCCCATCGTCTGCGCCGTGGCCATCGAGGAGGCGCCGGAGTTGCGGACCGAGTTGCTTGGCAGCGAGGACGAGGACAACCCCGCCAGATGGCCCACCTACATGCGCTGGCTCTATTTGATCGGCGCCGAGGCCTTTAATCCGCAACACGACTCGCTCACGCCCGAACGCCTCGGCAACTTCCACCGCAGCGGCAAGACCGTCGCCGTCTGGACCGTGGACGACCCCGGCGACATGCGGCGCTACGCCGACTGGGGTGTCGACGCCATCATCACCAACAAACCCGACCTCTGCCTCGACATCCTCAAAGACGCCGGAAAACGGTGAGAAAACGGGTTACCCGTGAACCTGCGCGGTGTGTCGGGGGATCTAGTCGGGCGGGGGGATCTAGGGACAGACTACGGAATAGCTT
>CAYRLQ010000289.1:0-5527 GCA_964425145.1 uncultured Nitrospiraceae bacterium
AGGACCGCCGCACCATTAAGGCGCTGAAGGTAAAGACAAATACAGCGGCAAATGAGGCGCCGAGATTCAGGCCATGGGCCCGGGCGAGCAGATACATGCCGGCAGCCGTCAGAACAAGGTGCAGACCGATCAAGACCACGAAACCGGTTTGGGTCTTCAATGGCGTCGGATGGAAGTTAAGGATGCCGCGAATGAGGTTCGGCGGATAGAAAACGAAGGTCTGCGGGATGGCGCAGTTGGGTTTCCCGCAATAGGTGAGAGGATTCCAAAGCGGCAGTTCTCCGTGCTGGACCCCGTAATCCAATAAATAAGTCTCGGGCCCATAGTATCGGTGCACATCGTAACGCCCCGCCAACTTAGAGGGGTCCGTTGTAAGGACGTAATGATAGGTGAGCAGAATTGCCGAGACAAAAACCGTCATACAAAGCAGGGCGTGAAGAAGCTTTCTCGGCGTCAGGGCGAAGGGGCGCGGGGCATGGCTGCTTGAACGTTCGCTCATTACACACCCTTGTCCAGAAGCACGCTATACGTCCAACACAATCGCCGTAGCGTACTCGACAGTTTGGCAACCATAACAAGTGAGGGAAAGGATAATCAACGGTCGCGTTTTACCGTGACAAAACGCCATAAGAACCTGCTTTCAAACTGTAAGGTAGATGGGCACCATCCGTGGGGACTCCGTAATCGATGGAGCCTTTATTTGTTGAAACTCTCCTATGATTCCTCATAAACTGCAGAACCCCTTTACCTTTCATTAACGATTACGTCGAGAGTACGAGGCTCAGGAAGAACTTTCAATGAGGTTGCACGGGTTGACCTGCCCTTTAGCTGGACGGTCGATAAAAGCTTTGCGACGGATTCCCTCATGGGTGCTTAGCGTGCCCGTACTATTGGCGGCTGTCACGGCCGTGTACGCATATTTCCTCGTCCCACCTTACTGGCCGAAGCATCTGGGTGCATTTGATTGTCATTACTTCTTTGGGCCTCTGGCGTTCTTTCTTGACATCTCGATTCACAATGGTGAATTCCCACTGTGGAACCCGTTGGCTTTTTGCGGCACACCGTTTGCCGCCAATCCTCAAACAACGCTGTTCTACCCCTTTCACCTGATTCGCAGTTGCCTCACTCTTTACCCCACCCCGTGGGCAACCAGCGTGGGATTGGAGCTGGTACTCGTGTTTCATATGCTCGTTGCCGGTGTGGGGGCGTTCGCGCTCGCGCGGGAATACCGGCTAAGCTACGGGGCCTGTTTCGTTGCGGGTTTTGCCTACATGCTTGGGCCTCATTCCGTAGTGCGTGCCATGGAACACTGGAACATCTTCGCTGTGACGGCGTGGTTGCCGCTCTTATTGTTGCTGGTGCGAAGGGCTATGAGGGTGCCCACCTCAAAGGGGAAAATATACTATGGATGCGCATCAGCTTTAGTGTTTGGAATAAGCACATTGGCCGGGTTTCCCCAGGCCAGCTTTTACGTGGCGCTGACAGTCGTGCTTTTCTGCGTTATCGATGGTCTGGCGCACGTGAAGCGTGAGTATTTCGTCGCGCCGCGCCAGTTCTTTAGGGCCTCTCTCGAGATGGGTGTTGTTCTGGGAATCTTGTTCTGTCTGGGTGCTCTCGTAGCCGCGGCCATGCTACTGCCCGGCTCCGAACTAGCCCGTCTCAGCTCACGAGTCGCCACCAGTGGTCTTAGAGTAAACACGGCTTCACAAGACCTGTCTTATCCGCATCTTCTTAAGTGCCTGATTGTCTATCCGGGAGCGACGGAATCCGGGCAAGGATGCCGCACAGCGGGGATTGGGGCATTGTTGCTGGCTGTCGCCGCGCTGACACATGGGAGGAAACGGGATGTCATTGTGTATGCGTCACTATTTGTAATACTGACAGATTGCACTTTGGGCCCCCCTTTCCCCTTTGGCAGACTCGTGAAGTGGGCGGATTATTTTAATTTTAGCTCTCCGTGGCGGGCTAATATCCCATCCAGTCTTCCGTTCGCCATGCTGGCCGGGGTTGGTGTGGATGCCGCCACGGTACGCTTGAAGTCAGGACTGGGGAGTCTCGCGCGTTCCTGCATTCTCTTTATCACAGGAGTTATATCTCTCTTAGTCCTTTCCAGGTGGCTTGGGGCAGAGCCTTACGTCCCTGTCACCAAGATTGTATTCTATATTCCGGTGATCACGTTAATCGCGATTTGCTGTGCAAGTTGGTTAGGGTTTCCAAGGTTCTGGCGCTTTGTTGTGCCCGTCCTCATTCTGGCCGAGATAGTAGCGTGGAATTGGTACTTCGTCCCATATTACATGTCAAAGAGGTTGGTTAGAAGGTCGACTGCGGGTTTCGGGGAAACCAAAGTGATATGGCAAGACAATTATCGAGGCGCCTATCAACGCCCGTATTGGAATGTTTGGTATCTCAAACCGATAATCAATGGCTATGACGCGCTATACATACACCGAGTGCGCCAGGCGCTTTGCGCTCCCCACAAAGAAAACACGTATTACGGGAACCTGCGAGACTGGGAGGTGATGGTAGAGAACCACCGAGGCAATCTTTTCCTCAAGCGTTCCTTCTGGCTGGCACGCCAGTATGTGAAGGGCCCTCTCCCGGCTAAGGACGCCCTTTTCCCGGCCACAACGACGGTTTTTTTGCCAGAAGTCGATTCCTTGCCCATACCTGAGGTGCGGTGGCCGGACCTTCCGTCCAGGGCTGTGTCGCAAGATACCAAGCGTATCCCGCTGGCAGATGCAAGCACTCTTGCTTCACTTGTAAAGCCGCACCAAAATGATAAGAATTCACTGGCCATCAGGTTGCCAATTGTCGACATTAAGCATGTCCACAGTGCACTGTATCTCCGCTATACCTGTTCCGGCCCAGTAGATGTGTTGCCTTACTTTTGGGACCCTGATTCTAGGCGCTACGAGAAAGGCAAGCGCTGCCGGGCCACTAACACGGATGGCAAGGAACGCATCTTCGAGATCCCGCTACCCGATTTTGGTTCGACTCAAACGACCATTGTTTGGAAGAAGTCCCAGCGGATTTTGCAGTTCACGGCTGCCTACATGTTACAAGACCAAGCCGACGAAGACCCTTTTATCAGGATTCTCTCCCGTAAGGCCAACTCAGTGGACCTTGAGTTGAGCAACCTGTCGGGCTTTCGCATCTTGACCTTTGTGGACGCCGCTTACCCGGGCTGGAAGGCATATGTTGATTCCAAACCCGTGCCGATCTACCTTGCTAATGATGTCTTCAAGGCGGTCCTTATACCTTCAGGCACCCACTATGTGAGGTTCGTATTCCGGCCGTGGAAGGTATACCTCGGCGTTGCCATTTCCTTAATCACTGTGCTGGGCATTGTCGCGGTTCTAATAGGCGCTCGCCGTGCTGCCGCATTCGGTTCGGATTCGGTGGACGAACCGGGAGAGTATGGGACGCCCTGAACGGCGCTATTTATCGAGCTTCGCTATATCGGCTCGCTTCCTGGTTTCTTGACGGCATAGACTGTCATCAAATCAAACAGGTTCATGGGGCAGCAAAAGCTCAGGGAGCCGGTCCTCTTCAAAGAGCCGTAAATTCTTTGGCCCCACTTGGCCCCTGGGCGGCATAGAATTTTGTTTGCAACGGCGTCGGCGCTTCTCCAAAAGGGCAAATGTCTCACTTCGATGTTGTAAAGGCCCAACCGCCGCAAGAGAGTTGTCATGGAATTAACTGTAAAATAATGCAAATGCGTGGGTGGGTGGATAAGGCGCCACTTTGGACCTCTCAGCCGGGCACACAGAGACCCTATGTCGCCTGTGCTCAGGGCGAGCGTGCCCTCTGGTCGGAGTTCCCCGACCGCTTTTTCAAGATAGAGGTGTGGTGACTGAAGATGCTCTACCGTGTCCCACAAGCAAATGACATCGTATTGCTCGTCAGTGTCCTTGCTGAGATAATCGACGCAGGAGACGTCGAGTCCAAAGTCATCGCGCGCGCCCTGAACAGCACCTTCGGAGATATCGCATCCAGCAACCGTGAAATGCTCGGCCGCTTCCTTAAGGAAATACCCGTATGCGCTCCCAATTTCGAAAAGTGACGAGCCTTTGGGATAGCGCCGTGCCAGTTCCCTGACGCGAGCGCGAAAGTTCCGCCGGAGGGCCGGTGCTTGCCGCTGATAGTCCATGTATTCTTCCCCCTTGAAGTAACGCTCCGAATAGAGCGCCCCCAATTCTTCAGGGGTCAAATGGAGGTCGGCCCAGACATGTCCGCAGGTGGGGCATCTGCAAAGGCCTGCAAGGTGGTCTGGCACCTCCGTACCTCCGCAGCATATGCACGCGTTTTTGACGGTTTCCATCGGGCTCCACGGAGCGCTACTCGCCGCGCCGCATCGCGATCACTTTCATCTTGCGATATCCCTTTTCTTGCGGATTAGGTAAACAGGGCGACGCTTCTGTTCAACAAACATCCGCGCAAGGTATTCACTGGCAATTCCGATGGCAAATAACTGCGCGCCCCCCAGGATCATAATTACAAATAACATGCTCGTCCATCCAGGAGTTAAAGGTTTTCCCGAAAAATAACAGAATAGCACATAAGCTCCGTACACTGCGGCAGCCAGGGTGACGGCTGTAGCCATCAGAAAAGACAATCGAAGCGGGCGTGTTGAGAAGCTTGTAATGCCGGCGAAGGCGAACCTGAGCATTTTGAAGAAGCTATATTTAGTTTTCCCACCAAGTCGGGGCACGGCCTCGTATGGCAGGTATTGCCTGTTGAAGCCCACCCAGTGCACGAGGCCGCGAATAAACCGCACCTGTTCCGGAAGACCGTTCAATGCATCCACAACCTGCCTGTCCATCAGCCTGAAATCCGCGGCGCCTTCCGGGACGTCTATGTCCCCCAATAGGTTGAGGATTCGGTAAAAAGCCCGCGAACTGACACGTTTAACAACGCCCTCGGCGGCTGTAGGCAGTCGTACAGTTTGAACAATGTCGGCCCCCGCCTGCCATTGTCCGACCATCTGCGGGATAAGTTCAGGCGGGTGCTGTCCATCGGAATCCATGCAGATAACGGCGCCCGTTGCGCGAGCCATTTCAAGACCGGCGGTAAGAGCGGCCATGTGGCCAAAGTTTCGAGAAAAGTGGACCGGCCTGATGCGCTGATCGGCTGCGGCCATCTTGTCGAGAAGCTCTCCCGTTTTGTCCGTACTGCCATCGTTTACCCAAACAATTTCAAACTCACCGTCCAGTTGTTCGCCAACGACCTTCAGCCGCTCCGCCATCGTGGCCAAATTCATCTCTTCGTTATGGGCCGGCAGAACAAAGGAGTACACTGGAGATTCACCGGAAGTCATGGGTACACCTTACTGATGTTGTGAGCAGAGTGGCAATTCTACTGCATTCCCCAAGCTGCGGCATCTCACCCACGTGCCATTTAGCTCACGCCCGGGGTTCTCGCGTCGCAAAAAAAGTGGCTCCTCATACGAACCTGTGCATCAACTGGCTACCATTCTTGACAGGATAACAGGATAGACCGGATTGAGTTGGCGTCGGCGATTGTGCAA
>CAYRLQ010000290.1:0-5508 GCA_964425145.1 uncultured Nitrospiraceae bacterium
AAGAAGTAAGCAAGAAGAAACCATCATTACATCCCACCAATCTTGTCAATCCTGTCAAAAAAGGTTTCTCATCTTCATTGGGAAAAGAAGAAGTAAGCAAGAAGAAACCAACAACTACGCGTCAAGGCCCGCCGCGCCGCTAGGCGAAGACGCGGTCTGCCACGCTTTTGACTCGCCATTTACGCGTTGAGGGTCAACCGGAACCCTTTGCCCGTCACGATAGCCGGGTCGACGAGGGGCACGTCGCCGGACTCAGGCAGGACTACCTTCATCGGCGAGATATCCAGAATGTCCTTCTGGATGTCTATGCCCGGCATCACGTTGGTGAGCTCCATCCCGCGTTCGGTGAGTTGAAACACCCCGACATTGGTGACGTAGAAGACCTTCTTGTCGGCTTTGAGAGCTTCCTTGCCGTTGAAGGTGATTTCGTCGACTTTGTCCACGAACTTGGGTTTGCCGGTCTTCTCGATTCTAACTCGGCCGCGGTCCACCTTGATATGTGCATCGGCCATCCAACTGCCGACGAAGATCACGGTTTTCGCGGCCGTGGCGAGGTCGATGAAGCCTCCGGGGCCGACGTAGTTGATGGCGCCGTCGCCGCGCTTGGATGCGTTGACGTTGCCTTCGCTGTCGACCTGGAGCACGCCTAGGATGGCGATGTCGAGCTTGTCATAACATAGCTTGAAGATTTCAGGGGACGAGATAATCCGCGTGGGAGATACGGCGGCGCCGAAAAAAACCCCCGCCAGGGGCAAGCCGCCCAGGACACCGGCCTCGGTGAGCAAGTTGACCTGGCCGCTCAGTCCGGCTTCGAACATGAGTCGGCAAACTTCCTCAGGCAGGCCCACGCCCACATTCACGTAGTAGCCCTTTGTCGCGTGCTGGGTGAAGATACTTGCGGCGAGCCGCGCCAATGCGTAATCCGTGGCGCTGCGCCGGGGCGTGACCCCCAGTAAGGTGTTGATGAATCTCACCCGAGCAACACCTTCTTCCTCAGGCACCGTGCTGCTCGTGGTAAACATCGGCCAGTGCCGCCGATGGGGCACGCACGCCGTTTGCTCGGTGTCGGGATACACCACGATCGCGTCAACGTCGTGTGCGGGCACAAATACGTCATCGTAGGCCTTGTCCACAACCAGCCCGACATTCACAATGACCTTGCCGCCGTTGCGCTTGGCTGCTTTGGCCAACTCGTAGCTCTCGCCGATCATTGCGCAATTCTTCACATAGATATTGCCTTCGCGGTCCGCTGCGGGCGCGTTGAATATCGCGACGTTGATCTTGGGGACGCGGTACCGCAGTTGCCCGTCTTCCGCTGAGACCAATTGCTCAGCGCCTGTGTTGGTCAGGGGCGAGCCGCGGCCCGTGCGTGGGTCGACGAAAGTACCGACGCCCGTTTTGAGCACAATCGAGTCCCGGCCACGCGCCTGCGCATCGATCAGCAGCGCCAGCACGCCCTGTGGCAGGCATTGCAGGCTCACTTGGCCTTGGTCCGCCAGTTTCAGGAAGGACTTAAACGTTTCGAGGTGGCCGGTAATCAAGCACCTGACGAGGCCTGCGAGCCCCAGTTCATCGACGGTTCCCGGCACCTTGCCGCGGCCGCCCTGACCGGCGGCAGTCAGTAGCGTGAGGTTACAGGGATGACCCGTTTCCTGGAACAGCTCGCTGATGGCCCAGTATATGATCGAAGCGCGCTGCTGGCCGCCCAAGCCGGAGATCGCAATCTGATCACCATCTCGAATCAGTTGGCTGACGGCGTCGCGTGGGCCCATGAATTTCGGATTGCCCGGCACGGTGAATCGGTAGTGGGTGTTGCGCCGATCCCACGTTAGGCGCCACCTGATGGTGTGCTGCAGCAGGTACGCTCTCGTGAAAACATTCATGTAATGCAATGTCCTCGTATTGAAGAATTCAGTCGATCTATTCCAAGATTCCAGCAGTTATCCGTGATGGGCGCCAGCGCCCTACATTTTTTCCCGTTGAATTGTCAATAAAGCGAGGTCACAGACATTGTCTGAGGACATGTTTGGCGATTCTCTCGTCAGTCGTCGGCGTGCTGCCGCTTACACCTATCGCGCCGATGATTCTCCCTGCCGACTCGATGGGGAGGCCGCCTGGAATGGGACAGACACGTTCGTTCCAATTCGCCGTGCTGAACCCGTAGCCGGGAAGCTCCTTGTTGCCATACCCGTCGATGCGGGCGCTTCGCATCTTGAACGCCGCGGCTGTCCATGCCTTGTCGCGGGCAATCTCGACTGTGGCCATCGGGGCGCCGTCCATCCGGTGTAACGCGATCAACCAGCCGTGTTCGTCGGCAACAGCAACGCTCCCAAGCGTGCCGAGCTCCGAAGCCCTGTCTATCGCGGCTTCAATCAGTTGTGCGGCAAAGTCAAGCGATAATGTCTCGCTTGCGGCTCGGACGGGGCCCCGCCTTCTCGACTCGCTGTTGTCCGATCTGCCGTGGCTCGGCTCTTCAAGGTCGTACATTGCAGACCAGGCCTTCTGGCTAATCGTGTTATCGTCAGAGGCCGAGGGCGTGCCGCTTGTGCCCACGGCCCCAATGACCTCCATATCCTTGTCTCGTATAGGTATGCCTCCCATGATATTGCACAGCCGTCCTTTGTGGCGCGCGGCGAGTCCCATGCCGTGCTGTCCCAGAGGCAACTGGTCAAGAGGCATCATAGCCGTGCGCGGGTCGGTCATACGCCCAAGCATCAGGGTGGGCGCACGGAACGTCGCGCCGGTCCATGCCTTCTCGATTGCGATATCGAGCGTTGCCTGGGGCGCGCCGTCCATGCGATGAACGGCGATGACCGTGCCGCCGGCATCCACGACGGCGATACTGCTTGCCCACCCGATAATATCGCGCGCAAACCTTTCCGCGGCTTTCAGCCCCTTCTCGGCGAGCTCCAGCGTTATCACATCAATCTCGTTTGCGTCGCTCATGCTGCGTTCTCTCGTTCAATCAACCTAAAAACGGCAATTAACCACAGAGAACACAGAGGCACGGAGTTGCAAATAGTTGACTTACAAACACATTTGCGATGTCATGGGCATCACCAGTTGCGTGAACCGGTTCGTCCGCATAAGTCGCCTATTTACTCTGTGTTCTCCGTGCTC
Source organism: uncultured Nitrospiraceae bacterium (assembly GCA_964425145.1). Taxonomy (GTDB): domain Bacteria; phylum Hydrogenedentota; class Hydrogenedentia; order Hydrogenedentales; family SLHB01; genus CAYRLQ01. The sequence goes on from CAYRLQ010000290.1 coordinate 3,121, forward strand.
TCCGTGGTTCAAGTGCTTTTTCTAGGATTAAGGTTTCGGGTTTCCCTATGAACCCTGAACTTGAGGCCCTAAATTCCAGCAAGCCGTAGCCACGAGGTCTATGCCCGTTCCTGCAACATTTGGAACTACGATGTCACCCGTGTTTACAGGCGGTTTCAGGCCCACGTCAATCGTTGCGCGCATCCCATCCGCAAGCAGCGCCTTGGGCATGGGTTTGCTGCTCTTTACCGGGAGCAATGGAACACGTTGGTCTCCAGTGCGTACGGTCGTGGTCAGGTATCGGACAGGGGTCCTGTACTCCTCGAGAACATATTTCTCGCCCCGCTTACACTCGGCATCCTTGAGCGCCGTGACATTCCCCTTGCTATCGAGAACGAGGGTGGTCCTGCACCCCAGCGGGCACCCCGTGCAGATGATCTCCACACTTCTAACTTCGGACTTGGTACTTTTCACTTCACCCTTCTTAATTATGCCGGTTCCGTTGTGTCTTTAGTATTAACCGATATTTCCCATATGGACCTGCCTCGGACTTCACCAGACTCCTTTCCAGTGATTATCGCCGATTCTCACATTGTGCCTTCGTGCGAGCGTGCTGAGGAAACTTGGCAATTTCCCGCGAAGGGCTACAATAAGCCGGGCCGCTTTTTCACTTGAGCTTGACGGGCTTGTTATGCCTTATTTCCCAAGGTGTTTTAGTATCAACTCTTGCGTGAAATCAATTGTTGTGATGACATCTTTTAAATCAAAATCGTCCCATTGGGCATGAGTCGCTTTTGTGCGCACGTGTCCCGCAGCCTTGGCTCTTTTCGCCTTTATCGGAGTCAGTGTATCCGCTTTAACAAGCGCATCTATTAATGAATCCAGCTTTTTGCCTTTTTCCTCTATACCCTGGTTACGGCAGATGGTCCGCAACGTGTCTTCAAACACGACTCCGGCTATAACGCCGGCCTCGTTTGACCGTTTTCGTTTTACATATTCTTTCGCGTGATCCAAAAAAACGTCGAAGACGGAGGCTCTGGTTTGATCCTCAATAGAAGCCAGCAGACCAGCGTCGATATCCCGTAATAACGACCGCAGGATTGCGCTAACTGCACCAACAGACTCTTGAACACAGTATCCTCTATCATCGCATATGTTTTCTAGTGACCTTCTATATGGATTGCTGGGACTATTTATCACAAAATGGACGAAGTTTTGAGCAGAAGCAAGCCAACCGATACACTCTTGGCGATGCTCTTCGCTCCGAACTTGGCCATGTTCATTTCCATGCTTTAATTCGCTACCTGTTTTTAGTAGTTCTTCAAATTTATTCCTGAGTTTTTCTTCAGCTTCCATTACCACTTTCCTTTACCGAAGCCATAACGACCAAAACCACCCGCCCGGCGGGTCAACGGAGTAAACGTTTGCACGCCGGAAACCGTTACCGAAGCAAACGACGTCCGAAGCGCGCAACAGCGAGCCGGGGCGGGTGCATCGTTTTGTTATGTGGAGTTGCCCCGCGATCCAACGAAAAACAAATGGTTAATCCGTTTTGGATACTCGCCGTCAGTATACGCGCGAGATAGCGCCTTGGCAACCTTCTTGTCCAACGCCTGCATGTGGCGATAAACCGTCAATGAGTACTTTAGCAGTTCCACACGTCGCGAAAATCGGAACCCCAAAATATCACGAACATTTGGGTTAACGGGCAATTTGCAGCGAACGTGCCAGCCATCGGGATACAACCGACACACGAGAGACGTCATGGTATCAACTGGCGTGTAGTGCACGAAACAATCTCGGTAATCTTTCAGTCGCCCGACCCAACGCCATTTCGCATCACGAAGCAAATCCACGTAACCGGAAAGGTCTGTTTTCGAGCATAGCTTGTTGAATGACGGCGGCGTTTGGTCGTGATAACCTGTACCGATAATGCGCGCGAGCACATCAAGTGCACTGTTGATCGCAGAAAGATAGGTCTCGAAATCCCAATAGATTTCGTATGACCGCTGATTTTGGATGGACGTCTCGAAGAGCGTCTCAGATGCGGTTTCGAGTTGTTTGGCGAAGTGGCGATGCGCGTCCACGTAGTGAGAGTGAATCAGGCGCAGCCGTAGTTTTGCGTGATCGAGATGATAGCGATAGATTCGCGGGTACTCGCGAGCGAACCAGCAATACTCGGCGTACTTGTCATCCGCGTCGAGTTCAAACCGAATACGGTCGAGAACGCGAACCACTTCGGGGGAGCGGAGTGGAAAAGGCGGGAGTTCTGGTAATGGATGAAGCGGATCGTTCGTCACTGATTCGGACCTACGTTTTCGCCACCTAACATCAGGGCCGCAAGAAAAGGGACAGTCCCTGCTCGGGGACTCGCGAGGACAGTCCCTTTTTTGCTCAGGTTTTTCTCCA
>CAYRLQ010000291.1:0-5505 GCA_964425145.1 uncultured Nitrospiraceae bacterium
GTATCAGGCGGTTGACTGGCAACCCATCCGACTGCAAAAGGCCGATCAAGGCACGGGCTTAGTTATGGCGATTCATGCTTCTTGACACGCTACAGCTTGTAGTCTACACTATGTACAGCTTAACACAAGAAGGATAAGAGGATACAAAAAGGGGATGGCCGGCACCCTCAAACTCGTTTGAGGGTGCAAAGTCGAGTGCTCCAGCACTTTAGAACACTCCCAAGCTTAGTATCCGTCGCGGTTCAATTCGTGTCCCTATTTGCGTTGAGGTGTACCAGGGCCGACTCGGGATATGGCAGAGCGTTGCGCGCATGATACTCTCCGGGGTCTCTGGTCTATGTGGAGAACGGAAACTGGCAACTGGGACGGATAGATTGGTCGGACTTGCCAGCACAAATCCAAGCCATGTGAATAAGGACGGATGTGCGATGCCGCGCCGTCGGAGCCGTGGGAGTGAGACGCGCGGCCCGCTTTGGCGCCTAGGGATGGCCGCGGGGACCTTGGCCGTCCTGGTGGCCGGGTGTACGACGACATCGCGTGACGTGCATCAGTTCAAGCCAGTGCCCGTGGCCCGTGTCGGCGCAGTGGAACTCGAACCGGCGGCGCCTCCGTCGGCGATGGACCTGCTCAGGGCGGCCGAGGAGGCGTTCCGCGCAGCCAATGCCGCCCAGGAAAAGGGCGACCACGAAGCCGCCCTGCGGCAATACACCCTCATGCTGGAAATGCTCATCGAGGCGGACCTCGACCCGGCGATTTTTTATAACCTACGCAACGAGTTTGACAGCATCCTCACCTCGACGTCGCAGCAGGCCCCGCTCTATGAACGGATGCGGCCCGCGTTCGAGGGCGAAGTAGCATACGGCCCGGGCATAATGGGCGACCTGCCGATCAAGTTTCCGCTCAACGAGCGGGTCCTGACCGAAATCGGCGAAATCCAAAACGTGCAGCCGTATACAGAGAACTTTCAGGCGGGATTGAACCGCAGCGCCAAGTACGGCCCGTACATACGGTCGGAACTGGCAAAAGCGGGGTTGCCGAAGGACCTGATGTGGCTGGCGATGGTCGAGAGCCAGTTTACGCCGAAGATCATCTCGAGGGCCGGCGCGGGTGGTATGTGGCAGTTCATGCGCTCAACGGGTCGGCGGTATAACCTGCGCATCGACTACTATGTGGACGAGCGGTTCCACTGGCAGAAGTGCACGCAGGCCGCGATCACCTATCTCAAGGACCTCTACGAATTGTTCGGGAGCTGGCCGCTGGCCATCTCGGCCTACAACATGGGTGAGGGCGGTATCGAGCGCGCCATCGCGGCCAACGGGGGCGAAAGGGACCTATGGACCCTGCTTGACACCCCACCCGCCGCGTACCACATACGTCGCGAGACCAAGAAGTTCTATCCGAAACTACTGGCGACCATCATCATCGCAAATAACCCCGAGCGCTACGGATTCACACTCGAGCCTCAAGCGCCCGACCCGTGCGTGAGCGTGCCTGTCAAAGGGCCCTATTCCCTGGCCGCGCTTGACAAAGCCTGCGGACTGCCCTCGGGCACGCTCGGGCGCCTCAACCCCCACCTGATCCGCGGGGTCAGCCCATCGGGCACATATGAGATTACGGTCCCGACGGACATGCGAACCAAGATGCTCGCCGCGCTCAAGAAAGTGCCCAGGGTGACCTACGCTTCGGGTGAGCCCGGCGTCCACGTCGTCCGGCCCGGCGAAACCATCTCGCACATCTCCCAGAGGTATCGCGTTTCCGCCAAGGAATTGATGCGGATCAACAAAATTCGATCCGCCCGCCGGCTCCAGGTGGGTAAGAGGCTGACCATTCCCGGCCACGCCAGCGCCGTGGGGGGTAGCGCGGGGAGCGTCAGGACCCACGGCGGAAGCCACATTTACCAGGTAAAATCCGGTGATACCTTGTACGACATTGCCAAGGCCGAAAAGGTCACCGTGGACGACCTCCAGAAGTGGAACAACCTCGGCGGGCGGTCGCGCATTCATATTGGGCAACGCCTGTATGTCTCTCCGCCAAGTGCCTCGTCGGCGTCGGGTACCGGCACGAAGCAAAACCATGTGGTGCGCGCGGGGGAATATCCCGCGAAAATCGCGCGCCGCTACGGCGTGCAACTCGAGGACTTTCTGCGCTGGAACAAGCTGACCAAAACCTCGAAGATCATGATCGGCGACAAGTTGGTCGTTTACACGGACGGCCCTCCTGAGGCTGCGAATATAAGGTCATCCGGCCCAAAGACTAAGGCCGCCCTGCCACCGGGCGCCGCGAAAATCATCCATAAAGTCGCCCAAGGCGACAACGCCAGTGTAATCGCCGCTAAGTACGGCGTGCGGACGACCGACGTTCTCGCCTGGAACGCTCTAACCGCCCGATCGATCCTGCACATCGGCGACGAATGCGTCGTGTACGTGGCCCCGGAGGGCGTCAGGAAAAGAGCACAAAGCGCTGAGGCCCCCCCGAGTCCGCCCGAGGCTACTCCGTCCAAGCCCGAGGAGGATGCCGAGAGGATCGTCCACATCGTAGCCACGGGCCAAAACCCCACCACCATCGCCCGCCGTTACGGCGTCCGGCTGAGCCAGCTCTTCGACTGGAACGGCTGGAAGAAAGCCCCAATCCTCCACATCGGCGACGAAGTCGTCATCTACAAGAACAAGTGACCCTAAAAACGGCAATTACTATCCCGACCAGTAAATGGTTTCCACTTCTCTGCGTCCTCTGCGCCTCTGCGTGAGGTACTGGCAGTCCCTTCCAGAGACACCGGGAACGGCCAGATGCAAACTACTTTGCGGCCCGAGTAGTAACCACAGAGAACACGGAGGCACGGAGGTGCAAATACTTGACTTACAAGCGCATTTGGGATGTCGTGAGCATCACCCGTTGGGTGAACCGGTTCATCCGCATAAGTCGGCTGTTTACCCTGTTTTCTCCGCGCTTGCCGTGGTTCAAGTGCTTTTTCTAGGATAGGCGCACCGGCGGCTACGGAGGTCTGCGGCGTGTGGCGTTTCGGAGGTCACGGTCCGTTTCGCGCTTGATGTCGCGTTCGCGGAGGGCAGCGCGTTTGTCGATGATGTGCTTGCCGCGGCAGAGGCCCAGTTCGACCTTGACGCGGCCGCGTTTGAAGTAAACGCGCAACGGCACCAGGGTCAGCCCCTTTTCAGCAATCTGCTGTCCGAGCCGTAGAATCTCGCGTTTGTGCATGAGCAGACGCCTGGGGCGTTCGGGGTCATGGTTGTAAATGTTGCCTTGTTCGTAGGGGCTGATGTGCGCGTTGATGAGGAACAGCTCACCGTTCTCGACATCAGCGTAACTGTCTTTGAGCGTCATGTGCCCCGCGCGAAGGGATTTGACCTCGGTGCCGCGCAGTTCAATTCCGGCCTCGAAGCGGTCGAGGATATGGTAATCCCGCCGTGCCCGGCGGTTCTGTACGATGAGTTTTTGGTTCATGGCAGGTTTTCAGCTCTCAATGCTTGCCTACGCTTCTGGGAGTTCAACCTCTGCCGACAGCGCGCGCGAGACGCCGGGGCCACAATCCCCAATCCGAAACCCACAATCCGGATCAGTCTCTCCGGGGGCCCCAATACGGGCCTTGGCAAGACGCCTTCATCGAGGAGAGGCGGAATTCTTCGCCGGTTTCGAGTGTCACGGCCCAGAGCTCGGACCTACCAGAACGGGTGGTGGCAAACACGATATGGCGCGAGTCGGGGGACCAACTGGGTGATTCGTTGCTGCCGTGGGACTGCGTAAGCGGGCGTGGATTCTTCCCGTCGGCGTCCATCATGTAAATCTCGAGCCCTGCGCCGGTTTTTTCCACCACGTAGCCAATCGATTTGCCGTCGGGCGACCAGGCGGGGTCATACGAGCTCCCTCCCTGGTACGACAGGCGGCGGACATCCGTGCCGTCAATATTCATAGCGAAAATCTGCGGCCGCCCGACGCGGTCGCTGACGAAGGCGATCTCCTTACCGTCTGGGTTAAAGGTAGGTGAGGTATCGCTGCTGCGATCGTTGGTCAACCGTCGCAAGCCGGACCCGTCCCTGTTTTTCAAATATATCTCCGGGTTGCCGTCCTTACTCAGCACGAGCGCCAGGGTCTTTCCGTCGGGGGCCCAGGCGGGGGCGGCGTTAAGGCCCACGTTCTTCGACAGCGGTGCGGACTTCCCTGTGCGTCGGTCAAAAATGTATAAAAACGGATAGCGGTCTTTATAGGAAAGGTATGCAATCATGCGTCCGTCGGGCGAGAAGTTGGGTTTAATTGAAATCGACCCATGGCGTGTCACCTGGGTGACATTCGCCCCATCGTAATCCGCTATGTAGATCTCCTTCTTGCCCTCCGTACCCGCGCTGAAACAGATTTCCGACGTTGCGATACCTGCTACCCCGTCGAGGAACCGGACGATCTCCTCCGCGAACCTGTGTGCGGCGAGCCGTGGATGCTTGCGTTGCGTGGTAAGCAACTGGCCGATAACCTGGGCGCCCGTCAGCGTGTCGAACAGGCGGCACTGGGCCACCAGGTCGCCGTCCTTCGCCGAGATGTACGCGTATACGAGATACTCGGCCCTGGTGGCGCGCCAGGCACTGAAATCAACTTGCGTGGCGTCTTCGGAATAGCCGGGGAAATCGGCCGGGTACTGGCTTGGCGACAGTAACCTGAACAGCCCGGTAAACCTGAGATCGAACCGGATTACCTCGGCAATCGTCTTGGCTACGCTTTCCATGCCGGGGGCTGCGCCAACATCGGGCACCGCGATGGGAATCTGGGTATCTATCGTGTCCACCGACCGGATGCGTACGACGCCTTGCGCCCCGGCAGGCAAGCAACCCCCAAGGACAACCAGGCTTACCAAGGCCCAACGAACGCCTTTCATAGTAATCTTCCTTTTCGTGGAGGGATGCCGCTTAGCGCCCGCGCCTTATCGGACGAGTGCAAAGACGTACACCACTTGTTGTTCGGGTTCTTCGTAGTCTTCGGGTAAGGGCGGCAAGGGTGCACTTAGTTTGATGGCGCGCACTCCCGATTCGCCCAGTGCCGTGTCGCTGGCATGTTTAACGACCTGCGGTTCTCCCAGGAGATCGCCGTCCCGACCGACCCAGAACGCAACCTCGGCCTCGTTGTTGTCAAGGTCAAGGCGGATGCCCGGAGGCACTTCCCAATACTTCTCGACTTTTCGCTGCACCAAGCGGCCCCAGACGTCCAGCACGCTTGGCAACTTCTGTTTCATAGTAATGCCGGTTGGCGCTGGCGTCTTCGGTTTCGGGGCAGGCTTAGATTCAGGTTTCGGCGCCGACTTCGGTTTGGGTTTAGGTGGCTTGGGCCTCGGTTCCACTTTCGGTTTGGGCTTCGGTTCCGGTTCCGGCTTGGGTTTCGGCTCGGGCTCGGGTTCCAACTCAGGCTCGGGTTCCTGTGGCACTGGGGTCTCAGGCTCCTTCTCCTTCGGGGTCTCTGGTGGCTGAATCGGCACGAACTGCACGTGATAGATGTTCTGGCGGAAAA
>CAYRLQ010000292.1:0-5494 GCA_964425145.1 uncultured Nitrospiraceae bacterium
TCATGCGTCGGCCCGTCGGGGAGCACGAAGTTCCACACGACCAGTCGCACAGAGAGCTCGACCGGCTCCGCATTTTTCGCCCAGACCTTAAACGTGCCGGTGTAGAGGCCCGTGACAGTTTCCTTCGGCACGTACACATCCACCCAAAGCGGCTGATGCCGGTCTTGCCACAGGTCGAATCCGGCGCCCCCGAATCGTGCACCGACGAGCTTCCCGCCGCTCCATCGCGGCCCCTGAAGCGGCTCGCCCGTGTAGGGATTACTGAACGGGACCAGCGGATCGGCTATCAAGCCGGGCGGACAGGTGGCGCGGGGCGCCGATTGCCGGAGCGGGACGTAGGCGGCACGGTAAATAACTACGCCCCCGGGCGCGAGCATCACGTTGTCCTCGTTTCCAAGTGGCGAGACCTCCGCCTCAACCCGCTCCAGGTTCCCACCCACAGCGGTTACGGTCACCTGGAACGATTCGTATTCACCACGGGCGCACGCGATCTGAACCGAGTCGGCCCCCTCGAGGGGTCCCTCTTGTCGGACGCGCACCGTTCCGGGCGCCGCGGTGAGGTGAATCGCGCTCTGGGCCACGGCTCTGTTTGCGCACAACAGCAACCCAAGCGCCACTATCGTGGGCAGAATCGTATGTTTCATCTCAGGAACTCCTTTTTGACCAATGGCAAGACCGCTTTCGACACAAAAACTCGTTTGCCTTCTCCAATATCAATTCCACTTGCCAGGTACGGCATGTATTACTATAACTTCAACGCCCCAAAAGGCAAAGTCCCAAAATGAACCAAGTTCCGGGTTCTCCACATTTCGGGTGGGCCTGCGTCACAGAAGTGAGTTTTTTATGCGGCGTTGGCCCCAGGACGGTTTGCCCTTTACACCTTACACTCTATACTTTATACTTCGCTGCTGTAGGTGAACGTGATGTCAGAGCCACTGGCGAGATGGTCTCAGAAATGAAATTGGTCCACACAGCGGATGTACACCTGGACGCGTGTTATGCGGCACTGGGCATGCCGGCCGGGTTTGGGAATCGCCGCCGAGAGGGCCTGCGGGATGTGTTTCATAGGATCGTGACCCGTGCTGCGCAATGGCCGGCGGACGCGCTGCTTATCGCGGGGGACCTGTTCGACCTGGACCGCGTCAGCCGCGATACGGTGGCGTTTTTGCAGGCGGAGTTCGATGCGGTTCGCCCGCTGCCGGTCGTGATCGCCCCTGGCAACCGCGACCCATATGTGCCTCGTTCGCCATACGTGACCGCCTCGTGGCCCAGCAACGTGGTCATCTTCGACAGTCCCGCCTGGAAATCGCACACACTCAAGGACGAGAAGCTGATTGTGCACGGCTTTGGATTCGATGGGCCGGAGATTGCTACAAATCCCTTCGGGGACCTGCGCGTAAGGAGACTGGAGGGCCGGGTACAGGTGGCCGTGGGGCATGGGTCGGAACGAGGCCACCAGCCGGTGGATAAGGAGGCCTGTGCACCATTCGACGCGGCGACGGCCGCCGTGAAGGGGCTGGATTACCTGGCCCTGGGTCATTTTCATTCGGCCACCCCGATCGAAGGCGAGTTCGACACCGTGATGCACTACGCCGGCGCCCCGGAGGGGCACAACTTCGACGAGACCGGCCCGCGGTATTATCTCGAAGTCGAGATCGATGATAAGGGTGTTCGAGTCACCCCGGTGGCGTCCTCCAGCGTGGTATACAGCACGCATACGGTCGACTGTTCCGATTTCGACACGGCCGAGCAGGTGATCGAAGCGATCCGGGCAATCGGGACCGATTCCGAACAGGCCCAAGTGGCCCGCGTCACGCTGGTGGGCCTGTGCGGACCGGACCTGCACATCAGCATCCCGGCCATTCACGGGGCCGCCGCGTCGGCCTTCGAGGCGTTGGACCTGGTCAATGCCGCCGAGCGGATGGAAGATTACGAGGAACTGGCCCGCGAGAACACCTGTCTGGGAGTGTTCATCCGGAAGCTGAACGAGGAGACCGCGGACGCTCCCGATGAAGCCCGGCGGCGCTTCGTGAAGCGCGCGCGTGAGCTAGGTCTGGCCGCCTACCGGCAACGGCAGCCGGCGATTTACGAACTGGAAGAGGACTAGCCCGTGAGAATCTGCACACTGGCACTGGAAGGGTATGGGCTGTTCTCGGACCGCGTGCTCGAACTTGACGAGGGTCTACAGGTGATCATCGGCCCGAACGAACAAGGCAAGACTACACTCCGCAACTTCATCGGCGATATGTTCTACGGGCAGAAGCGCGGCCCCATGCACCGGCTCTACGACCCCGAGCACGAACTACGCCGGCCCTGGGCCGACCCGGACCGCTATGGGGGGCGCGTGGTTTACCAACTCGACGATGGCCGCCGCATCGAGGTGACGCGGAGCTTTAGCGAAAAGAACGAATCAGTCCGAGTCTATGACCAAACCAATGCGCGGGACATCACGGACGACTTCGAGCGGCTTGGCAGTCGGGAGCCGGCTTTTGCACTCAGCCACCTGGGACTGACCAAGGACGTGTTCCTCGGCACGGCTACCTTCTCCCAGATTACCATCGACAGGCTCGGCGACAAGAACGCCTTGGCCGAAATCCGTAAGAAACTCCTGTCTCTGGCCGATTCCGGTGAGGAAATCAGTTCCGCCGAGACGGCCCTGAACTGGCTCGCAAACCGCATCGTTTTCATCGGGCAGCAGAACGCCGCACACCGCCCATTGCCCGCCGCCCGGGCCCGGCACGTCAAGCTGAGCGAGGAACATGATGCAGCGCTGGCGTTGCGTGATGAACTCGCCGGGATCGGAGAAAAGCGCCGGGCGCTATTGGACGAAGAAAGGGTCTCGCGGAGGCGCCGGGTTAAACTCCAGGAAGAACTCACGACGCTTGAGCGCGCCGCCCGGGCCGAGCGCCTGGCCGAGGCCGAGCGCCTGACCGAGCAGATTGAGGCCGCAACAGAGCGCTGCTTTACGCTGAGTTCCGTGCGTGAGTTCCCACTCGACCGTTTGCCCGAAGTGCAGCGCACCGAAGCGGCCATCGACGCGGCCCAGGCACAACTCGAACACATGCGCGCCGAGCGCAAGGACCTCGAACGGCAACTCGAGGCCGAGCGTAAACGCCTCGGCCCGGAAGGCGCCAAGCCGCCCGAAGACATCCCTGAGGAAGTGGAAATCCAATTAGCCGACCTCGAATCGCAAATTGTCCGCCTGCGTGACCGGCTGGATGAAGCCCAATCGGCGCGGGAATCAACCGAAGAGCGGCGTCAACAGGCCGAAGACGATCTCGCCACGCTCCCGGACTTCAGCCGCATGGCTTCGGACCCTGTCGAGTGGCTCACGCAGTTGAGCAGTTCGTTCCGGGTGGCGCAGCGGTCGCGTGACGATGAGTGCGCCAAACGGGAAAAACTCGACGCCGACATCGAGCAGCACCGGGAAACGCTGGCCGGCCCACAGGGGGTCTTCGCGCAGTGCGATGATTTCCCCGCCATGGCACGCGACTACGAGTTCGGGACGCGCCTGCTCGATGAACAGCTCGGCCAGCGTATGTCTTACGCTGAAAGCCTTGAGGCCGACACCGAGGAGTATGCGGACCGGCAGCCCGGCTTCATGCACATGTCGATCGTAAGCGCGGTGTTGTTGATCACGCTGCTCGGCGTCGCATACGCCACGGGAAACTGGGCGATTCTAATCACCATCACGCTGACCGGCCTGGGCCTGTTGTGGTTCCTGTGCAATTGGGCCTACGTGCGCGTCCGCGCCAAGGGCGCCGCCCGAGAGCTCGAGGCTGTCCAAGATGAGATAGCCGGGCTGCAAGGCGGGGATGCCAACCGCGAAACCATCGAGCAGATGATGCGCCAGGCCGATTCGGAGACAATCCGCGAACTCGAGGCACTATTCGACCAATACCGGGAGACTACACTGGAACTCACCGCGCTCGAACAGGCCGCCGAAGAGCAGCAAGCGCGCGCCCGTGAGGCCGAAGAGCGCGTGGCGCAACTGCTCGAACGCTATCGCCGGACCTTCGCCGAATTGGACGTGCTGCTGGAGGACGAGGAGGACATCGACGACGCGACGAGCCAGGCCCTCGCGCGCTACCAGGAATACCGCGATGCGAAGCGCCGTATGATGGAAAGCAAGGAATTACTACAACGGCGCCAGCGGGAAATCAGCAAACTAAGCGAGGGACTCGAGACACTGCTCGAGACAGAGCGCGACCTGTCGCTCGAGGTGCGTCAAAAGATGCGCGATAGCGGCTACATCGAGGAAAGCAAGCACGACAGCGCCCTGCGTGCAGTGCGGTCCTACCGAATTCGCGCGGCGCAATTGCACGAACGCTGCGGCCGGATGGACGTGTTACAAGAAAACGCCACCGCCCTTGACCAACGGATCGGGCAGGAAGAGCAGGAACTGAAGAAACATGAAGAAGTGCTCGCCCAATCCTTGAAAGACGCTGATGTCGAATCGACCGAAGCGTGGCACACCCAGGCCGACCGCGCTCGCGAGTATCAGGACACCTGGGACAACCGCATTGCCCTCGAGAAACAGCTCGAGGCACTCCTCCGTGGGCAGCAACTGGCGGCGCTGCGCGCCCAAGTCGAGGCGGACGGGCCATGCCGCAAGGCCACCGGCGGCGACATCGAGGCGATTAAACGCAAACTGGCAACACTCGGCGAGAAAATCGACGCCCTGCAGGAACAGGAGCACGCCCTTCACATCACACTGGCCGAACGCGCCGCCAGCGCCCGGTCGCTCAACGAAATCGAGGAAGAACGCGCCGCTGTTGAACGGCGTATCGAGGAACTCGACTTTGAACGACGCGCCGTCGGCTATGCCATGGCCCAAATCGAGGAGGTAGCCCGCGATAAGCATTCACGCATCGCCCCGCGCCTGGCCGCCGCCGCGTCGGCGTTCCTGAGCGAAATCACCGCGGGCGCCTACGAAGAACTACTCATCGATCGGGACCTGAGAATCAGCGTACGGATTCCACAGACCAAACGCATCGGCAAAGACATCGAACAGCGCCTCAGTAAGGGCACGGTGGACCAGATTTACCTCGCGCTGCGCCTCGCCATGGTCCGCATCCTCAGTGAGAACCGCGAAAGCATCCCCATGCTGCTCGACGACCCCTTCGCCAACTACGATGACGAACGCCTCGAACGCACCATGAGGCTCCTGGCGCGGATCACCGAAAATCATCAAATACTCTTGTTTACCTGCCACGAAGACGTCGTCCGCACCGCCAAACTCATCGATGCCCCCATTCTGGAACTCTAGCCCCTGTGCCAGTGCTAGGTGCCCTGACTCACACCTATTTTTTGACAGGATTGACAAGATTCACCCGCCTCTGGCGGGTAAATAAGATAGAGACACAGAGTCTTGTAAATCCTGTGAATTGTATGTTTAAAGCGACCTTTTTAGGATGTATTGAAATGTCAGTAGTCGCAGTAGTCGCAAGTTTCTTTCTCTTTGGTACTTTCTCTTTCTTTGTGAACAATGTGG